>JBBTHR010000131.1:0-1335 GCA_038060295.1 Candidatus Eiseniibacteriota bacterium
CTCGGAATGATCGCCGACGCCATCTGGCACGTGCCGCTCGGCTCGTTCCTCTCGTAGGTCCGCATGAAGAAGCTCAGCAACGCGCACCTGGCAATCGGCCTCGCGGTCGGCGTCCTCTTGATGTTTTCCGTCGCCTACGCCAACGTCCCGCTCTTCAAGATGTTCTGCCAGCGATTCGGGATCGGCGGGACGGCCAAGGCTGGATCGAAGGAAGCGACCTGGACGCCGTCGAGCTCGACCGGCCCCATGGCGGTGCGGGACGTCCAGGTGAAGTTCATGGGTGTGGTGGGGACCGGTCTCCCGGTGCGCTTCGGTCCGTCCGACCCGGTCATCACCGCGAAGATCGGGAAGCCGGTCCATCTCCTGTACACCTTCACGAACATGAGCGACGACTCGGTCTTCTTCCGGGCCGTTCATTCGATCGCTCCGGTCGCGGCGGCGCGGGAGTTCCAGCTCATGCAGTGCTTCTGCTTCGACGATCAGTCGCTCGCTCCGCGGGAGACGGTGACGCTGCCGGTCTACTTCGCGCTCTCGCCGCGGACGCCGGCAAACGTCCACGAGGTCATGCTCTCGTACACGCTCTTCCCGCGCGACCCGAAGCGGCCGCTGCCGGTTCCCGCGAAGGAGGCGAATTGAACGCCGGCACGCACGCGGGACCAGCCACGCCGGCGCGCCTGCGCCGAGTTCTCGGCGTCGTCCTGCTCGTCTGCGGAGCCCTCGCCGTGGCCGGCTACTTCTGGGGCGGCTATTTACTGGAGCACCCGCCCGCCAAGGAGCAGGCACAGCCGGGACACTGACGTCGCGGGGGCGGGGACTACTTCGCCTCGCCCGTGTAGATTGCCATGATGCTCTTCAGGAGCTTCACCGCGTCGGGCTTCTTCCGCTGGAACGAATTCCGCCCGATGATCGAGCCGAACCCGCCGCCGTCGCGGATGGCGCGCGCCTCGTTCAGGACCTCTTCGTCGTTCTCCTTCTTCGCCCCGCCCGAGAAGATCACGATGCGCCGGCCGTCGAACGACGATTGGATGACGTGCCGGACGCGCTCCGCCAGCGTCGCGATCGGAATGGCGTTCTTCACGTAGGCCTTCTTCGCCTCTTCCTGTTCGACATGCTCCGAGGGGAGCTTCACCTTGATGATGTGCGCGCCGAGTTGCGCGGCGATCTGCGCCGCGTAGGCCACGACGTCGATGCCGGTCTCGCCCGCCTTGCTGATGTCCGACCCGCGCGGATACGACCAGACCACGACCGCGATTCCGGCGGCCTTCGCCTCCTCCGCCAGATCGCGGAGCTGTTCGTACATCACGCCCGCCTGCGAGGAGCCGGGGTAGATCGTGA
>JBBTHR010000132.1:0-5627 GCA_038060295.1 Candidatus Eiseniibacteriota bacterium
GAAAACCGGCGCCCCGTTTCCGGAGCGCCGGTCGAGTCTACCGGTCGAATCGCCTGGGGCCTAGTGGCCTCCGCAACCGCAGCCGCCACCGCCACCACTACCACCGCCGCTGCCACAGCCGCCGCCCTGCGCGCCTTCCTCCTCACCGCTGGAGAAGGAATTGCCGCAGCCGCACGACTTGACCGCGTTCGGGTTGTTGATCTTGAAACCGCCGCCCTGCAAGGAGTCGTCGAAGTCGATCGACGCACCTTCGAGGTGCTGGTGGCTCTGGTTGTCCACGATGACCTTCACGCCGTCGTGCTCGAAGACGAGATCTTCGGCCGTGGGCGGCTCGTCGGCGATTTGCATCCCGTACTGAAGACCGGAGCAGCCACCGCCGGCAACGAAGACGCGGACGCCTACGAACGTGCCTCCGTTCTGATCCATGATGGACTTGAGTTCCGAAGCAGCCTTTTCGCTCAGGGTGACCATGACCTTGGAATCCTCCGATTCTACCGATGTCTCTCTCGGGCTCCGCCGCGATGGGGTGCAAACCGCGTGCCCAACCACTTGAGATGCGGGCCGAGCCCCGAAGATGCGTTCTTATCTATCGTTAAGTTTACCGGGATGTTCGGGCGCCTGTCAACGTGCCCCGGGATGGCGGTCAGGAGGACGCCCCTGTTGCAGGATGCGAAGCAAATTCGTGCCGCCCGAGCGGGTCGTGGTCCCGGCCATGGCCACCACCCAGTCGCCCGTCCGGACGACCTTCATCCGGATCAGGATCCGCAGACCGGCCTCCACCATTCCGCCCGCCGTCCTCCACATCGGCACCTGGATCGGCACCACCCCCCAGGCCAGGGAGAGCCGGCGGCAGGTGGAGCGGAGCGGGCAGAGAGCGAGGATGGTCTGCGCCGGCCTCGACTTGCTGACCAGGCGCGCGGAGTAGCCGGTGTGGGTGAAGACGACCAGCGAGCGTGCCCGGATCTCCCGGGCCGCCTGGTAGGCCGTGTGCGCCAGCGCGTGGGTCGGCGACGCGAGCGTGAAGCCGTCGGAACGGCGCGGCACTCTCGTCGTCGCGGAGAATTCGTCGGCTTCCGACGCGATCCTCGCCATCGTCGCGACGGCCGCGTCGGGATAGCGCCCGACCGCCGTCTCGGCGCTCAGCATGATCGCGTCGGTGCCGTCGAAGATGGCGTTGGCCACGTCCGAGGCCTCGGCCCGCGTGGGGCGGCTGGCGTGGACCATCGACTCGAGCATCTGCGTCGCGGTGATGACCAGCACCTCGCGGCGGTTCGCGCGATCGATGATCCGTTTTTGCAAGATTGGCACCCGTTCGGTGGGGTACTCCACGCCCAGGTCGCCGCGCGCCACCATGACGCCGTCGGCGACGTCCAGGATCGCCTCGAGGTTCTCGATCGCCTCGCGCCGCTCGATCTTCGCGATCACGAGCGGCTGGTGCTTCACCCCCCGCATGAGTCGGCGGAGCCCCACGATGTCCTCGGGGCCGCGCACGAACGAGAGCGCCACGTAGTCGACGCCCAGTTCGAGCCCCAGCTTCAGATCGTTTCGATCTTTCGCCGTCAGGGCCGGCACGCCGAGCCGCACGCCGGGGAAATTGACTCCCTTGTGGTCCGAGATGACGCCGCCGCGAACGACGCGCGCACGGAGTCCTCCGCGGACGCGCGCGGCCACCTTCAACTCCACCCGGCCGTCGTCGATCAGCACCCGGTCTCCGTTCCGCACGTCGCGAAGGAGGTCGGGATAGGAGATGGGAATGTGCGTCGCGTCGCCCAGGCCACGGCGGCCCGTGAGGAGGACCGCCTCGCCGTTCACCACCTTGACCGACCCGCCCTTGAGCTCGCCGACCCGGATGCGGGGGCCCTGGAGGTCGAGGAGGATGCCGACGTTCTTGCCGGCGCGCGCGGAGACGGAGCGGACGAGGCGGAAGGCGCGCGTGTGATCGCGACTGGTGCCGTGGGAAAAATTGAGCCGCGCCACGTCGAGCCCCGCGCGGATCATTCGCGCGAGGACAGCGGGCGTGGCCGAAGCGGGCCCGAGGGTGGCGACGATCTTGGTGCGGCGCATCCTAGACGGAAAGCGTCGCGAGAACCTCGTCGGCGTGGCCTTCGACCTTCACGCGGCGGAAGACGTTTTCCACCTTCCCCTCCCGGTCGATGACGAAGGTCGTGCGCTCGACTCCCCAGAACGACCGCCCATAGAGACTCTTCTCCTTGTACGCGCCATACCGCCGGCAGATGGCGGCGTCGACGTCGGAGAGAAGCGGGAACTGGAGGTTGTACTTCTGCGCGAACCGCTGATGGCTGAGTTCATCGTCGAGGCTGATGCCGAGAACGACGGCGTCCTTCGACGTGATGCGCGACATGTTGTCGCGAAACCCGCACGCTTCCATGGTGCAGCCGGGCGTGTCGTCCTTGGGATAGAAGTAGAGCACGACGCGCATGCCGCGGAACTCGGCCAGGGTGACCTTGCGCCCCAGCGTGCTCGGAAGCGAGATGGCGGGCGCTTCCATTCCGACCGTGAGTCCCTCGCCGGGCCAATCGGGCGAGCCGGGCTTCGGCTTGCGGCGCGACGGAGTCGGAAGTATCGGCGGCTCGTGGACCACCACCGGGATCGGCGGTTCCACCATCTCGAATTCCAGCCCCACCTGCTCGTGGCCGCCGGGCTCGGATCTGTGATGGGCGCCGGCGCCGCCCTTGCCGCCCATCCTTCCCTTCCCGCCCATTTTTCCGATCGGCGCGGGAGCGCCCTTGGGCGCGGCCATTCTCACGACGGGGCGCGCGGGCGTCTTGGCGGCGGGCTTGGCCGGGACCATGGCTCGGTCCTTCGCCGCGAACTTGATCGGGGTGACCTTCGCGGCCGGCTTGGCCGGCTTGGCCGCCTTCTTGACAGCAGGACTCACGGCCTGTTTCGTGTGTTTCCGGGCGGAGGAGGCGGCCGTCTTTTTGGCCTTTCCCTGCGGGGAGGCCTTCGCTTGCTTCTTCCCCGATCCCTTGCTGGCGCTCTTCGGAGCCACGAGTTCCCCCTCTATCTGCTTGTAATACAAAATTTTAGCGGAATTCTTGGCCTCGCACGCCGCGGGCCCTCTGCCGCTCCGTTTCGCGGCATCCTAACCGCAATGGGCTTGCGGTTCAAGTGAGGTGGGTGGAGTGAGGTGGGTGGATCTAGTTTCGAACGGTGGAGAATGTGAAGACGCGTTCGTCGAACGCGGCCGGCGCTGCCACGTTCTCGAAGCGGAGCATGACCGGTTTCCCCTGGAAGCGGCGCTGGAGCGAGAGCTTCACGGGACCGATGCCGGTCCACGCCTCCCAGGAGGCGCCCGAGGGAGGCGGTTTCTGGCCGGTCAGCACGTAGTCCCAGCGATCGATCAGGTGGGTCCTGCGATTCACGTAGAGCCAGTAGCGGTCGTCCGACGTGAGCCCCGTGCCCGCGACGAACGAGAGTTCGAGGACGTCGTAGACCGTCTCGAGCGTCCGCTCGTTCCGTGCGTAGCGGATTCGCACGCCGGGATCGCTCAGCTTGAATGGCATCATAATCCAGTAGGTATCGTTCACCCAGCGCTCGTATCCGTTCTGAACGATCGTCGCGACGCGTGCCGCGTCGCTCTCCCCGATTCCCTCCACGAAGGCCGATCCCTTCCTGTCGGCGAGCGTGAAGATGGCGGCGACCTGCTTCCCCTGATCGTCCGGCCCCTCCACGCGGCAGCGCCCGTTCCGCTTGTCCCACCAGTGGCGAAACCGCGCGACCTCCTTGCCGTCCCGCACCACGACGAAGTCGAAACGGAAATAGGGAAGCCGGTCCCACGTTTCCTGGCCGCCCATGGCGTCGGTCATCGCGCGAACGATCCCCGCGCTCTCGCGGTCGACGTCGGCGGCTGGGGGAGACGAGGCGAGGGATCGAGGCGGAAACCACGCCGTCGCGCCCAGCATCAGGATTGAAAGGAGGAGGGTCCGCACGCGCCTCATCAGGCGAGGGAACTCAGCGCTTCGATCGCCTTGGCGCGATCGGGCACCCGGCCGAACTCATGGACCTCCGCGTGGCGCACGATGCCCTGCTTGTCGATGACGAAGGTCGAACGCTCCGCGAAGCCCTCGGCGCGAAGTACGCCGTACGCTTTCGCGACGGCTCCGTGCGGATAGAAGTCCGCCAGCAGCGGAAACTCGACCCCGACGCTCTCCGCGAACGCCTTGTGGACCGGCGAGGAGTCGATGGAGATGCCGAGCACCTGGGCGTCGTGGTCCTCGAATCGCTGCCGCTCCTTGCTGTACCCCGGCATCTGCACCGCGCAGACGCTGGTGAAGGAGAGCGGGTAGAAGACCAGCACGACGTTTTGCTTCCCCAGGAACGAGGAGAGCGACACGGCGTTGCCGGCCTGGTCCTTCAACGTGAAGTCGGGGGCCTTCTCCCCGATCTTGATCGGCGTCAGCGGGGTCATGGTCACGGTCATGGATGGGTCTCCGGGGTCGTCCCTAGGCCGTCGCGGTCTCCGGCGGCGCCGCGGCGGCGGCGGCCGCCTTTCGCGCGAGCGTCTCGGCGTCGTTCACTCCCTGTTGGATTTCCTTGGGCACGTAGTCGAGGAGGTACTTGAGGCTGTGCGACTCCTTGATGAGCGACCGCGTGATCACGAGGCGCTGGACCTGGTTCGTCCCCTCGTAGATTTGCGTGATCTTCGCATCGCGCATGTACTTCTCGATCGGATAGTCCTTCATGTAGCCGTAGCCGCCGAAGATCTGCACGGCGTCGGTCGTCACCTGCATCGCCGTGTCGGTGGCGAAGAGCTTGCACATGGCCGCGAGCTTCGAGACGTTCGGGGCTCCGTCGTCCACGGCCTTCGCCGCGGCGTAGATGAGATGCCGCGACGCCTCCACGCGGGTCGCCATGTCGGCCAGCATCGCCTGGATCATTTGAAACGAGATGATCGGCGCGTCGAACTGCTCGCGAAAACCGGCATAGACGGTGGCGTACTCCAGCGCTCCCGCCGCGAGCCCCATGCCCTGCGCCGCCACGCCGGGGCGGGCGCGGTCGAGCGTCTGCATGGCGTGCTTGAAGCCTTGGCCCGCGATCTCGCCCAGGAGGTTCTTCTCCGGGATGCGGCAGTTCTCGAAGTGGAGTTCCACGACGGGAACGCAGCGGATTCCCATCTTGTCCTCCACCTTGCCGATCCGGAATCCAGGCGTTCCCTTCTCCACGATGAACGCGGAGATGCGCCGCGACTTGGAATTCGGATCGCTGACCGCGAACACAGTGTAGATATCGGCGGCGCCGCCGTTGGTGTTCCACTTCTTTTCGCCGTTCAGTACCCAGTGGTCGCCGTCACGGACCGCGCGCGCATGAAGGCTGGCGGCGTCGCTCCCGGCGAACTTCTCGGAGAGGCCGAAGGAGATCAACTTCTCCCCCTTGGCGATCGGCGGGAGGTAGCGCTTCTTCTGATCGTCGGTGCCGCCGACGAGGATCGGAAAGCTCCCGAGCGCGTTTACCGCATAGAGAACGCCGACGCCGCCGCAGGCGCGGGAGAGTTCCTCCACGCAGATGCAGAGGTCGAGGACACCGCCGCCGGAGCCGCCGTACTCCTTGGGGATCCAGACGCCCATGAGGCCGGCCTCGGCCAGCGCGTCCTTGATCTCCCACGG
>JBBTHR010000133.1:0-7037 GCA_038060295.1 Candidatus Eiseniibacteriota bacterium
GCGCCGCGTCGCAGATCATGTTCATCAGATCGCGCGCCTTGTACGTGTCCATGGGGCGTCCGTCGGTCACCGCATGCGTCGTCCAGGCGCTGTCCTCTTCCACGGCCTTCATGAATTCGTCGGTGACACGCACCGAGTTGTTCGAGTTCTGGAAGAAGATCGAGGCATAGGCGGGGCCGTTCAGCGACGGGTCGTACCCCGCGTCGATCAAAGCCCAGGCCTTCTTCTCCTCCTCGGCCTTGCACTTGATGTAATCCACGATGTCCGGATGATCGGCGTTCAGGATCACCATCTTCGCCGCGCGGCGCGTGCGGCCGCCAGACTTGATGACGCCGGCGAACGCGTCGAAGCCCTTCATGAACGAGACGGGGCCCGACGCCGTGCCGCCGCCGCCGATGTGCTCCCGCGAGGAACGGAGCGCCGAGAAGTTCGTTCCCGTGCCCGAGCCCCACTTGAAGAGGAGCCCCTCGGTCTTCGCGAGGTTCAGGATCCCCTCCATCGTGTCGTCGACCGAGTTGATGAAGCAGGCCGAGCACTGCGGCTTCGTTTCGACCCCGCAGTTGAACCAGACGGGGCTGTTGAAGGAGGCTTTCTGGTGGAGCAGGATGTGCGTCAGTTCGTCCTCGAACGCCTGCACGTCCATCTCCGACGCGAAGTAAGCCTGCGCGCGGCCCCAGCCCGCGATCGTCTTCGTGACACGCCCGATCAGCTGCTTCACCGAGCGCTCGCGCTGCGGCGTGCCGATCTGGCCGCGGAAGTACTTCGAGGTCACGACGTTGGTCGCCATCTGCGACCAGAGTTTCGGGAACTCGACGTCCTTCTGCTCGAAAACGACCTTGCCGTGCTCGTTCGCGATCGACGCCGAGCGCAGCTCCCATTCGACCTCGTCGAACGGGTTCACGCCCGCGCGCGTGAAGAGGCGCGGAAAGCGGAGGCCGCTTCTCCTCTCGACCTCGATTTCGTTCCTACCCTTCGTGCCCATGGCTCCTTCCAAAACCGCCATTCCTTCGTTGACCGACGTACCTTCGTTGCCCAGATCCCTCGCCATTCTCCGGCCCCTCTACGAGTCTACCCTCACCCGGGTCCCGCGTTCCCTGCGGCCCCCTTCCGCTGGCCCGGGCCGAACTCCCCCGGGCGCCATTTCCAAACCAGGGTCGCACGGTAGACGACGGGGTGCGTAACGGGTCAAGAAGAAACACAACATCTTGGGGTGCCCCATTATTTTACCCCAACCTATTGCGCCTGGGAACGGCTTCCTCACGCGTCGAACCGGCGGTCGTGACAGCTCCGGCGCGAGGGTATCGCCCTTTTGGCGACCACCGACTTCTGCGGTTGGCGGGTATGCGGTTCCCGGGCAGTGGGTGGCTAAAATCGATCCACCCGCCCCCGCCGGGGGAGTTTGCGTTCCCGCCGGGGCGGGCGGTACGATGCGCTCCGGAAAGGCTAGGTCCACACGGAGGGGAAGTTCATGGCCAAGGAAAAGCGACCCTCCGCCCGGGAGAAGGGTTCCCCGGCGGGTCCGTCGACCCCGAGCGGCGCCATCGCCGCGCTGCTCGACGAGAACCGCACCTATCCGCCCGCGTCCGACTTCACCCGGGCCGCCCACGTCCGCGACGATTCGCTCTACCGGGAAGCGGCCGCCGACCTGGAGGGTTTCTGGGCCGCGCGCGCGGCCGAGCTCGACTGGTTCGTGAAGTGGCACACGGTGCTCGACTGGAACCTCCCCGACGCGAAGTGGTTCGTCGGCGGAAAGCTGAACGTCGCCTACAACTGCGTCGACCGCCATCTGCGCGGCGCGCGCCGGAACAAGGCGGCGCTCGTCTGGGTGGGCGAACCGGGAGACCGCCGCACGCTCACCTACTGGGATCTCTACCGCGAGGTGAACCGCTTCGCGAACGGGTTGAAGAAGCTCGGCGTGCGGAAGGGCGATCGCGTCGCGATCTACATGCCGATGGTCCCCGAGCTTCCGATCGCGATGCTCGCCTGCGCGCGGATCGGCGCGGTGCACAGCGTCGTCTTCGGCGGGTTCTCCGCCGACTCGCTCCGCGACCGGATCAACGACGCCACGGCCAAGGTCCTCGTCACGGCCGACGGGGGCTATCGCCGGGGCGCCATCCTCCCTCTCAAGCACGACGCCGACGAGGCGATCGAGGGCTGCCCCAGCATCGAGCACGTCGTGGTCTTCAAGCGGGGCGAGTTCCAGGTGCACATGAAGGAAGGGCGCGACCACTGGTGGCATCGCCTGGTCGACGGTCTCTCGGACGACTGCTGGCCCGAGCCGATGGATAGCGAGGATCTCCTCTACACCCTCTACACGTCGGGGACGACCGGAAAGCCGAAGGGAATCGTCCACACGACGGGCGGCTATCTGACCGGGACCTGCGCGACGACGAAGTGGGTGTTCGATCTCAAGGAGGAGGACGTCTTCTGGTGCACGGCCGACTGCGGGTGGGTCACGGGCCATTCGTACGTCGTCTACGGTCCGCTGGCGAACGGGGCAACGGTGGTGATCTACGAAGGCTCCCCCGACTGGCCCGACAAGGACCGCTTCTGGCAACTGGTCGAGGAGCTCGGCGTCACCATCTTCTACACGGCGCCGACCGCCATCCGCTCGTTCATGAAGTGGGGCCCGGAGTGGCCCGCCAAGCACCGGCTCACCTCGCTCCGCCTCCTCGGCTCGGTGGGGGAGCCGATCAATCCCGAGGCCTGGATCTGGTACCACAAGCACATCGGGGGCGAGATCTGTCCCATCGTCGACACGTGGTGGCAGACCGAGACGGGGATGATCCTCATCTCGCCGCTCCCGGGCGTGACCGCGACCCGGCCCGGGTCGGCGACGCGCCCGCTTCCCGGCATCGACGCCGACATCGTGAACGAGAAGGGCGAGTCGGTGAAGGAAGGGGGCGGCTACCTGATCCTCAAGCGGCCGTGGCCCGCGATGCTGCGCGGCATCTACGGCGATCCGGAGCGCTTCCGCCAGAACTACTGGGCGCGTTTTCCGGGTGTCTATTTCACGGGCGACGGCGCCAAGCGCGACAAGGACGGATATTTCTGGCTCCTCGGCCGCGTGGACGACGTCATGAACGTGGCCGGGCACCGGCTCTCGACGATGGAGTTGGAGAGCGCGCTGGTCGACCATCCCTCGGTGGCGGAAGCCGCGGTCGTCGGCCGCGCGCACGAGATCAAGGGGACCGCGATCGTGGCGTTCGTCACGATCCGGGAAGGGGAGGACCGCGGACCGGCGGTGATCGACGATCTGAAGGACCACGTCGTGAAGAAGATCGGGAAGATCGCGCGTCCGGACGAGATCATCCTCACGGCCGATCTCCCGAAGACACGCTCCGGGAAGATCATGAGGCGGTTGCTGCGCGACATCGCGGACGGCAACGCGGTGGGAGACACCACCACCCTTTCCGATCCCGGCGTGATCTCCCGCCTCAAGACGATGTACGAGGACAAGGAGGGGTAGGGCCATGTTGAGGAAAGTTCTGTTGCCGGCGCTCGCCGTCACGCTCGCGTGGGCGGTTCTCGATTTCATCATGCACGGCGTCCTGCTCCGGACCCGCTACATGGCGATGCCCGGCTTCTGGCGCTCCACGGACGACGTGAAGCTGGGGGTGATGTACTTCTCCATCTTCATCTCGGCGATCGCCCTGGCCGCCGTCTACCACAACTTCGTCCGCCCGAAGAGTTGCTCCATCGCGCTCCTCTTCGGAATCTGGCTAGGACTAGGCCACGGCATCGCCTTCGGATATGGCTCGTACGCCATGATGTCGATCCCCTACGCCGTGGCGTTCACCTGGTTCCTAGCAAGCATCGTGAAGGGAGCCGTAGCCGGAGTGATCGTCGGGGCCTTGGTTCGGGAGCCTGCTGCTTAGGGTCGAGCACCTTGTCGCGCGATGGGGCTCGGGCCCCGCGAACACCCTCCGTCGCTGTGCGTCGCCCGCTCCGCGGACGACGCAGGCTCCTCCGGGTGTTCGCGGGGCCCGAGCCCAGTTCGATGGTTCAGGGATCGAGCCGGGCTGCGGAATCCCTCTCGGATCGCGGCTTCGCGGCTGCGGCGTGGAATTGGGGGCGCCTGCCGGTGCTTCTGCTCAGCGTGGTGCCGCGCGCTGGAGTTCCACTTTGGCTGAGTTAGGCGGGAGGAAAGGCGAGAACCCGGAGGAGCCTGCGTCGCTCGCGAAGCGGGCGACGGAAAGCGACGGAGGGTTCTCGCCTTCCCTCCCGCCGTACTCGAACGATGACCTCCAAACTCACCGCCGCCGAGGAGCCGCGGAGGGCGAAGGCAGCGGCGAGAGTCCCAATTCCTTCAGGTAAGTCTCCTGCCCATTCGCGTGAAGTTCCCAGTAAGGCAGGCGTGCGCTACCGGCGAGCTCCGCGGATTCCATCGCCTCGCTCGCCCGGCGGTCGCCTTGGGCCGTCGAAGACCACGACCAGCGCACGATTCGGTGCGGATAGGCCTGCTCCACCCAGAACGTGCCGATTCGAGAGTCGGTCGTCCTCACCTGGTATTGATCCGCGAGGAAGGTTCCGGCGGGCACCTTCAGGCGCTCCGGCCTTGCCGCTCGCTCGATCGTGGCGCTCACCCACGCGAGCGGGCGATGCGCGAGGCGGCGCTCGATCGAGCCAGGCAGCAGGGGCAGCGTCCGTTTCTCCCCGGGCCGCAGGTAGTCGCCACGGAGGCTCCGCACGAGGATGAAGAGCTGATCCTGGGAGATTCCGTTCGGCGGCGAGTTCAGCGAGCGGTCGCCGCTCTCTCCTTCGAAATAGGAGCGGAGCGTCTGGCGCACTCCGGTTCGATCGAGCAGGAGTTCCTCGTACACGTGCCCGCACCACTCCGCGCTCGAGAACGAGATCTTCACCGGCGTGAAATCCCGCGAGCGGACGAAAATAGACGTCATCGTGTTGTAGTCGTAGGTACCGGTCTGGAAATCGCGCACGAGGTTCACCTTCAGCGCTTCGAATGTGTCGGATGGATTCTTCCCGGGGCGGTCCACCTTGACGCGATTCGATTCGCTGAACGGTTCCGTCACGGTGATCATGACCGCCTGCCCGGTTCGGGCCTCGCCGTAGCGCGTGACGTGATAGCGGTAGCCCGCCAGTTCGGCGCGGCCATCCTGCCAGTGCGATTCGAACGTCGGCTCCGAGGCGCCCGCGCCCTGCGCGAGGGCCGGAACGAGAAGGGCCGCGGTCAGTGTGGCGAGCGCGGCGCCGTAACGCGCGTGGCGAATCATCGATCGCTCCTTTGTGTCTTGCTCGGTGAGCTGGGTGCGGTGAAATCCGGTCACTACCGCCCGTGGCGACGAAATATCGGCCGAGTATAGACCCACCGAGAGGCGCAGAGTTGGCGGTTGCCTCCCCTCCGGGGAAGGGTAGAATCCGCGGGGCCGGAAGGGAGAGATCCGATGAATTCCACGTCGCCCAACGCCGCCCGGGAAATTCAGACGCTCGAAGAGGAACTGCTCGAAAAATCGCGGCGGCTCGCCGAGCTGAAGCGCGCGATGCCGCGCGAGCGGATTCAGGACTACGTCCTGGCCGGATGGGACGGGCCGGTGACGCTCTCGTCGCTCTTCGGCGGGAAGAAGGACCTGATCGTCGTCCACAACATGGGGAAGGGGTGTCGCTATTGCACGCTCTGGGCCGACGGGTTCAACGGAGTCTGGCGCCACCTGGCGAACCGCGCCGGATTCGTCGTCTGCTCGCCCGACGCGGCCGAGACGCAGAAGACGTTCGCGGCAAGCAGACAATGGGGCTTCCCCATGGTCTCGGGCCACGGATCGACCTTCACCCAGGACATGGGATTCCGCGGCGAGAAGTCGTGGATGCCCGGCGTCTCGACGTTTCACCTCACCGACGACGGGACGATCGAGCGCGTCGCGCGGGCCGAGTTCGGACCCTACGATCTCTTCTGCGGCGTCTGGCATCTGATCGCGATGCTGGCCGACGGCGAGAACGGCTGGGAACCCCGCTACACCTATTGAGCGGGACCGCGGACCGTGAGAGGATCGACGGCATGTCGACACCCGCCAAGCCAAATCCTGGTATCGAGATTCGCGCACCGCGCGCGGAGGGGGCGGAAGAGGTTCTTACCGAGGGCGCGCTCGCTTTCCTGACCGACCTCTCCCGGCGCTTCGGTCCGCGGATCGATGAGGCGCTGGCGCGCCGCGCGGCTCGCCGCGAACGGCTTGCCGCCGGCGAGCGTCTCAACTTCCTCCCGGAAACACGCCACGTCCGCGAGGGAACCTGGCGCATCGCGCCGCCGCCGACCGATCTCCAGAAGCGTGTCGTGGAGATCACCGGCCCCGTCGATCCCAAGATGGTGATCAACGCGCTCAATTCCGGCGCCGATTGCTACATGGCCGACTTCGAGGATTCGACCACGCCGACGTGGGCGAATCTCATCGAGGGGCAGCGGGCCCTTCACGCCGCCGTCCGGCGAACGCTCACCCACGTCGATCCCGCGACCGGGAAGCAGTACCGGCTGAACGAGTCGCCGGCCGTTCTCCTCGTCCGTCCCCGCGGACTCCATCTGCCCGAGCGCCATCTCCTCCTCGACGGTCGCCCGGTGTCGGGCTCCCTGTTCGACTTCGGGCTCTATCTCTTCCACAACGCGCGGGAACTCCTGGGCCGAGGGACCGGGCCCTACTTCTATCTTCCGAAGCTGGAGTCGCACCTCGAGGCGCGTCTCTGGAACGACGTCTTCGTCGCCGCGCAGGAGGCGCTCGGAATTCCACGCGGCTCGATCAGGGCGACGGTTCTCATCGAGACACTTCCGGCGGCCTTCGAAATGGACGAGATCCTCTACGAGCTCCGGGAGCACGCCGCCGGGTTGAACTGCGGTCGCTGGGATTACATCTTCTCGTTCATCAAGGCGCGCCGCCACGACCCCGAAGCCGTCCTGCCCGATCGAAGCCAGGTCACCATGGAGCAGCCCTGCATGCGGGCCTACACGCTCCTCTCGATCCGCACGTGTCATCGCCGCGGCGCCCACGCCATGGGTGGCATGGCGGCGCAGATCCCCATTCGGAACGACGCGG
>JBBTHR010000134.1:0-9377 GCA_038060295.1 Candidatus Eiseniibacteriota bacterium
TCACCATCTTCACCCAGCTCGCGGCCGACGCACTCGGCGTCGCGCCGGGACAGGGCGGCCGTTCGGTTCGCGACATGATCCAGGCCGCCGCCGAGGGAGAGATCCGCGCCCTCGTCTTCCTGCGCGGCGGCGCGTTCGACACCTTCGGCGATCCGGCGCTCGTCGCCCGGGCGCTGGAGCGGGCGGAACTGGTGGTCGTCCTCGACACGCACGCCTCGCCCGTCGCCGACAAGGCGCACTGGGTTCTGGCCGGCGCCACGCACGTCGAGAAGGAAGGCACCTACACGAATTCCAAGGGACGAGTCCAGCGCACGCACCGCGTCTTCTCGACCTCGCGCGACGCGCGCGAGGACTGGCGCGTGCTCCAAGAGCTCGGCCTCGCGCTCGGCGCATTGCACGAAAGCGATGCCGGGGCCGCGGAGATCTTCGCGCGCCTCGCCTCGGCCAATCCGGCGTTCCGGGGGCTCACGTACGCTTCGGTGGGGGATCTAGGTGCGCCGCTCGCCTCCGCGACGGCGGACGTCGCCGTGGGTTGATCCCGACCGACGCCGCCGGCTGCTCCTCGCGCTCCCCAAGACCGACCTTCACGTTCATCTCGACGGATCGCTCCGTCCGGAATCGCTCCTCGAGATGGCGCGGGAGCAGGGGCTCCGGCTTCCGATTCGTGACGCCGCCGCGCTCGATGCTTTCCTGGAAGGGCTCACGTCCGGCGTCAGCCTCCCCGAGTACCTGAAGGCCTTCGACCTCACCCTCCGTGTGCTGCAGACCCGGCAGGCGCTCGTCCGCGCGGCCTTCGAGCTGGCGGAGGACTCGCACCGCGAGAACGTCCGCTACCTCGAGGTCCGCTACTGCCCGGCGCTTCACACACGACGCGGGCTCACCATGGGGGAGACGGTGGAGGCGGTGAATCGGGGGTTGCAGCGCGCGCGCCGCCGCTACGGCATCGAGAGCGGGATCATCATCTGCGGCATCCGGCACAAGAGCCCGCGCCTCACGAATCGCCTGGCCGAGGTGGCCGTGGCGTACTGGGGGAAGGGGGTCGTCGCCTTCGATCTGGCCGGCGCCGAGCACAATTTCCCCGCGAAGGCGCACAGCCGGGCCTTCGACTTGGTGGCGAAGAACAACGTGAACGTGACCGTCCACGCCGGCGAGGCGTACGGCCCCGAGAGCATCGCGCAGGCGCTCCACTACTGCAGCGCGCACCGGATCGGGCACGGAACGAGGCTCGGCGAAAACCGCGAGATCCTCGACTACGTGAACGACCACCGGATCCCGCTCGAGATGTGCCTCACGTCGAACATCCAGACGGGCGCCGTCCCGCGTGCCAGCGCGCACCCGTTCCTCCGCTACCTTCGCCTCGGGCTTCGCGTCACCCTCAACACCGACAACCGGCTCGTCTCCCGGACCACCATGACCCAGGAACTCGACCGGGCGGTGACGACCTTCAAGCTGACGCCGAACGACGTGCGGCACGTCCTGGTGAACGGATTCAAGTCGGCGTTCCTCCCCGTCGCGCGGAAGGCAGCCCTCCTGAGGGCCTCCCTCCGAGAGATGGACTCCATCTTCCGGCGCGCCGGCGTGCTGCCGCCGGAACGGGGGCCCGAGGTTCTCTGAGCCGCCCCCGGGAAGCTTGCATCCAAACCGCCGGGAGTCGGTCCCAGGAGCGCGCCTTGCGCCATCATGCAGGGGTAGCCTAGACTCGTACGCGAAGCATCGACCGCCGTGCACCAGAGGACCACGACATGAACCAGATGGGCCGCTCCGCCGGTCCCCGACCCTCGCTCTCCGGACGACTGAGTCCCGTGCCGATCCTCCAGGTCGCCACCGGATTCTGGGCGAGCCAGGCGTTGCTGACCGCCGTGGAGCTACGCGTCTTCACGATCCTCTTCCAGGGACCGAAGAGCGCGGCCGAGGTGGCCGAAGCCGCCGGCGCCGACGCCGCGGCCATGGAGGCGCTCCTGGACGCGAACTGCGCGATCGGATTCCTCCAGCGGCAGGGCGACCGCTACAAGAACGACGAGGTGTCGAACGCCTTCCTGGTGGAGAGCGTCCCGGGGAACTACGTCGAGATGGTCCGCTTCATGCGGGACCCGCTCTATCCGCTCTGGAGTTCGCTCCGCGAGCGCGTTCGGGGGGGCGGCCCGCCGACCGTGCCGCAGGGGAACGACGAGCTGGAGATCGGTCTGGCGCGCGCCTTCCACACCGGCGGCTACGCCACCATGGCGCGCGTCGCCGAGATCCTCGACCTCGAGTTCAGCGTCGTCTCCACGCTCCTGGAGATCGGGAGTCACACCGGCCCCGGCACGCTCTGTCTGGCGCGCCGCTATCCGCAGCTCCACGCGACCATCGTCGACCGGCCGGTCTTCCAGGCGGTCTCCGAGGAGTTCATCAGGAGCATGAAGCTGGAGGAGCGCGTGCGCTTCGTCTCGGGCGATCCCGACGCGGCGCAGCCGGGCGCGAACGCCGACCTGATCCTCGTGCCGCACCACCTCTCGCGGCGGAGCCGGAACGCCATTCCGCTCATCCTGGCCGCGGCGCGCGCGTCGCTCCGCGACGGCGGGCACATCATCGTCACCGAGTTCCTCCTGGAGGACTCGCACGCGGAGCCCAGGGAAGCGGCCCTCTATCGCCTGAATGTGCTCGCCGCCTACGGCGCCGGCAACGCCGGAGCGCTGACCCGCGGAGAGCTGACGAAGTACCTCCAGGAAGCCGGCTTCGCCGGCATCGACATGGTGGGCCTTCCGATATTCGGCATCACGGCCATCACGGCAACGAAGGGCTGAGCCGTGCGGGTCGAACGCCGTTCCGTGGGGCCGTTCGACAACAATCTCTACGTCCTCTCCACGCCCGGGTCGACCGACGCGATCGTGGTCGATCCCTGCGGTGACGACGGAACCGTTCTGGACGAACTCCGCCGGCGCGGCCTCACGGTCCGGCGCATCCTCCTCACGCACGCCCACATCGATCACATTCTCGCGGTGAAGGCTTATCGCCAGGCGACGGGCGCGCCGGTCTGGCTCCACCCCGGCGACCGCTGGTGGCTGGAGCGGGCTGCGGCGCAGGCGGCGGCCTACGAGCTTCCGTGGGACGGCGCGTTCGAGGTCGATCACTGGATCGCCGACGGAGAGGAGGTCGGCCTTCCGGGGATCGAGGCGCGCGCCATCGAAACGCCGGGGCACTCGCCAGGCAGCGTGACCTTCGTGACCTCCGAGGGATTGATCGCGGGCGACGTCCTCTTCGCCGGCTCGGTCGGCCGCACCGACCTCCCGCTCTGCGACCCCGAGGCGCTCGTCCGCTCCGTGCGGGAGCGCCTCTTCGCCTACCCCGACGCCACTCCCGTCCATCCGGGCCACGGCCCCGCGACGACCGTCGGAGCGGAGCGCCGGTCGAATCCCTTTGTCGGGGACGCCGCGCTCGGCCGCCGCCAGAGCGTCTGACCGCCGCACCGCGCGCGGAGGGGAGATCGTGACGAACGAGATTTCAAAGCTCCTGCATCCCAGCGCGCTCTACCGCGATTTCCTGGTGGCGCCCGAGCGCGTGCGGGATCTCTACCCGGCCGACTTCCGCGACCCGGCCGCGCTGGGCGCCCGCGCCGCCGCGCGATCCATGCCGGCAGACCGGCGCACGGCCGTCGCCGCGATCCTTCGCCGGCAGGCCGCGGCGTGGGATCTTGGCGACCTCTCGCGCGACGCGCTGGCCCGCTTCGAGCGGCCCGATGCGCTCTGCGTGGTGGCGGGGCAGCAGCCGGGGCTCTTCGGCGGTCCGCTCTACACGATCTACAAGGCGCTCACCGCCATCGCGCTCGCGCGATCGATCGAGGCGGCGTGCGGCGTGCCGGTGGTGCCGATCTTCTGGCTCGCCTCCGACGACCACGACTTCGAAGAAATTCGCCGGGCCTGGGTGAGCGACGGGAGCCCGGGGCCGCTGCTTCTGGAAGTCCCCGCCGACGCCGCGCCGGCCGGAGCCTCGGTGGCGCGCGTGCGGCTCGGGGAGGGAATCGCCGCGCTCCACGAGCGGCTCGCCGCGCTTCTCCATCCGTCGGAGTTCCGCGATCCGCTCCTCGCGAAGCTTCGCGACGCCTACGCCCCCGGCCGGGGGTGGAGCGACGCCTTCGCGCGTTTCGTCGGCGACCTGGTGGCGCGCGAGGGGATGCTCGTCTTCGATCCTTCCGACGCCGAGGCGAAGCGGCTCGCCCTTCCGATCTTCGAGCGCGAGGTGGCGCTCGGCGGCGAGAGCGCCCGCGTGGCGCGCGATCGCGGCGCCGAACTCGTGGCGCGCGGCTACCACGCGCAGATCTCGCGGGCGGGGAACGAGCTGAATCTCTTCTGGCACGAGGAGCGGCGCGAGTCGCTCCGCCTGCACGACGATGGGACCATTCACGCCTCCGAGGGGGGCCCCACGTGGCGCCCGGCCGAATTCATGAAGGCGCTCCGCGACACGCCCGAAAAGGCGAGCCCCGGCGTCCTCCTCCGGCCGCTCATCCAGGACTACCTCCTCCCAACCGCGGCCTACGTCGGCGGTCCCGCCGAGGTCGCCTACTGGGCGCAGATCCACCCGCTCTATCCGCTCTTCGATCTCGCGCCTCCGGCGATCACGCCGCGGGCCGGTGCCACGCTGCTCGAGTCGAAGATCGCGAAGACGCTCGACCGCTTCGGACTCCCGTGGTCCTCGCTGGCCGGGGACGTGGAGCCGATCCTGTCCGAGACGCTCCGCCGGCTCCTTCCCGACGACTTCCCGGAGCGCTTCGAGCGGGAGCGAAAGGAGTGGGACGCCTCCTTCCAGCGCCTCGACGCGGTGGTGACCGCGTTCGATCCGTCGCTCCGTTCGGCGCTCGGCACGGCGGCGGGAAAGGTGCAGCACGAGGGGCGCGAACTGGAGAAGAAACTGATGCAGGTCTGGAAACGGCGGCAGGAGGAGTCGGTCTCGCAGATTCGCCGCGCGGCAGGGCATCTCTTTCCGCACGGGGGACTGCAAGAACGGACGCTCTCCGTGCTCGGCTTCCTGGCCCGCTATGGGCCCGGTCTGCCGGCGCGGCTTCGCGACGCGCTTGGCGCTCCCGGCACGCATGTCGTCGTGCCGCTCGGCGGACCCGCGGAGGCCGCTCCCGATTTCGGCGCGGTGGCGCCCAACGGCGAGGCGGCGCGCACCGCGACGGAGAAGGCGCGATGAAGATCGGCATCTCTTGCTACCCGTCGCACGGGGGATCGGGCGTCGTCGCGACCGAGCTCGGCATGGAGCTCGCGAAGCGGGGGCACGAGATCCACTTCATCTCGTACGCGATCCCGTTTCGGCTGAAGCCCTACTCCGAGGGGATCTTTTTCCACGAGGTCTCCAACACGTCGTACCCGCTCTTCCAGTTCCCGCTCTACACGATGACGCTGGCGGCGAAGATGGCCGAGGTCGCCGACGAGGTCGGGCTCGACGTGCTGCACGCCCACTACGCCATTCCGCACGCCGTCTGCGCCCATCTGGCCCGGGAGGTGGCGAAATCCCGCGAGCGGCTGCGGGTCGTGACGACGCTCCACGGCACCGACATCACGCTCGTCGGCTCCGACCAGTCGTTCCGATCGATCACGCGCTACGGGATCGAGATGAGCGACGGCGTGACCGCGGTCTCCGACTTCCTCCGCAAGCGGACGATGGACGTCTTCGCGCCGCGCCGCGAGGTCGAGGTCATTCCGAATTTCGTCGACACCACGCGCTACGCGCCGCGCGACGAGGCCGGCTGCCACCGGGAGCGCTATGCCCGGGGCGGCGAGCGGATCTTGACCCACATCTCCAATTTCCGCGCGAGCAAGCGCGCCCCCGACGCCGTGCGCGTGCTGGCGGCGGTGCGGAAGGAAGTGCCCGCGGTGCTCCTGATGGTCGGCGACGGGCCGGAGCGGACCCGAAGCCGCGAGGTGGCGGTGGAACTCGGCGTCGATCGCTTCGTCCGCTACCTCGGCCAGATGGACGCCGTCGAGGACGTGCTGGCGGCCAGCGACCTCTTCCTCCTGCCGAGCGAGAACGAATCGTTCGGGCTGGCGGCGCTTGAGGCGATGTCGAGCGGCGTGCCGGTCATCGGCACCACCGCGGAAGGGCTCCCCGAGTTGATCCGCTTCGGAGAGACGGGCTATCTGGTGCCGGTGGGAGACGTGGAAGGGATGGCGCGGCGGGCGATCGAGGTTCTAAGCGACGGAAGACTTCACGTCACGATGGCCACCGCGGCCCGGCGGCTGGCCATGGAGAAGTACGAAGCGAGCCACGTGGTGCCGATGTACGAGCGCTTCTACGAGAAGGTGCTGGAGCGCCCCGCCTTCATCCCTCCGCCGCTCGCCCCGCCCGAGGGGCTCGCGTAGCCGCGAACCGCGCGGCGGATCCTCGGAGTGCCCTGAAACTACGGCGCTGAAGAAAAATTCAGGATGAGGTCAAACGTCGAGTCGCTTCCGGCGGACGCCTCGATGGGACCGAGTGGCGCGAATCCGGGGGCCGCGGCGCTGAGCCGGTAACCCTGAGGGCTCGCCAGGTAGAGCTTGAACGCTCCGGTTCCGTCGGTCGTGGACTTAGCCTTTCCGAGGTAGCCGTAGTAGCCGTCGCCGACGACGCGCACGGTGGCCCCGGGAATCGGCGTCCCCGTCCCCGTCCCCGCTTCCCGCACCACGCCACTCCACGTGATCCCCGTGAAGGCGAGATCGATCGTCGTGGGGCCCAGAACCGCCACGGCGCCGAACGTTCTCGAGAAGATATCGAGGCGCGTCATCGGCGGGTAGGCGTACGGGACATATGTCGCGGTCGGAGCGTAAAGCGAGTATTGCCCGGAGGCATCCGCGTTGGTCCCCGAAGAGACGTTGGATCCACTCACGTAAACCGTGGCGTTCGGCAGCGGCGATCCGTCGGGGCCGGTGACGGTGCCGGTCACGAGGTGGCCCGTCAGGAAGTAATCGATCGTCGTGTCTGCGGCGATCGAGAATCTGGGGACGATGATGTCCGGGATTCCGCTCACGAACGAGGGAGGTTCGACATGGACGGAATACCGGCCGGCCGGAAGATAGACCGTGTACTCGGTCCCGTCGAATCGGGCCGAAGCGTGGAAGTACTCATCGGAGTTGTAGAAGCTCACGGTCGCGTTCGTCACGGGAGTCCCATCGGGACCGGTGACGGCACCCGTCACCTCCAGCCCTCCGTAGCGATAGTCGAAGCGCGGCTTCACGCGGCCGACTTCGAAGCGACTGATGACGCGCGTGGGCACGCCGGACCGCTCCGGGGCGTAGAGATGGAGATCGTAGGTGCCGACCGCGAGGTCGATCTCGAACGCCCCGTCCAGCCCTGTCCTGACGCGCGGTATTGTCTCCTCCACGATCCCGGCAGCGCGAGCCGCGGTTCCACCCGGCGGTCGCGGCGCCGATCGTGGTGGAGTCGCTGTTCCAACCGACGGTCCCGTCGATGCAGGGACGAAATAGATATCCACACCCTGTACCGGCGCTCCCTGGGGCGTCGTCACCGAACCGCGAAGCGTCACGATCGGAATGGGGGCGGTCGCGATGTCGGCGCAGGCGGCGACGAACGCGAGGCACGCCGTCAGTCCAATGCGAAGGAATCCGGCAACGGGGGGGCGGGCGTCCCTGGCCGCCCCATGCGGCCGCCCGGCGTCAGAACCGGTACAGGAGGCCGGCCGAGAAGATTCCGGTCGCATACATCTCACGGTTCGTGGAGGAAAGTTCCTGGCCCGTCGAGGAGTAGGTCACGAAGCGTCCTCGATAGAAATCGGCAGCGCCCTCGAAAATGGCTAGCCACTCGGGGGAGAGCGTGATCTCGGCGCCGAGGCCCGCCGCCACGATCGCGCTGGCTGACGCCGGCGCGTCGTGGAAATTGAGGATCTGCCCGCCCAGTCCCGCCAGGATGTACGGGCGGACTCCGCGTTCCCGGAGGCGATACGAGACGAGTGCCCGGATGTCGCCGAAGCTCGACACTTTACCCGACGTGCGCCGCGTCGGATCGGCGTGGGCACCGTCGATCATGATCGTGACCCGATCGCTCAGGCCCAGCGAGACCCTCGCCCCGATGGCGAATTCGCCCTCCAGCTCGAGCGGCGAGGCAAAGGTCCGGTAGCCCGCGATCAGTCCCACCGCCGCCCATCGCTCGCCGTCAGCAGGCGCCGCCGAGGCGACGGCGGCCGCGAAGGCGCACGCCGCCGGCACCGCAACGAGCAGGAAGCGCGTCCAAAGATCTGCAACGGTTACCCAAAATGAAACTTGGCGCCTCATCGAGGCCTCGCTGGGGTCGATCGTACGAACCGGACCGGCACTTGTGGGGGGGCGGCTTTCTGTGTACGATTCCATAGCTTACGCCCCCTGGAGGCGGCCCGCAACGTGCCCGACGAGGACCCGAATCAGCCCCTGACGCCATGACCCGACGCGAGCGAATCCGAATGACCCTAGCGGGTCAGCCGACCGACCGGCCCCCGATCTCCTTCTGGCGGCATTTCTACCACCGGGAGGGCTCGGCGGCCGACTTGGCGGCCTCCATGCTGGAGTTCCAGAAGCGCTACGACTGGGACATCCTCAAAGTCAATCCGCGCGGGTCGTATCACGTGGAAGACTGGGGTGTCCGCACGGCGCGACCGGGGAACGGTCCGCTCGACAAGCCGAAGGTGGTCGCGGGCGTGATCCGGGAGCCGGCCGACTGGGACGCCATCCGTCCCCTCGACCCGACGCGCGGCGCCCTGGGCGAGCATCTCGACGCCCTGGAACGAATCGCGGCCGAGGCGCAGGGCGACGTCGACTGGGTGATGACCGTCTTCAATCCGCTCTCGATCGCGGCCGACCTCGTGAACGACGACGCCCTCTTGGTGGCGCATCTGCGCGAGCACGGCGACCGCGTGCACGAGGCGCTCCGCGCCATCACCGAGACCTACGCCGGCTTTGTCCGCGAGTGCGTCGCGCGCGGCGCCTCGGGGATTTTCTTCGCCACGACCGACTACGCCAACGACACCCGCATCGACCGCGCGACAATGCGCGAGTTCGGGTGTCCCTACGATCTCCGCGTGCTGGCGGAAGCCGCCGCCGCGCCCTTGAACGTGCTCCACGTCTGCGGCCCCGGCGCCTACGTCGAGGATCTCCTCGACTATCCGGTCGCCGTCGTGTCGTGGGCCGATCGCGCGCCGCGGAATCCGTCGATCGCGGCGTTGCGCGCGAAGACATCGAAAACGCTTCTCGCGGGTCTCGCGCACGACGGCGCGTTCCTGACCGGCCCGGCGGAAGCAGTCCAGGAGGAAGCGCGCGCCGCCCTCGCGGATTCGGGTGGGACGCGCTTTATTCTCGGACCGGGGTGCGCCGTGCCGGCCGCGGCGCCCCTCGCGCATTTCCAGGCCGTCCGGGAGGTCGCGCTCGCGTGCGCCT
>JBBTHR010000135.1:0-2930 GCA_038060295.1 Candidatus Eiseniibacteriota bacterium
AAACGGTCGCCCTCCGCCTGCGCGGCGCCTTCAATGTGATGAACGCCCTCGCGGCGTTCGGGGCCTGCTACGTCCTCGGCGTTCCCCCGGCCGAGATCGCGGAGGGGCTTGGCGCGCTGGCCCGGGTGCCGGGGCGTCTCGAACCGGTGGACGCGGGCCAGCCGTTCCAGGTGCTCGTGGACTACGCGCACACGCCCGACGCGCTGGAGCGCGCGCTGGAAGCGGTTCGGGCGCTCGGCCCGAAGCGGCTCCGCTGCGTGTTCGGCTGCGGCGGCGACCGCGACCGCGGGAAGCGCCCGCTCATGGGAGCGGCCGCGGCTCGTCTGGCGGACGAGGTCATCGTGACGTCGGACAATCCGCGGAGCGAGGCGCCCGAGGCGATCGTCGCGGAGATTCTGGCCGGAGTGGGGAACGGGGCCGGCGCCGCGAGCGCCGCCAACGTCCGCTCGATCCTCGATCGCGCCGAGGCGATCGTCGCTGCCGTGGCGGCGTGCGAGCCGGGCGACGCGCTCCTGATCGCGGGGAAGGGGCACGAGACGGTTCAGATCCTGGGCGACCGGACGATCGACTTCGACGATCGCGCGGTCGCTCTCGAGGCGCTCCGCGCCCGGGGGTTCTCCGCGTGACGGCCGCCGCCAACGCCGCGGCCGCGCGGATGCCGAGCCCCTGGCTCTCCCTGGGCGACGTCGTGCGCGTCACGGGCGGCGCCCTGGCGGCGCCGGCGGGCGCGAAGGCGGCGGCCGCCTTCACCGAGGCCGCCATCGACAGCCGCGGCATCCAGGGCGGAGAGCTCTTCGTGCCGCTCCCCGGCGCCAACCGCGACGGACACGCCTTCCTGGCCGCCGCGCTCGACGCGGGAGCGGCGGGGAGCCTGGCGCGATCGGGCTGGAGCGTTCCGGAGGAGATCGCGCGGCGTGGGAAGCCGGTGATCGCGGTCGCCGATCCGCTCGCGGCGCTCCAGGCTCTGGCGCGGCACTGCCGCGACCGGGCCGGAATCCCCGTGGTGGCGGTGACCGGATCGAACGGCAAGACGACGACCAAGGAGATGATCGCGGCCGTGCTCGGCTCGCGGCTACGGGTGCACAAGAACGTGGGCAATCTCAACAATCAGATCGGACTTCCCCTCACGATGACGCGGCTCCGCCCCGAGCACCAGGTGATGGCGCTGGAGCTGGCGATGCGCGCGCGCGGGGAGATCACCGAACTGGCGCGGATCTGCCGTCCCGACGTCGGCGTCCTGACGGTGGCGGCCGAGGCGCATCTGGAGCGGCTCGGTTCCCTGGAGGAGATCGCGCGGGCGAAGAGTGAACTGGCCGAGGCGATTCCGCCCCAGGGGCTTCTGATCCTGAACGCCGACGACGCGCGGCTCTGGCCGATGAACCGGAACCGCCCCGTGCCGATTCGCTCCTACGCGATCGAGAACGCCGAGGCCGATCTGAGGCCGACGCGCGTGAGCGTGACGGCGGAGGGCGGCACGCGTTTCACGCTCCCCGACGGGACGGAGTTCGCGCTCTCGCTCCTCGGCCGCCACAACGTGCGGAACGCGCTCGCCGCGATCCTGGTCGGCGACCGTTTCGGCGTGCCGCGCGCGGAAGCGGCGGCGGCGCTGGCGGCCATGCCGGCCCCGGCGCATCGCCTGGAACTCGTCCGCGCTGGCGGCGTGTCGGTCCTGGACGATTGCTACAACGCGAATCCCGCGTCGATGGAGGAGGCGCTCTGGCTCCTCGGAACGATCGATACGGAAGGGGCGCGGCGCGCGGTGCTGGGCGACATGCTGGAGCTGGGGCCGGAGGCGGAGACGTTCCACGAGGCCGTCGGCCGGCAGGTCCCGACCGGCGCGTGGCTCTACGTCGCGGGCGCGTTCGCCGTGGCCGTGGCGCGCGGCGCGGCGACCGCGGGCGTCGACGCGGCGCGCGTCCGCCGCTTCGACGACGTCGACGCGATGGCCGCCGCCGTCCGCGCCGATGCGAAGGCTGGAGACCTGGTGCTGGTCAAGGGCTCTCGCGGCATGCGGCTCGAGCGGGTGGTCGACGCCCTCGCGCCCGGCCGCGCGGGAAACGCGGCCGCGCTGGCGGCGGCGGGGAAGGAGTAGCCGGTGCTCTATCACCTGCTCTATCCGCTCAGCGAGCAATTCCCGGCGCTGAACGTCTTCCGCTACATCACGTTTCGCTCCGCCTACGCCATGGCCACGGCGCTCCTGCTGGCGCTCGTGTTCGGTCCGCTCGTGATCCGGAAGCTGCGCGAGCTGAAGATCGGGCAGAAGATCCGCGAGGAGGGCCCGCAGTCGCACTACGACAAGGCGGGCACTCCGACGATGGGGGGCATCCTGATCGTGATCGCCATCGCGGTCAGCACGCTCCTCTGGGGAAACCTCGAGAACCGCCTCGTCTGGATCGCGCTCCTCGCGACGCTCTTCATGGGCGCCGTCGGTTTCCTGGACGACTGGCTCCGCGTCGTGAAGCACCTTCGCAAGGGGCTCCTGGGACGCTACAAGCTGGCGGGGCAGATCGCGCTCGGCATCGGCGTCTTCCTCGCGGTCTTCCTCTACCCGTCGGGCGGCCTCCTGGACCCGAGCGAGACGAACGTCCCATTCTTAAAGAGGACCTTTCTCGATTTCGGGTGGCTCTATCTGCCGTTCGTCGTCCTCGTCATCACCGGATCGTCGAACGCGGTGAACCTGGCCGACGGTCTCGACGGCCTCGCAGCCGGCATGACCGCCATCGCCGCCGTGGCCCTCGGCGGCATGTGCTACGTCACGGGGCACGTGAAGTTCTCGCAGTACCTCCAGGTCGCCTACATCCCAGGCGCCGGCGAGCTGACCGTCTTCTGCGCGGCCGTGCTCGGGGCGACGCTCGGATTCCTCTGGTGGAACTGCCATCCGGCCGACGTCTTCATGGGAGACACCGGCTCGCTCTCGCTCGGCGCCGCGC
>JBBTHR010000135.1:3030-4530 GCA_038060295.1 Candidatus Eiseniibacteriota bacterium
CATCCGGCCGACGTCTTCATGGGAGACACCGGCTCGCTCTCGCTCGGCGCCGCGCTCGGAACGGTCGCGGTCCTGATCAAGCGCGAGTTTCTTCTCGCCATCGTGGGAGCCGTCTTCGTTCTGGAAGCCCTCTCGGTGATGGCGCAGGTCCTGTCGTTCAAGGTATGGGGGAAGCGGATCCTCCGCATGTCGCCCCTTCATCACCATTTCGAGCTCTCCGGCTGGAAGGAGCCGCGCGTGGTGGTCCGCTTCTGGATCGCCGCGGCGCTCTTCGCGCTGGTAGGGCTGAGCACGCTGAAACTGCAATGACCGACCGTCCCTTCTTCGCCGGGGCGAAGGCCCTGGTCGTCGGCGCCGCCCGGAGCGGCATCGCGGCGGCGAAGCTGATCGTCCGCCACGGCGGGCAGGTCCGCGTCGTCGACCGCCGCGCCCCGGCCGAGCTCTCCGCCGCCGTGCGCGAGCTGGAGCCGCTCGGCGTGGAACTCGCCCTGGGCGCCACCGACGCCGCGGCGCTGGAAGGGCGCGACCTGGTGATCGCGAGTCCCGGCGTTCCGCTCGACCTGCCGCTCTTCCGGGAAGCGGAGCGGCGCGGCATCCCGATCGCCGCCGAGCTGGAGCTGGGCCACGCCGTGGCCCAGGCGCCGATCGTCGCGGTCACCGGCACGAACGGGAAGAGCACCACGGTCGAACTCCTCGGCGCGATGGGACGCGCGGCGGGGCGCGCGACCGAGGTGCTCGGCAACATCGGCACGGCGCTCTCCGAGCGGGCCGAGGAGGTCCCGGCCGAGGGGCTCCTGGTCGTGGAGGTCTCGTCCTTTCAGCTCGAGAGCTGCACGCGCTTCCGCCCCCGGGTCGGCGTCCTTCTGAACGTGACGCCCGACCATCTCGACCGCCACGGAACGCTGGAGCGCTACGCCGCCATCAAGGGCCGCCTCTTCGAGCGTCAGACGGAGAGCGACCATCGCGTCCAGCCGCTGGGCGACGCCCTGATCACGGCGCTGCTCCGGCCCATGCGGTCGCGTCCGCTCTGGTTCGGCCTCGCCGATCCGACGGGCGACGGCGTCTGGCTGGAGGGGGGCGCGCTCCGTTGGCGCTTCGCGGGGAGCCACGGCACGCTTCTTCGCCGCGACGAGGTGGCGCTGCCGGGCCCGCACAACACCGAGAACGTCACCGCCGCGGCCGCCGCCGCGCTCGCCGTCGGAATTCCTCCGGCCGCGATCGCGAAGGCGCTCCGGGATTTCAAGGGACTGCCGCACCGGCTCACGCTCGTCGCCACGATCGACGGCGTGCGCTACGTCAACGACTCGAAGGCGACGAACGTCGACGCGATGCGCCGGGCGCTCGAGTCGTACGACGCGCCGATCGTGCTGATCGTGGGAGGACGGGACAAGGACGGGGATTTCGCGGCGGTGACGCCGCTGATCCTCGAGCGGGTCCGCCATCTGGTCACGTTGGGGGAAGCGGCCGAGAAGCTCGAACGCACCTGGCCACAGGTGCCGA
>JBBTHR010000136.1:0-32842 GCA_038060295.1 Candidatus Eiseniibacteriota bacterium
CCCACTCCGTACTTCCCGTCGAGGGGAACGGCGGGGGCGGTGGACGGTGCGGCGGCAGAAGTGTCAATTTCCGCGAGGAGGAGGAGCGCGACGAGGGCCGGGAGATGACATGGGGCGGGTGAAGCGGGCATACTCACTCCTTTCGAATCGCGTCTGATCGGATGCGAGCGCCGGCCAATCGTCAGCTTCTGCGACGCGTAGAGCGCGGCGTGCAAGAAAGCCGCGAATCCCGGCCTCCTCGTTCATGACCATCGCCGCAGCGCCCCCCTGCGCATGGTCCTCGCAGGGGTGCCGCAGCCCGGCGCGTAGAAGCTCCTCGGCCACCTGATGCCGAGCGTCTTCCTGCGCTACGCGATCCTCTCCGACGCGGACCTCGCCGCTGGTGTTGCGAAGTTGACAGCTCGGCAGGGGTAGCTGGCAGTCGATCTCCTGGCAATCGGAGGCCGTCAGATCGATTCGTGAGGCGTCTACTTGTCCTTTGGCTCTGAAATGGAAGCAACGCGCTCGACCTCCGCCCTGATCGCTCGTATCTGGATTGCGAACCGGTCTTGGTCGAGCCCAGCCAAAATCCCTTGAACCTCGTCAATAATTCCTGCGACCTGCCGCGTGGTGGTGAGCTTCTTCGCGTTATTCAACACGAAGTTGAGCCACTCGGCCTTAGTTTCTGCGTCAGGAGCTGCCGAAACTGCCCGCAGCCACCAGATAAAGGCTACAACGGGCTTGTCCTCGTGCATCGTCGCAAATGCGCGATTGAGAGCGGCCTTCTGATACGAGAGCGTGGTTCGGAGTGACTTGAATCGAACGTCAATCCTCTTGTCCAGAGACTCGCGGTGCGACGCGTCCTCCTTCGCTCGCGCTTCTGCCTTCAAACGGAGACTATCTTCGATCTCGCCTTTTGCCTTCGCGACTTCGGTTCGGATGAGCCCGCCCACTTGTAGATAGCTCACCAAACCGATAAGCCCGAGCACCAAAACAACGATGGTTGTAAGTATCCCCGTCTGAACCGAAATCGTGGACGCGAAGAACTCGCGCGCAACCTTCTGCTGTGAGACCTCGCCCCGAAGGGTGACAATCGCACTATCCGCTCGTGCGGCCCGTGCCGTAAGCGAGTCGATTGCGGATGTTCGGGGTGCAGCGGCAGGCCCCGGGCCCGCCAAGAGCGACAATGCCAGGACCGCAGCCACCAGCTTTGGTTTGAAGTGGGCTCCCCCCTGTAGTGTCATTCCACCTCCATCCTCATGTCTTCGACATCCCTCGCCCTAGCCGCCAGTGAAAACGATCTCCTCGCGTCGAGCGACCCGCCCGGCGGTAGGGCGGCGGGCCACCTGTCGCCCTTGGGGGCGTCAGGTCTCCGCCGCCGTCGAATGCTCGACACCCTTCTCTCGGCGCGATCTGGACACCGATTCCATCGAGAACGAGTCCCATACGAGTCCTGCGCCTGATCGACGCCGAACCACGGAATTGCAACTGGTGCCGGAGGAGGGATTTGAACCCCCACTGAGTTTGAGCCCAGCGGGATTTTGAGTCTAAGACTTGGGGCACTACTTGCGCCTGCGGGCACAAGCCGTCGCCTGTGGATCATGTTGTCGCCAGGGGGGTTGACCCCTCCAGGCCCACATCACGCGCGGCCACCGCCTGATACGCCCGTCCGCGCGAGTTTCGCTACACACTCCTTCTACACTACTTCGTCGCCGAGAGAAAGCCCCTCCGGCGCGTCCGCGTTGACATGCGTCCGCGCCAGGCTGCGCGGACGCCTCAAACGCTGTGGACGGAACGGGTTAGCGCCGTTCGTCGCATCATGCGTTCACTTCCGCCCGCGGGGTGTGCTTCCGCGTTCACTGCGTTCACCCTGAAGGGTGACTCGCAGGGTGAATGCATGGAAGACCCGGGACACCCTGGCCGAAAGGCACCCAAAGACCCGTCACCGCGACGTGAACGGCAGCCCACCGCGCGGACCCCGCACGGGACCGGGCCAGCGGACCCGCGGCCAGGACGCGCGTGGGGAGATGTGGGCCCCTCTGGGCGCTTCGGTCCTGTTCCCCCGCCCCAGCCCCGCACGCGCCACCGGCCCGATCGCTGATCCAGGGGCTCCCGGGCGCGGCGGCCGCCTGGACGCGCCGGCGGCGTTTCGAGTAACGTCCCGGTCGTGAGTCCAAATGACCCCAACTTCTGGCCGGCCGTGACGGCCGTCGCGACAGTACTCTATACCCTCGCGACGTTCGTTTTGGTCGGCGTCACGGTAGCGAACGTATTGCTGGTGCGGCGATACATCGCGACCAACCAGCGGCTCGTCGAGGAGGCTCGTAAGTCGCGGGCCGCGGTGTTTCGTCCGATCCTTGTACCCGTATTCCGCGAACTGGAGGGAGACGAGAAGTTCTTCACGGGATACAAGCTCCGTTGGGGGATAGAGAACATCGGCCCGGGCCCTGCGCTCGACGTGGACGTTACGATCCGATATGGAAGACTCGCTCGTCGTCTGCAGCGCCCGATGATACGCAGCGGTGAGACCCGCCGGGTGCTCGACGGAGAGGGGAGCCCGCGCCTCGACCTCCGCGAGAGCGACGATTTCACCGTCTACCTTGAAGGCACCTGCCGGGACGCCTACGGCGAGCCCCATGACGTGTGGGCGGCCCTCCCGGTGGCAGACCGGTGGGAATCGCCGGCGCCCGCGTCTGAAGGGGCAACCGGAGCGGACCATCAGAAGGAGGATTCCGTTGGCTGACCCGAATGACCCGATTTCGTGGGCGGACTTCCTGACGAAGGTGCCGCCGCCTGCCGCTCGCATCGTGTCCGACGTCCTTCAGCTGCATGACGGCGGATGGCGGGTCCTCGCGCCGCGGTTGAGGCTCTTCTGTACCCGTTGCGACGGCGAGATGAACTTCGAGCACGGTGACTACGGATACTGGCAAGTCCTGGGGCTCCGTCGCTCATTGCTCGGTTACCTGGAGTACACGTGCCGCAACTGCGGCCTCGAGACGAAGGTTTTCGGTATCCACATCGACTCGGCGAAGTTGCCCACCGCCGAACGGCCGGTCGTTAAGGTCTGGAAGCTCTCCGAGCTTCCCTTCTACGTGCCGCGCATCCCGAAGAGGCTGCTCGACGTGCTCGGAACTGGAGATGAGCGCGAGATCTTCGAGAACGGCCGCCGCGCCGAGGCGAGCAACCTGGGCCTCGGCGCGCTCGTGTACTACCGCCGGGTGGTCGCGTTGCTCAAGGACAAGCTACTGGACGAGATCATCCTCGCGGCGACGACGGATCACGCGCCGGCGGAGGCGATAGCGGCCTTGAAAAGCGCCCGCGAGGAGCGAATCTTCGCGAGGTCCGTAGAACTCATGAACGACGCGATCCCGGACACACTTCGCTTCGAGGGCCACAATCCGATGAATCTCCTAAACAGCGCGCTCGGGATGGACATCCACTCCAGCTCCGACGCCGAGTGCCTCGAATACGCCGAGATGATCCGCGAGGTGCTCGGCTTCATCGTGGAGAAGACTGCCGACGCGCTTCGCGAGCGGAAGAGACTGAGTGCGGCGGTCGGGAAACTCGTCGAGAAGCACGAGGCCAAGAAGAACCGGGGACCGCGCGCACCGGACGCCACCAAATGAGCGCCACTCCCCCGCTCTGGCCTACCTACGTGACGGCGGCCTCGACGGTCGCGCTGGTGGTGATCACATGGCGGTACACCATGGCCACCCAGAGGATGGTGGCCGAGATGAGGGCGGCGCGCTCCGCCCAACTCATCCCGAAGCTGATGCCGGTTCTCCAGGTAAGGTCCCTCGCCGGCAAAGGCCAAGGGCATCTGAGGATCGTCCACGCGGGGATCGGCCCCTCCTTCGGCGTTGACGTCGAGATCGCCCTCGAACCCCCTGGCCCGCGGTGGAGTTGGAAGCCGATCATCGTCGCGCCGAACGAGGGCAAGGCGTTCTCGCCGGAGCGGGAGGTCGAGCCGGGCAAGAACCGCATTTACAGCCTCGACGAACTCACCGAGAAGTTCCCCACGCTCACCCTGACCGGCAAGTGCCAGAACGCGCTCAAGGAGGATATCCCGATCCGGGAGGAGATCGACATCCGCGAGTATTGGCGGATGCGGAAAGCGGCCGTCTCGTGGGTCTGGTCGGATCGGGAGCCGGAGGCGGTGATCGCGGACGCCCTCCGCGAGATACGCGACGAACTGAGGTCAAGCAGGGGCGGGCCGAGGAGTCCCTACTAAAAGTCACGAACGCAACCGCGCTGATCTGGCAGCTGCTTCAGGTGGCGGAGAAACGGTTCCGCAAGATCAACTCCCCATCTGCCCCCAGCTAGCGGTATTTGTCAGGGAGCGTGAGATCGCCTACTATTCCGAGGTGAACGATAACTTCCCACCCACAACATCGTGATAATCCAGTCACTCCCCAACAATGACAGTACGGGGGCCGATCTCTACAACGCGATGTTGCCGATCGCGGTTCGGGAGGGCTGGCCGCGGCCGCGGCTTTACACGCCACGAGACGCTTCGGCGTTCTTCTCCCTCCTCCGAGATATTGAAGCGGAGAGCCGAACTGAGCAATTTGAACCCTCGATCCAGATCGAAGCCCATGGCGTGTACCACGACGAATCCGAGGCCACTACTGACGGCATTGCACTCGAATCGAATGGCACCGGACGGCGAGCATCTTCATTCGGTACGCCATCATGGGGCCGGACGACGTGCGCGAGGGGCTGGCGAAGCTCGCGGCTCAGCGGAGGTGAGGTTTCCCCTGCAGGAAAGCGCCGACATGCGCTATTGTCTCCAGACTATGGCCTGGGCAAAACCCCTCTACCACAAGGCAGCCGTTGACCAAGCCGGGCGGATCCTGATTGACTCAAGCGCCTCCCCAGCGGCGAGGTCAGTTGCCCTCGGGGTCATCGGGAACTGGCGCTCTTCCCACGGACACCCGCTCAACACTTTCCAGATGACCCTCAGGAACAAGGTCAAGCAGGTAAGCGACAGCGGCCTTGTCGCGCAGCGGATGAAGCGCCTGTCCTCTATCGAGAGCAAGCTTCGTCGGTTCGACTGGCTGACCCTCTCCGAAATGCAGGACATGGCAGGGTGCCGCGCCATCGTCAACTCGGTGCAGAGGGTCAGGGGCCTCGTCCGTCTGTACAAGGGGAGCAGGCTGCAGCACGTTCTTGATGATCAAGATGACTACATCACTAATCCGAAGCCAAGCGGCTACCGTGGCTACCACCTAATCTACCGGTACCGGAGCGACCGCGATCCGAGCTACGACGGGCTGAAGGTTGAAATGCAGATCCGATCAAGACTCCAGCACGCGTGGGCCACGGCTGTCGAGACGGTCGATACGTTTCAACTAGGCGCGCTGAAGGCCGGGCAAGGGGAGAAGGACTGGCGTAGGTTCTTCGCTCTGATGGGCGGAGCAATCGCGCTGCGCGAGAAGGCACCCCCTGTCCCCAGGACCCCTACTACTCAGCACGAGTTGGTTGTAGAGCTTCGGGACTACGTTGCGCGGCTCCACGTCGAGCAGAAGCTCCTCGCGTACGGAGCCGCACTCAGATTCAACCCCCAAGATGATGCGATCGCGAAGGGCGCGAAATACTACCTGCTTCACCTCGAGCAGAACACGACGGCGCTCTGGGCCTTCAAGGACCTGAAGAAAGCCTCAGAGCAGTACCTCGACTTGGAGACGAGGACGGCTGGTCGGCCGGAGGCCGACGTTGTGCTCGTCTCGGTCGAGTCGGTGGCCGCCCTTCGGCGCGCCTACCCCAACTACTTCCTCGATACGCGCGCCTTCGTGAACGCCGTCATGACCGCGATAGCCTAGCGCGGTTGCGGCGTGTCCACGTCAGTTTGCCTTCCGTCCGTGGAAAACCACGGTGGCACTCTTGATCTCGTTGTCGAGATTGTCGACGAACACGACGCGTGAGGCGAGGTTTTGCCCCGGCTTGCGCATCGGTGGCGTCACCCAGAACATCGTGCTCATGGGCATCGGCACGTTCGGGGGCAGGAGGTAGGGTCCGGATTGCTCCCTCGTTGGGTGGGAAACGTGAACATGCCCTTCAACACGCGGCCTTGCTAGCCGAACCGCTGCGATGCGGATGGGTTTGTCGGTCACGTTGGTGACAGTCCAGTGCGCCGTGACCTGCATGGAAGGAACCCCGTTCACGGTGCCCATCCCCCACACGGGCGCGCCGTAACCGCTCGTGGCGTTCAACACGATCCGTAGGGTGTCGGTCGCAACGATCTCGCCCGCCGTCCACCGAGCGAGCCGAACGAAGGCCCTCCATACCGCGCCCAGCGTTCTCTCGAACAAGAACCGCCACAGCCCTAGCACTTGGCTCCCCTCCCCCTCCTCGATGCGCTCTCGACCCCCTCGCACACACTCGCGCGGGCTCGGGGCGCAGCGCGCGGCGACCACTTCCGCCGAAGGGGTCGGAGGGGTCGCGCTACGCCCCGCTACGAAGCAACTTCGGCCCGCGTTCGGCCTGCGTTCTCACACCGCGCTGCAACGACGACTTGGTAATGTGTGCCGGAGGAGGGATTTGAACCCTCACAAGGCTTTCGCCTCACGGGATTTTGAGTCCCGCGTGTCTGCCAGTTCCACCACTCCGGCGGTGGGCTAACTTGTTGGAATGGCGACATTATCAGGGGGTGCCGGGGCGGTCAAGGAGCCCCCTCCCAGAAGCGTGCCAAGATTCCAATTGACAATCCCGCAACTACTTAGGTACTATTCTTCTCACGTCGCCGGGGGCTTATTCTCCCCTGCTGGAACTTTTCGCTTGTTTCCGAGTCTAAAGAGACGCGATTACGTTGTGAAGTTCCCTGTCGTTCATGTGACGCGGGCGGTCTGTACCGGCGGTCCGCCGGAGGGTTGCCTCAGCCCCACAGGTCGTTCGCGCACGGTCTGCACGGGGAACTTCCTAAATAAACGGGCGGCGGGTCCCTAGGGATCCGCCGCCCGATACATTTTCAACCAGCGCCACGTCGGCCGCGTCCGCAGCCTCCGCCCGGGTCCGCTGCCCTCACCCCGCTACATCAGCCCCTTCACCACGACGATCGTCATGTCGTCGTCCAGGCTTCCGTCCCGGTGCGCCTTCACCGCGTCCCAGATTCCGCGCTGGATCGCCGTGGCGGGCTCGCCCCGCCTGGCGCGGATCACCTCTCGCAACCGCTCGTCGCCGAAGAGATCGCCCGATGCGTCCATCGCCTCGGTGACTCCGTCGGTGTAGAGCACGAGCACGTCTCCCGGGCGGATCTCCACCGTCCGCTCCTTGTAGGCCGCCGTGTCGAACGTCCCCAGCAAGGGCCCGGTCGCCTCCAGGTAATCGAACGTCGCCCCCCCCGACCGGCAGAGGAACGCCGAGTTGTGTCCCGCGTTCACGTAGGTGAAGCGGCGTCCCTCGATGTCCAGGACGCCATAGATCGCGGTCACGAAGCGATCGGGCTCGATGCTCTCCCAGAGGAGCCGATTCACCTTTCCGATGATCGTGCGGATGGCGTAGTTGTTCCGGATCTCCGCGATGAGGGAGGCGCGGAACGAGGCCATGATCAGCGCGGCCGCGAGTCCCTTCCCCGAGACGTCCCCGACGACGATGCCGAGATGATTGTCGGTGATGCGGACGAAGTCGTAGTAGTCGCCGCCGACGAGGTCGGAGGAGAAGTTGGCGCCGGCGATGTCGAAGTTCCGCACCTCGGGATTTCGGTCGGGGAGGAATGAGCGCTGGATTCGCTGCCCGATCGTCACTTCCTCCTCGAGGCGGCGCATCTCCAGCACCTCCTCGTGGAGGCGGGTGCGCTCGATGGCGACCGCCGCCTGGGCGGCGAACGCCATCAGGAGTTCCATGTCCTCCTGCTCGTACGCGTCTTGCTCGTCGGATTCCAGATTGAACGCGCCGATGACCTCGCTCCCGATCCGGATCGGCGCCACCATCTCGCTCCGCGTCTGCTCGCGCGCGTTCACGTATCGCGTGTCGGTCGTCACGTCGGGGACGATGGCGCCCTTCCCGGTCTTCGCCACCCAGCCGATGAGTCCCTTCCCCACCTTGAGCCGGACGGCCTCGTCGCGGTCGGCGTCGTAGCCGCGGAGCGCCTGCCGCGTGATCCACTGCGTCTTCTTGTCCACGAGGTAGATGCCGGCCGCGTCGTAGCGGACGACCTGGAAGACGAGGTCGAGGATCTGCTCCAGGAGCTGGCTGCTGTCGAGGCTCCCCGAGATCTTCGTGCCGAGTTCGAGGAGGAGCTGATTCTCCACTTTCTCCCGCATCGCCTCGGAGTAGACGCGGGAATTCCCCACGGCGATCGAGAGCTGCGCCGCGAGTTCGGAGAGGAAGGCGATCTCCTCGGCCGTGGGCTCCTGCCCGGCGCGATGGAGCGTCACGACGCCGAGCGGCTCGGTCCCGCGCCGAAGCGGGAAGGCGAGGACGGCGCCCAGATCGGCCAGCGGACGGCCTCCCCACTCCTCGGCCAGATAGAGATCGGCGGGAACCCTGCCGTAGTAGCGAGCCTCCTCCTCCGCCACGATCTGCCCCGCGAGTCCCTGCCCCGCCTGGAGCCGCGGCCGGCGTCCCAGGACCGGCGTGTTGCCCAGCGTCCAGGGATAGAGGACCTCGGTGCGGGGATCGATCACCCAGAGCGAGAGTTCGTGGAACGCCGAGGCGGAAAGGAAGAAATCGCGCGCCTTCCGCGCCAGGGCGTCGCGCTTCAGGAGCGCCAGCTCCCGCGAGGCGCGCACGAGGAATCGAAGCCGATCTTCCTCCGTGCGAGCCGGCCCCAGCAACGCCGAAGGGTCGGTCATCGGGCCGATCGCGCCGTCCGGGTGGTGCGGTGTCGCGCCGCGCCGCGCGCCGCCGTGCCGCCGGCGCGGAGTTCGTCGAGATACGCCCGTAGTTCCGCCGGCCGGAGATGATCCGCCGACCAGAGCGCGCGGAAGATCCGCTCCCCGCGCGAGGCATAACCGGGAATGTGCTTCAGGGTCCGCGCGTAGACGCGGCGCCGTTCTCCGCGGGTCATGGAGGGGAGACCGCGGCGATGGAGGCGGCCGTCGATCCAGACGTTCCAGAGCTCGTTGAAGGCCTCACGGTCGGCTTCGGGACAGGACGAGAGATCGACGCCCGCCTCGTGGTCGTCCTTGATGTGGCTCAATTCATGAAGGCACGCCTCGGCGAACGATCGCGGCGAGAACTGCCGAGGCATGAGCGGCGGCAGGCCCGCGCGGCGCCCCCACGTGCGCGCCCAGGCCCGTCGCCGATCGCGCGTGACAAAGTTCCCCACAGCGAACGAGAGGCGGGCGGCGCAATGGTCGTGCGTGTTCCACTCGATGTAGGCATGGTCGTCGCGGTTGCCGAGATCGATGGAAACATGGAGATCGTGGACGATCCCCGCCAGGCCGAGTTCGCGCACGCAGTCGCGCAGGATATCCTCCGCCGCGGCGCGGAGCGGAAACTCGGGCGGGTTCCATCGCACGCGCGGCGAGCGATCGCCCACGCCGCCACCGTGGCGGATCGAGGCCATCAGTCTGTCACCGCGCGCACGATGAAGATATGACCGGCGAGGAGAACGACGAAGAAGGCGGCCGGGTGGATTCCAAACGGCGTGCGTCGCTCCTTCGGCTTCGCTGCCGGAGGCTTGGCCCCGGCGCCGATCCCAACGCCGGGTGGTTTGTAGGCGAGCGTCTCCGCCGGAGCACCGCCCGCCGGGATGAAGGCGCCCTTTCCGGAGCGGAGCGAATCGGGGATGACGATGGACGGCTTCACCAGAAACCGCGGAGCCGACGAATCGGCCTCGGCATCGCTCTCCTCGTCCTCTTCCTCGCCGGTCCACGGCTCGTCGGCAGGATCTTCCGGAAGCAGGGGGTCGTTCGGTTCCTGGCCGACTCGGGCCGGCGCCGCGACGGCGGCAGGCGCGGCGGAAGCCGGAACGGCAATGGCGCCCGGGGTCGCGGCCAGAACGACCGCGAAACCGAGCGCCATCAGGAACGAGCGAAGGAGGCGCAGGCTAGAAGCGGAAACCGAGGCCGAACGCCCCCAGCCCCGTGATGCCGAACGTCCCTTCGACCTTGGGGGTGAATCGATAGCCGACCTCGAAGCCCCACGATGGGCCGTAGACGAGATTCGCGCGTCCGGTCCAGTTGGCGTCGAAGTCGTGCGAGATGGCGATGCCGAATTCGGGACGGAGCCCCGCCCGATTGGCGAACGCTCCGAAGATGCCCGCGATGCTCGGCTCGCTTCGGTTCCCCTCGACGAACTGATACATGTAGTGGCCACCCATGACGAGGTCGTCGTCGAACGAGTTGTCACCGGGCCCGTAGTTGTCGAAGTAGAGATTGTTGTCGTCGATTCCAAAATATCCCCCGACCGCGCTCCGTTCCGAGATCGCGAAATCCGCCTGGCCGTACCCTCCCTCGAACACTCCGAAGCCGCCGCGGTTCACGCCGGAGACGATGTTCGCGTCGGGAATCGTGGCCCAAGCCCGCGGCGCGACGAGAAGCGCCAGCGCCAGCGTGAGGCCGAGCATAGTGCATTCGAAACGGGCTTTCCAGATACGCCGATCCATGCGCGATTCCTCCTCAAAGATTTGCTGCGGACCCCCGGACGGCGATTGTACCCCGGATCTAGATCGGCAGGGGGGATCGCGTTCTTGACGGCGAAACGAGGAGCCTTGCTAGCGGCGAGAAAGAAGCGCGTCGAAGCGCGCGACGTCCAGCAGGACGCCGTCACGGAACCGAAGCGGCGTGGAGAGCTGTCCGTAATACCAGGCCTCCTCGACGTGCCCCACCGGCCGCGAGAGGACGCGGCCCGTCGGATAACCGAGCTGGTCGAAGACGAGGCGCATGTCGCTCGGAATGCGCTCGCGCCAGTAGGCGAGGCGGAGGGCATGGCGGAGGAGTTTCTCCTGATGCCGGACGGAGTCGGACTGCCACGACTTCGTCGCCAGGACGCGCACGGTGTCCGCGTCGACGAAGTAGATGCGGCTTGGACCGACGACTTCCTTCGGCTGAGCCAGCGCGGAGGGGATCGGAAAAACGAGGACGGCAAGGCAGGTCGCGGCGAGGGCCAGGGCGAGGTGGCGGAGCATGGTGCGAGGCCTTTCGAGTGGGGCGAGTCGGGCGAAACGGGCGCCACGCCCCTTTTCGGCGCGGCACGTTCACTCGACAATTATAGCGTAGGGGCGGCTACCGGAGCGCGGAAAAAACCTCTAGCGACGGTAGAGGATTCGGCCGCAATTCTCACAGAATTCGTAGGTTGCACCTTCGGAGTTCCGGCCGATCGTGTTGGTCGGGAGGCTGATCCGGCAGCCGGAGCAGACGCGGCCGTTCACGGGGACGATCACGCGGAAGAACCGGCGGCTCATTCGTTCGTAGGTCTGAAGCAGGCGCCCGTCGACCCGGCTGGCCAGTTTCTCCCGGGTCCGTTCGAGGTTCGAGATCCCCTCCACCGCGAAGCCGAGCCTCTCCTCCTGGGACGCCATTTCGGGGTCCCGCATCTCGCGCAGGAGGCAGTCGACATCCTGCAACTGGATCAGCACATCGAGCGATTCATCCATTGGCGGCCTCGATCAGGGTTCGCCGTACGGTCCCGAAGTCGGGCGCATCGAGGAGCCGCTGGCGCGTCTTCGCGAGCCGCACCGCGCGGACGATTTCCGCGACCAGGTTGAGATAGACGGGATCCCGCTCCAGGGGCGGCGCCACGATGAGAAAACAGAGATGAGTCGGTAGCCCGTCGGGAGAGTTGAAATCGATCCCCTTGCTGGAGCGCGCGATCACCATGGAGCGCTCGGTGATCAGCGTGGAGCGCGCGTGCGGCACCGCGATTCCCTTCCCCAGGCCGGTGCTGCCGAGCGCCTCGCGGCGGCGAACCGCGTCCAGAACGCCCTCGGGATGGCGCGTCGCATCGGCGGTCGCTAGCACCGCGACCATTTCCTCCAGGACGGAAGACTTGCGCTTCGTGCGAAGCTCGGAGATGAACAGAGCCTTCCGGAGGTGCTGCTGGAGCAGCGGGATCTCTACCGTGGGCGAGAGCGTGGCGGGGCTCATTCCTTTGAAAGATCTGTGGGCAGGGGTGACGATTTGCCTCCTCCCCTAGCACGTACGTTACAAGACGCAATCCCCCCATGGCAATAAGGTTCTCGGGACGTGGCTGGAAGGCGCCCTCCCCCACGAACCGCACGATCTGGGATTCCGCAACTCACTGGCCCAGAACTCTTTGAAATTACGCGTGATAGCAAGACAAAATCGACCCGATCGCGGCACGCCCCTTGCGTACTGTGTCGGTCCGGGAGGATTCATGCCATGGCCAGTCCGAGGGAGCGCCGCCAGCGTCAAATCGCCGTCGTGGGCGCGATGGGACACGACGAGTTCATGTCGGGCGTCCGGATGCTCTACGCCTGCCGCTATCAGGATGCCCTCACGCACTTCCAGGAGGCGGTCGTCCTGGAGCCGCATGCCAAGGGATATCTGAGCTACCTCGGCCTCGCCACGGCCCATGCCCAGCGCAAGTTCTCCGACGCGGAGCAGCTCTGCCGGAGGGCAATCGAGTCGGAGTATCATCGCCCGGAGCACTACTTCAATCTCGGCGAAGTCTACGTGCTCGCGGGACGGAAATCCGACGCGATGAAATCGTTCAACCAGGCACTCTCCTGGAACCCCGGCTACGATGCGGCGCACGACGCACTCCGGAAACTCGGCGTGCGGCGACCGCCGGTGGTTCCGATTCTGTCGCGGAGTCACCCCCTGAACGTGTTCCTCGGGAAGACGCTCCGGGGGAACAAGAAGAGGACGGCCAGGGCCACGGCATAGCGACAGGGCCGGCGGTCACTTCCCGAGTAACCGCCGTAGCGCGTCCCGGCCTTTCTTGAGCGGGTCCTCCACCGCGGCGCTGTCGCGGCGTGCCGCACCCGAGTCGACGGCAGCGCCCGTGGAGTCGGTGGCTCCGCCCTTCTTCGGGGGGGCGAGTTTCTCGGAGAGCGATTTCGACAGCGCCTGCGCGAGGTTCTCCTTCAGGCCCTGTCCCGCGACGTCGAAGAACTTTCCCGCCTTCAGCTGCACCTTGGGCGAGTCGGTGCTTCCCCCGATCGAGAGCTGGATGGGGAGGCGCCCGTCGGCGTCGCGCGCGTAGCGGGCGAACTGGGCGAGCGCGCCGCTTCCCTTCACCCGCTCCGGCGCGAGTCGGAGGACGAGCCCGAGGTTCATCGACTTGTCGATGCCGAGCGCTCCCGTCAGCTCGAACTTGTCCGGGCCGAGGTCGCCCTGGACCTTGTCGAGGAGGAGCTTCCCTCCCTCGATGCGTAGCACGTGCGAGATCGTCTTGAACGCCACGTCGGCATCCGCGCCGAGCCCGAGCGCGCCACGGATTTTCCGAATCGTCTCGGTCTCGGCGATCTTCCCCTGCTCCACGGTCCCGGTGAGGTTGCCGCGGAGCGAGTCGCTCACCTCCGCGCCCGGAAGCCCCGGCCCGGCGAGATCGACGTTGCCGCTCAAAGCGCCAGTGAGGCCAAGCTGGAAGGGGATGAGACCGCGCGCGAATTCCTCGACCGGCGCCCTCTGCACGTCGAGCTTGAGCGCGTACGACGGTTTCGCCGCCAGATCGCGCACCGTGAGCGCGCCCGCCAACGTGCCGGTGCCGATGGCCCCGCGGATCGGCTCCACGGCGAGCGTGCCGTCCTCGTAGCGGACGGGCAGCGTGAGATCGCGCACGGTCATCGTTCCCTGGCGGAGTTCTCCGATCGAGACGTTCGCGGTCAGGAGCCGGAACGGAAGCGCCGCCGCGGGCGCCGCCGGAGTCGGGGCCGCCTTCACCGCCGCGCCCTTCGCCGGAACGGGCGGCGCCCACTCCTCGGCGATGAACCGATCGAGATGCGCCGTGAAGGCGCCGGTGCCGAGCGGCTTCCCCATCGTTACCACGCCCGTCGCCGAAACCGTCGTGGAGCCAATGGTGGCGTTGAGGGAGCGGACGTCGACCCGCTCGGCGTCTCCCGCCAGTTGAAATTGGAGGCGGCGGATCGGCGGCTGGACGCCGGGGGCGGTGCCGCTGAGGTCGCGGCCGCTCACCATCCACTTGACCACCGGAGGGGCCGGCCCGCGGCTCACGAAGACGGCGCGAACGCCGAGCATGCCGCTCGTCCAGGTCGGCGTGTTCGGTGCGAGGCCGTTCAGGCGGGCGGCCGGCGCGTCGAGCTGGAACGTCCCGTTCGACTCGCCGCCCGGCTCGGTGGAGCCCTTCGCGTCGAGACGCAGGGAGAGTCCCGAACCGCCGCCCTGCGCCTGCGCGGTGAATCGCCGATCGGGCGTGACGCTCCAGTCGGCGCCGACCTCGTCCAGCGCGAACTTGTTCGGCCCAGACTCCACGAGAATCGGCTTCAGCGATACCTTTCCGCTCTGCACCGGCGCTTCCGGTGTTCCCGCGATCTTGATCTCCCAGGAGGCCTTCGTCGACCAGGTGGCCGGCGACGCGGCGGCCAGGGCGCGGATCGCCGGATCGCTAGAGCGGATATCCTGCGGCGCGCCCGCCAGCGTGAGGTCGAGGCGCATCGGACTCGCCGGGTCGTTCGGGGGCGGAAGCGCGATCGAGCCGCGCAGCTCGCTCCTCAGCGGCCCGAGCAGCACGATCCCGCGCGTGACCTCGAGGCGAGGCAGGGCACCGCCCATTCCCTTCATCGCGATGTCGGCCTTGAGCGGCGACGGAAGCGCCAGGAGCGGATCGCGCGCCGAGCCTTTCCAGAAGAGACTCTCCACCGACGCCTGGACGCGCACCGCGCGCGGCGCCTGAAGCGACCCGCCGATCTCCGCGACGCCATGAATCCGGCGAAGGTCGATGCCGCCGCCGTAGAGGTCTCGCGTCCGGACGTCGATGCCGTCGAGCTCCAATTTCGGCAGGACCAGCGCCATGCCGCCCGCGCCGGCCCCCCCCGCGGCGGCCTTCGCCTCCGGAGGGAGCGGGCCGCGATCCCAGGTGGCGATCCCCGCGTCCTTCACGCGCGCCGCCGCGACCTCCACCCTACGAAAGAGGAGCGGCAGGATCTTGAAGCGGACGAAGACCTCCTTCGCCTTCAGGTCGAGACGCGGATCGCCCTCGCGCGGCATGCGGACCGCGAGCCCCTCGATCCGAACTCCGATCGCGAGCCACTCGATCCCCGGTTCGAGCTGCTTCCAGCGGATATCGGCTCCGCTGACGGCGGCGGCCTGCCGCTGAGCTTCCTTCGAGACCCACTCCTTCGGCAGGAACGCCCACGCGATTCCGATGACGAGCGCGACGACCGCGGCGAGGGCGCCGAACGCGACGAGTCCGATCCGAACCAGGCGTGCCATCAGGATGCCCCTCCTCCACCGTAGAAGGAACGCACGGCGGCCGCGATGCGGACGATCGACTCCGGCGTGAGTTCGGGGCCGACCGGAAGCGAGAGAACCTCCTTCGCCAGCCGATCCGAGACCGGGAAGCCGCCCTGCGGCGTCCCCGACTCCTGGAAGCAGGGCTGCGCCGGCACGGGAATCGGGTAGTAGATTCGCGACGCGATCCCCCGCTCGCGAAGGCGCGCCTGCAGCTCGTCCCGGCGCGGCGCCCGGATGGTGAACTGGTGATAGGTGTGGAGCGCGCCCGCCGGCTCGACCGGCAGCGTCACGTCGCTTCCCGCCAGCGCCTCGCGGTAGAGCGCCGCGTTTCGGCGCCGCGCCTCGGTCCACGCGGGGAGATGGCGCAGCTTCACGCGGAGGAGCGCCGCCTGCAATCCGTCGAGGCGCGCGTTCGTGCCGAAGGCCGTGTGACGGTAGTCGCCCGCGTCGCCATGGACGCGCAGGAGCTTCATCCGCGCGGCGACGTCGTCGCGATCGGTCAGGAGCGCTCCGGCGTCTCCCAGCGCGCCGAGATTCTTCGTCGGGAAGAACGAGAGCGTCGCCCCCGCGGTCGTCGCTCCGACGGGGCGGCCACGATCGGTGGCGCCGATCGCCTGCGCCGCGTCCTCCAGCACGGCGAGGCCGCGCCGCGCGGCCACCTCCACGACAGGCGCCAGATCGCACGCGAGGCCGTAGAGGTGAACCGGGACGACCGCCTTCGTCTTCGGCGTGATCGCCGCCTCCAGCCGCTCCGGATCGAGTCCGAACCGGACCGGCTCCACGTCGGCGAAGACAGGCCGCGCGCCGGAGTGGATGACCGCGCTCGCGGTCGCGAAGTAGGTGAAGGCCGGAACGACGACTTCGTCTCCCTGCCCGACGCCCAGCGCCTGCAGGCCGACCGAGATCGCCGACGTGCCCGAGGAGACGCCCACGGCGTGCCTCGTGCCGCAGGCGGTGGCCAGTTCGCGTTCGAAGGCGTCGTGCTCGGCGCCGAGGATGAACTGGCCCGAGGTGAGCACGCGGTCGAAGGCCTGCCGGAGTTCGTCCGCCAGCGGGCGATGGAGCGCGGCGAGGTCGAGAAGAGGGATCGGGCGATCGGTCGTCGAGGCATTCATGGGAGAACCACCGTGGTCCGCGCCAGGACAATCGGCGCGCGACCGGAAAGGTCCACCCCGCGCTTCACGAGCATCGCTCGATAGGCGGGGTGGATCGCGTGATAGGTCAGGACCGCTTCCGCACGGGAGGCTCCCGGCGGAACGTCGCAGAGGACCACTCTCGAGCTGTCGGGACCGATTTCCGTGGCGCGGGCCACCGAGTGTCCGATCCACTTCGGCACGGGGAACATTCCATCCGCGTCGGCGAACTCGGTCCCGAACCGCTCGGCCTGCAGCCGCTGCACCTCGGCGCCCGCGGCGTTCGAGAAGACGACGTCGAGCGTGATCGTCCGCATCGAATTCCCTCCTCCGGGAAGAGCGTGTCCCGCCTTCGCGTTCTCCACCTCCAGGCGGAGACGCCCGGCCGACACGGAGCCCTTCAGCGTCGCCGCGTCGGATAGCCAGGCGGGTGTGGAGCGCGGGCCGACGAAGGAGTGTGCGTTCACCGCGGGACGCGTCTTCTTCGCCACGGTGGCGGCCTTCCCCGGCGCCGGCGGCATGTGGCATTCCTGGCATGTCATGTCGTACTCCGCCCCGCTCCAGCGCTTCCACGAGAGATAGGTCCCCTCGATCAGGAGGCCGCTCCGGGGATGCGACGCCGAGTGGCACGACGCGCAGAACTCGGATTGCGTGTGGATCTCGCTGTAGATCGCCTCGTGCGCACCCATGGGGTCGGCATCGCGGTAGGGACCGCGCATGAGATTCGGATTCGACGGATCGTAGGTGTACGAGCCCGGCTTGGTGGAGGGATCGACGGCGCTCACGTTGTGGCAGAAATTGCAGCCGACACCCTCTTGCGCCACCGGGTCGAACACTTGACGGTCGCCCGACACATGCGCCAGCGGCGCGTGGCACGGGAGACAGTTCGCCTGGATTTCGCTCCCCAACTTCTCTCTCGCGTCCGCCAGGAAGGCCTGGAAGACCGGATTCGTCCACGACGTCGCGTGCGCCGAACCGGCCCACTGCGACCGGAGCGGCCCATGGCACGCGCCGCAGAGCCGTGAGGAACTGCCCGGTCCCGCCAGCGCCGTACTCCCGAGGAGGAGCATGCAGACTGCCGCGAGCAGGGTCGAGAGCAGAAGCGCGGGCGCCGCGCCGAGGCTATTCCGGCGGCGTCGCCCGCCGGTCAGCCGGGGCTCTCCCCTCACCGGGTTCCCGCCGCGCGCGCCTCCGCATGGGCCGCCTTCAGCCCCGCGAGCAGCGCCTCCCGCTTCGCGTAGAGCCGCTTCAGCGGCCGCGCCGGCCGCTTGCTCAACGCGTACGCGGTCAGGATGGGAAGCGCGATGGTGCTGTCGACGTAGGCGACGACGGCGTCCGGCAGGCGATCGGGATCGATCTTCCCCCACGACACGGCCTCTCCCGGCGTGGCGCCCGAGAGCCCTCCCGTGTCGGCGCGCGCGTCGGTCACCTGTAGGAAGTAGTCGTGCCCCGCTTCGTCCAGGCCCAGCACCTCCTGGATCTGCGGCTCGGTCTGGAGCGCGAAATTCTTCGGCGACCCGCCGCCCAGGATGAGGATGGCGCTCTTTCCGCCCTGCTTCTTCGCGTCGTAGACGATGGAGGCCGTCTCGTTCACGTCCTTGAAGACGTCCCAGTGGATCGCGTCGCCCTCCAGCTGGAGCGCGGCCGCGTTCATCCCGATGGACGAATCGCCGGGCGACGACGTGTAGATCGGCACGTCGAGTCCGTGCGCGGCGGCCAGGAGCGACGTCTCCACCTGCCCGAGCGCCTTCTCCCGCTCCGCCACGTAGCGGCCGGCGCGGTAGTGGAACTCGGCCGTGCTCATCGGCTGGCGGAACTCCGGCAGGCGCATCACCTCGCGGAAGAACGAGTCCGTGGAGAGAAGAACCTCGTAGTCGAAGAAGATGTCGAAGATCCGCACGATCCCCTGCTCGCGCAGCGCGATGTCGTCGGCGTTCGCCTGCCCCTGGTGCATGGATAGGCCGATTCCGAAATGCGTGTCGTGGTAGAGATTCGCGCCGGTCGAGATCATCCAGTCGACGAACCCCGACTTGAGGAGCGGAATGAGGCAGGAGCGCCCCAGCCCCGCGGGCGTCAGCGCGCCGCTCAGCGTGAGTCCCACCGTGACGTCGGGTTCGAGCATCCGTTCGACGAAGAGGCGGCACGCCTCGCGGAGACGCGCTCCGTTGTAGGCGAGAAAGGTGTTGTCGACGAGCTGCTCCACGGTGGCGCCGGGCTTCAGCGGCTCCGGCGCGATGCGGGCTCCCTTGGTGTACTTCGGACGGGCGTGGCTCATCAGGCCCTCCCATAGATCGGAACGAGCGCTCCCGAGATCGCCGCGGCGGCCTCGGAGGCGAGGAACAGGAGGATCTGGGCGATCGCGTCGGGCTTCACCCAGTGGTCGAACTCGCCGTCGGGCATGGCGGATCGATTCGCCACCGTGTCGATGAGGCTCGGGAGGACCGCGTTGGCGGTCACTCCCTCGTGCCTCAGTTCCTTGGCCAGGGTCTCCACGAGCGCGTGTAGCCCCATCTTGGCCGCGGCGTACGCCGCCGCGCCCGCATCGGTCTCGATCGCTCCGCGCGAGGAGATGAAGAGGAGCCGGCCGCGACCGCGCCGCTTCGCGTGCGGGATGACGTGCTTCGCGGCCCAGAAGGCGGAGACGAGATTCGTGTCGATCATCGAGCGGACCGTTCGCGCCTCGACCGCCTCGACCGGCGTCCCGCCGGCGTAGCCCCCCGCCACGTGCACGAGAACGTCGAGCCGCCCGAAGGCCGCGACGACCGACGACGACGTCTGGCGCACGGAATCCTCGTCGGTGACGTCCGTCTGATATCCAAGAAGCCGCGCGCCGGAGACGGCCGCGCGCTCGGAGGCGGCCAGAGCCTCCCATTCGCTCGCCCCGCGATAGGTCACGGCGACCGGGTACCCCGCCGCCAGAAACGTCCGCGCCACGACCGAGCCGAGCGCACCGGTGCCTCCCGTGATCAATGCCGCCGCGGCCTCAGCCATCCGAACCCTCCCTGCGCGTTCCACGATCAATCGAAGAAGAGGGAGTATAGCGTGCCGCGTCGCGCACTCGCCACACGCCCGAGAGGCGGCCCCAGCCGACCGACGTGCCGCCGAGGCGGATATCGACGAGCCCTTCCCGTTCGCCCGCCAGGCGAATCCGCTCCCCCACCATGAGTGCCGGCGCATCGGGGAGCGGCTGCCCCGAGGCGGCCGTGAGCGGGAGCGACGCGTCCAACACCACCGCTTCCGGAAAGAAGCGCTCGTTCAACGCGGCCGCCGCCAGCAGGAGCGCCGCGAGGAGCCCGGCCGCTCCCGCGACATCGAGTGAGCGGCGCGCCACGCGATGCGCGCGCGGCTCTTCCTTATACCGCCCGCCGATCGCGCCCGCACGCCGCCAGCGCCACGCCATGCCCATCGCGCCGAGCGCCACCAGGAGCGCCGCGAGGAGCCACCCCTCGCCGGCCGAGAGGAGCGCCCCGGTGCCACCGGCGCCCGCCGCCCCCGCGCGCTCCGCGCTCTCTCCGCGCGAGAGCGCCACGCGGGCCTCGGCGATCGAGAGGTTCCGCGCCACGTCCGAGGCGCGCGGTTCGAGCCGCGCGGCGCCGCGGAGCAAGAGCACCGCCTCGCCGAGATGGCCATGCGCCAGGGCATCGCTCCCCGCGTTGTAGAGCGCCGTCGCGTTGTAGAGCGCCGTCGCGTCGTTCAGATCCGGCATTCGTCGCTCCAGCGCTTCGCGAGCGCCGCGGCCTCCTGGAGCGCCGCCGCCACGTCCCCGGCGCCGCCGGGCGCGAACGCGGCATCCTCCAGCCGGCGGAGCGCCTCCGTGATTCGCCCGATCTCCTCGGCGTCGACGTCTGCCGCGCGGAGCCGGTCGAGGAGATCGCGGCGCGAGCGTCCCTCCGGGTCGATGCCGAAGCGCACGCCCGCCGCGTCGCGGAGCGCTGCCTCCGCGCGTTCGGCGGCGCGCGCCACGCCTGACTCGGCGGAGGCCTGTCCAATCGCGGCGGCCGCCTCGCGCAGGAGCGCGTGACGGCGCTTCCGCGGGTCTTTCGCGGCGCGCCGGCGCGCCGAGGCGGCCGCGCCGAAACCTACGTAGCCCGCGAGCGAAAGGAGGCCAGTCGCGAGCGGCACGCCTGCCGGCCAGCCGGTGAGGCCGCCCGCGATTTGTGGCGGCGGCGATGGGGGCCACGGGGGCGACACGAGCGACGGGGGCGTCCCTGGCGCCACCCGTGCGGGAGCGACGGGCCGAGGCGCGGCCGGAACGCCGACCGCCGTCCGGGCCACGTCCGCGCCTAGTGCGCCTCCCTCCCTCGCAGGGTCGACGCGCACGACGATCGTGTCGGAGCGCTGCACGCGGTAGCGCCCGGCCTCCGGATCGAACCAGGCGAACGCGATCGGAAGGACGAGAAGCGACCCGGGCTGATCGGGGATGAACGCGATCTCACGGCGGCGCTCGCCCCGCAGGCGTTCGCCGGAGCGATCGAGCTCGGTCCGGGCGCCCGCGGGATACGACGGACAATCGGGAATCGCGACGATCGCCGGATCGGCCGCCGAGGCGAGATTTCCTTCACCCCGCACCGAGGTCGACACCGTGAGCGGCTCGCCGACACGGACGCGCGGCCGATCGACTCGTACCGCGAGCGCGAGGTTACCCACCGCGCCCTGGAACTCCGGAGGCGCCCCCTTCGGGAGCGGATCGACGGCGATGTCCACCGGCGCCGCCTCGATCGGGACCTCGATGAGTTCCAGGGGAGGGGCCGGGAAGATGCCGCCGAGCGGATCGTAGCCCGGTTCGTGCCGCCTCACGGTGCGCACGCGGGCGCTGACCGGGCCGAGTGTGAGGCGACCGGGGCGAGTCGGAAAGAAGGCGAGCAGCCGCTCGTAGCGATCGTAGGCCCGCCCCTCGATCGTCACCCGGTCGTGGCGAGCCTCGCCGAGCGGCTCTCCCCAGAAACCCGTCGCCTGCGGCGGGTCCCAGACCGGCATGTCCTCGAGCGGGCCGCGGGAGAAAATCTGGACGCGCGCGACGATCTGCTCGTTCCAGGAGACGTGGCGGCGATCGACGACAAGGCGCGCGAAGAGCGGCGCTCCCTCCGCGTCCGACGTGCCCGGGCCGCCACCGCCCGAGGGGAGCGACGCCACGACCTCGAACGAGACCGTCGCGGTTTCCGATCGCTTTCCCCCCAGTTCGATCATGAAGGGAGGGATCGTGTACTTCCCCGGGAGCGACGCGGTCACGCGGAAGAGCACGACATCGGTGCGCACGACGCTTCCCGCGGCGAGCACCAGATTCTGCGTGGTGCCGGCGCGCTCGATCGAGAGGCCCGCGGCGCGGGGCGGCTCGACCTTGGCGCCGGCGAATCCGTCGCTATCGACCGTCACGCTCACGAGGACCGGCTCTCCCCTCACGACAACGGGGCGATCGACCGAGGCCTCCGCGCGCAGCACTCCCGCCGTCGCGCGGGGCGTCGGCGCGGAGAAGCACGCCAGCGCCAGCGCGAGCGCGAACGTCGCGGCGAAGCGGATTCCACGCGCGGCTGACGACGCACCGGATCGCGCGAGCCCCGGTCGCGATCGCCTACCAGTCATGCTCGCTCCGGCCTTCGCGCGAGGAGGCGCGCTTGGAGGCCTGCTCGCGCGATCGCGCGGCCCGCCGCTCCGCCTCGAGCGCATCGAGCCAGTGCTCCGCTTCCTCGCGACTCGGAAGCGGCGCGCCGAGCTTCGATCCTGCGTCGGGCGCGGAAGGACCCTCGCCCTGTTCGGGGGCCGAACCCGGCGGCGGCGGCGTGCCGCCTCCCTGGCGTTTCCCCGCGCCCCCGGAGCCCTGGCCCTGCGTCCCGCTGCTTCCCGTGAGCGGCGGGGTGCGCGATGCGCGCGCGCGCCGGAGCGCCTCCTCGAGATTTCGCTTCGCGTCGGCTCGGTGCGGCTCCTCGCGGAGCGCCGCCCGATAGGAAGCGATGGCATCGTCCAGCCGTCCCGTGTTCAGCGCTTCGTTTCCCAGGTTGTACGCGGCCGCGGCGCGGGCGGCCTCGCCCTCCATCACCATGGCGTCGCGGTAGGCCGCGCGCGCGGAGTCGGCTAGCCCCGCGGCGCGAAAGGCGAGCGCCTGATCGAAGCGGATCGCGCCCGCGCCCGGCCGATCGCGTCGCGCCTCCTCCAGGGAGGCGATCGCTTCGCGCGCCTTTCCCGCTCGCAGTTCGCGGAGCCCGCGCGCCGCGGGCCCTCCCCACTCGTATCCCGCACCGACCGCGGCGAGGGCCGCGAGGAAGAGGAGTCCGGTCGAGAACGCCGGCGCCGGCCGCCGCCCGGAGAGCCGCCTCATGCGCGCCTCCGTCGCGGGACCAGCGCTTCCGCCGTCAGGAAGAGCGCCGCCAGCGCCGCCAGCCAGTGGAATCGTTCGTCGTAGGCGCGAAGCGATCTTCCTCCCCGGTCGCCGCGTTCGTGGCCGCGCGCATAGCCCGCCGCCAGCCTCCCCGCACGTCCGCTCCCGTCGGCGCGTTCGTAGCGCCCTCCGGCCGTTCGGGCCAGTCCTCGAAGCGCGCCATCCGAAAATCGCGTCCAAACCTCCTGCCCGCGCGCGTCGCGTTTCACGCCGACCACGGCGCCGGTCGTGTCGACCAAGGGGATCGTGGCGCCCTCGGGCGTGCCGACGCCGAGAACGACCAGCGACGCGCCCGAGGCGCGAAGCACGGGGAGCCCCCGCGCGATGTCGCCCCCGAGCTGTTCCCCGTCGGTCACGAGCACGATGGCGCGCGGCCGGTCTCCGGGTCGGCGCAGGAGCTGCCCGGCCAGCGCCACGGCGCCGCCGATGTCGCTCCCCGGAACGTCGATCTCCGCCGGGCTCGCGGCGTCGATGCGGTCGCGCAGCCCTTCCAGATCGGTCGTGAGCGGACTCAGCACGCGCGCTTCTCCCGCGAAGCCGACCAGTCCGATCGCGGAGCCTTCCATCGACCGGAGCAAGGTCGCGATCTCGCGCCGCGCGGCGCCGAGGCGATCGGGCTTCGCGTCCCGCGCATGCATGCTCTCGGAGAGATCGAGCGCGACGACGACGTCGGGCCCCGAGCTCGTGGTGCTCACGAGCCGAAGTCCCGCCTGCGGCCTGGCGAGCGCCACGATTCCCGCGGCGGCCGCGGCGAGGAAGAGAAACACGCGGAGGCGCCCGTTCCAGGGGCCCGGCGCTCCCCAGCGGCGGCGGAGCGCGCCCGGATCGCCCAGCGCCGCCTCGTCCCGCCGCCGGGCGCGCGCCGCCCAGAGGAAGAAGGCCAGCGCCGCCGACACGATCCAGAAGAGCGTGAAGTACTCGGGAGCCGCCCAGCGCACCTTGATTCCCCCTAGGGATAGCGCCGGAGCAGCGTCGCCCGGAGCAGGAGATCGAGAGCGAGAAGGAGGAGCCCGGCCGTGACGAACGCCGGACCGACCTCCGCCCACTTCGTATAGGAACGGGTTTCGACGCGCGACGGTTCCAGCTTGTCGATCTCCTGGTAGACGCGGGCGAGGAGAGCCGCCGTGGTGGCGCGAAAGAACCGCCCGCGCGTGAGCGTCGCGACCGCCTGAAGCGTCGGCTCGTCGACTTCCGATCGAACCCACACGTAGCGGCGGCCCAGGATCGGGTCGTCCACCGGGAAGGGCGCCTGGCCCTGCGTTCCGGCGCCGATCGTGTAGGCGCGCACCCCCACCGCCGAGGCCAGTCGCGCCGCCGTGATCGGATCGACCGGTCCGGCGTTGCTGATTCCGTCGGTGAGGAGAATGAGCACGCGGCTCTTCCCCTTCGCCTCACGGAGCCGCTGCGCCCCCTGCGCGATGGCCGCCCCGACCGCCGTGCCGTCGGGGAGCATTCCGAAATCGAGTCCGTCGATCAACGCCGACAGACCTTCGTAGTCGAGCGTGAGCGGCGCGATCAGCTCGCTCCGTCCCGCGAAGGCGACGAGCCCGATCCGGTCCTGCTTTCGCCCGCGTATGAACTCCTTCGCCACCGCCTTCGCGACGTAGAGGCGGTTCTGCGGACGGAAGTCCTCGCATCGCATGCTTCCCGAGACGTCGATGGCGAGGACGATGTCGATCCCCTCGCTCACGACCTCGCGCATCTCGCGCCCCGTCTGGGGGCGCGCCGCGGCGACCACGAAGGCGGCTGCGGCGAGCGGGACGAACCAGGCGAGAAGCGGCGCCAGACGAGTCCGCCAGCCTCGCGGCGCGGGAAAGGCGGCCAGGCTGGAGACGGGAAGCTCCGGCTCCCGGAAGCGGCGACGGCGGAGCCTGAGGAGCCAGCCCGCGATCAGCGGGAGCGCCACGAGAAGAAACCAGGGGGCCGCGAAGCGCATCGGCTAGCCCTCCCCCGTTCCGCCGCGCGGCGGCTCCGCGGGGAGCGCGGGCGCGACGGCGGAAGCGGCCGCCGGCGCGACCTCGACCGAGCCCGAGAGGAACGCCGCGTCGTCGAGGAGCGCGCGCGCTTCTTCCCAAGCGTCGGCGCGGCGCGCGAACTTCACGAGGTCCGAGCGGCGGAGAATCCGGACGATCTCCGCCGCCGCGTCGGGACGAGTCCGCGGCGAGCGCCCCATCTCCCGCTCCAGTTCGCGCGTCGTGAGATCGATCGCGTCGATTCCGGTGACCTCGCCGACGTAATGGCGGATGGCGCCGCTCAGCCGCTCGTGGAACGCGTCGCGCGCGAGCGCGGGTCCGTCGTGGCGGAGCGCCTCGAGCGCGCGGCCGTAGCGCGTCTCCGCGGGCTCGGCGGAAGCGACCGCCTCCGGACGCCCACGGCGGCGCCGCCACGCGAGGAGAAGAAAGACGAGGATCGCCGCGACGACGGCGACGATCGCTCCCGCGACCGCGAGGTCGACTGGGCGGAGGCCGGGATCGATCGGTCCGCGGTCGGGAGAGGCGGCTCCGGTGGCGGCCGGCGTGAGCGAGTCGACCGCCAGCGAGTCGAACGGGAACTGGAGCGTGTCGTTCGAGGCGCCCCCGCGCGCCATGGGGACACGGAGCGAGAGTCTCGCGCCGGGAAGCGCGAGCGCGCCGAGGTCGAAGCCGCGCAGGTCGTAGCGGCGGGTCCAGACGAGCGCGTCGCGCGAGGTCCGGATCGCAGGCTCCCCCCTGGGCACGAGATCGAGCGACGCGGGAACGGAATCGAGACGCATGGCGAGCGGCTCGCACGCGGGAGGGAGCGTGGCGGTCAGCGTCCAGACGACCGGGTCGCCCAGCGTGACGCGCCGCGGCGTCACCTCGCTGCGGAGCACCACGCGCCCATAGGTGCGCTGCTCGTCCCGCTCGCGGGCACTCCCGGTTTCCTTCGGCCCGCCGCAGCCCAAGGCGAGCGCGGCGAGGAGGGCGACGAGGGCGAGACGGGGAGCGGCGGCGCGGGCGAACGGCGGAACGCGGCGCATCGCCCTACCGAGCGGCCGCGCGGCGCTCGAAGTAGCGGATGAGCACCGGCGCCACGGGGCGGTCCGCGTCGAGCGCGAGTCGCGGAACGCCGGCGCGGCGGAAGATCTGGTCGAGCTCCCTCGTCCGCCGCGCGACCGAGGCGCGCCAGGCGCCGCGCGCCGCGCGCGAGGAGGCGTCCACCCACGCCGCCTTCCCCGTCTCGAGATCGCGAATCCGGAGGAGGCCGCGCGCCGGAGCTTCCCGCTCGAGCGGATCGGCCACATCCAGCGCCACGACGTCGTGCTTGCGCGAAAGGAGCGAGAGGGGGCGGCCGAACGAGGCGGCTCGCCAGTCTGAGAGGAGGAAGACGACGGATCGGCGGCGGAGCACGCGGTGGAGAAAGCCGAGGGCGCCGGCGACGTCGGTCCCCTTCCCCTCCGGCTCGAACGCGAGCAGTTCGCGCGCGATCCGAAGCGCGCGGGAGCGGCTCTTGCCGGGAGGGAGATAGAGTTCGACGCGCTCGGTGAAGAGGAGAAGCCCGACCCGATCGCGGTTCCGCGCCGCGGCGAGTGCCAGCAGCGCGCCCGCTTCCGCCGCGGCGTCCCGCTTGGCGCGCGCGCCGCTCCCGAAGGCGAGCGATCCCGAGAGATCGAGCGCGACGACGACCGTCAGTTCCCGCTCCTCCTCGAACCGCTTCACGAAGGGGCGGCCCGCGCGGGCCGTGACGTTCCAGTCGATGGAGCGAATGTCGTCGCCGGGGACGTACTCGCGCACCTCGGCGAATTCCAGTCCCTGTCCCCGGAACGCGCTTCGGTAGGCGCCGGAGAAGACCTCCTCGACCGCCCGCCGGCTCCGAATCGTCAGCCGGCGAACCTGAGCGAGAAGTTCCGGCGTGATCACGGGACGGCGACGCGCGCGAGGATTCGGCGGGTGATCTCGTCGACGGGAACGCCCTCCGCTTCCGCCTCGTACGTGAGGAGGATGCGGTGGCGGAACACGTCGGGAGCGAGTTCCTTCACGTCGTCGGGCGTCACGTAGGCCCGGCCGTCGAGGAAGGCGTAGGCGCGGCAGCCGCGCGCGAGCGCGAGCGTGGCGCGCGGAGAGGCGCCGAACTGGATGAGGGGCCTGATGTCGAGGCCGAAGCGCTCCGGCTCTCGCGTGGCGTGGACCAGATCGACGATGTAGCGCCGGATCCGTCCGTCGAGATAGACGCCGTTCACGGTGCGGCGGGCGCTCTTGATGGCATCGGCGGTCACGACCGCCGTCGGCGGCGGCACCGGCTCTCCGCCCATCCGGTCGAGAATGGCGGCCTCTTCCTCGGGACTCGGGTAGCCGACGCGGATCTTCAGGAGGAAGCGGTCCATCTGCGCCTCGGGAAGCGGATAGGTCCCCTCCTGTTCGATCGGATTCTGCGTCGCGAGCACCCAGAAGAGTCCGTCGAGCGGGTAGGTCGTATCCCCGATCGTGACCTGTCGCTCCTGCATCGCCTCGAGCAGCGCGCTCTGCACCTTGGCGGGCGCGCGGTTGATCTCGTCGGCCAGGAGGATCTGCGTGAAGACGGGTCCGAACTTCGGCGTGAAGGTGCCGGCGCGCGGATCGAACACGAGCGTGCCGGTGAGATCGGCGGGAAGGAGATCGGGCGTGAACTGGATCCGGCGGAACTGCGCGTCGATCGCCTGTGCCACGGTCTTCACCGCGAGCGTCTTCGCCAGGCCCGGCACGCCCTCCAGAAGCAGGTGGCCGTCGGCGAGGAGTCCGACCAGGATTCGCCGCACCATCGTCTCCTGCCCGACGATGACGCGCTCCACCGACTCGAGCAGTCGCGGAACGAAGGCGCTCTCGGCGCGGACCTGCGCGGTACGTTCTTCGAGGGAGATGTCGCTCATGGAGCGGTCGGCCGGATCGGGGCTACGCGGCCCGGCCGGTGTAGAGGGGCAGCGTCCGGCAGAGATCGCCGACGCGGCGCTCGATGGCGGCCAGCGCCGCGGCGTCTCCCCGGGAGCGGAGCGCCTCGTCGATCCAGCCGGCGAGGATCTTCATCTCGGAGACGCCGAGCCCGCGCGTCGTGACGGCCGCCGTGCCGATCCGGATCCCGCTCGTGACGGCGGGAGGCCGGGGATCGTCGGGAACGGCGTTCTTGTTCACGGTGATCCCGGCCGCGTGAAGCGCGGTCTCCGCTTCGGCGCCGGAGAATGCGGCCTTCTTGAAATCGACCAGGAGGAGATGGTTGTCGGTGCCCCCCGTCACGAGCTCGTATCCGCGGGCGGTCAGCTCGTTGGCGAGCGTGCGGGCGTTCTCCACGACACGCTCCGAGTAGGTCTTGAACTCCGCTGTCGCGGCCTCCTTGAAGCAGACCGCCTTGGCGGCGATGACGTGCATGAGAGGGCCACCCTGCAGGCCCGGAAATACCGCCTTATCAATCGCTTTCGCGAATTCGCTCTTGCAGAGGATGAGACCGCTTCGAGGGCCCCGGAGGGTCTTGTGGGTCGTGGACGTCACGACGTCCGCGTGCGGCACGGGGCTCGGATGAACCCCCGCCGCGACGAGCCCCGCGATGTGGGCCATGTCGACCACGAAGCGCGCCCCGACCTCGTCGGCGATCTCACGGAAGCGGGCGAAATCGATCACGCGCGGATAGGCGCTCGCGCCCGCCACGATCACCTGTGGCTTGTGCTCGCGCGCCAGCGAGGCGACCTTGTCGTAGTCGAGGAGCCCGGTCTCGGGCGAGAGGCCGTACTGCACCGCCTTGAAGATGATTCCGGAAGCCGACACCTTGTGCCCGTGGGTCAGGTGTCCCCCGTGCGCGAGGGCCATGCCGAGGAGGGTGGCGCCGGGAGGCATGAGGGCGAGGTAGGCGGCCAGATTCGCCTGCGCCCCAGCGTGCGGCTGCACGTTCGCGTGCTCGGCGCCGAAGAGCGTCTTCGCCCGCTCGATGGCGAGCGACTCGGCCACGTCGACGTACTCGCAGCCGCCGTAGTAGCGCTTCCCCGGGTAGCCCTCGGCGTACTTGTTGGTGAGCGGCGATCCCATCGCTTCCAGAATCGCCTCGCTCACGAAGTTCTCGGACGCGATCAGCTCCAGCGTGCCGCGCTGGCGTTCCACCTCGTGCCGGATGGCGGTCGCGATCTCGGGATCGACGGTCGCGAGCGGCGCTTCACGAGACGTCGTGGCCGCGATTCCGGCGCTACCCGTGGGAGTCGGCGTCACGCGTCGCGGCTCACCGGGCCTTCTTCGCCGCCCGCTGCACCTTGCCGGCCGCGGCGATCGGGAAGAGCCAGCCATGACGGTCGCGCGCGCGCCCCTCGATGATGTCGAAGAACGCCACCTGAAGTCTCTTCGTGATCGGTCCGACGCGGCCGGCCCCGACCTGGATCCGGTCGATGGTCGTGATCGGCGTGATCTCCGCGGCGGTCCCCGTGAAGAAGGCCTCGTCGGCGATCGTCAGCATCTCGCGCGGGAGCTGCTCCTCCCGGACCTCGAGCCCCATCTCCCGGGCCAGGACCATGACGCAGTCGCGCGTCACGCCCGGAAGAATGGCGTTCGCCTGCGTCGGCGTGTAGACCGTGTCACCGCGCACGAGGAAGAGATTCTCTCCGCTCCCCTCGGCCAGGAATCCGAAGGAGTCGAGGGCGATTCCCTCCTCGTAGCCGTCGGCGATCGCCTCGAGCTTGATCAGCTGGGAGTTCATGTAATTCGCGCCGGTCTTCGCCATGAACGGGAACGTGTCGGGAGCGGCGCGCCGCCAGGAGGAGACGCGGACCGCGATCCCCTTGTCGAGGGCGTCCTTGCCGAGATACTTCCCCCAGTTGAGCGTCGCCATGGCGACGTCGACCGGCACGCCGGTCGGATTAACGCCGAGCGTGCGGAAGCCGCGATAGACGACGGGGCGGAGGTAGCACGCCTTCCCGCCGTTCTCCCGGACCGTCGCCTTGCCGGCTTCCATCAACTCGTCGAATCCGTAGGTCGGCACCATGCGGGCGATCTTGCACGAGTCGAGAAGTCGCTGCATGTGGCGGTCGAGCCGGAAAATCGCCGTCCCGCGCGGCGTGTCGTACGCGCGGATTCCCTCGAACACGCTCGAGCCGTAGTGAACGACGTGCGACAGGATGTGTATCTTCGCGTCCTCGAACGCGATGAATTTACCGTTCATCCAGATGACCGGCTGGGCTTCCCGCGCCATGGGCTCCTCCTGTGGCCGGCGGCGGCCTTGCGTGGCCGCGCCGGTGCTACCGAACGCCTTCCCGCCGCTCGATCTCCCCTCGAATGAGAGGGACCCACCGCAGCAGGTGGCTCCGAATCAGGTGAAAAGTGTCGGCGTACTCTTCCGCGGTCCCCCCCAGGGGATCGCGAACGCCCGCCTCCGTGACGCCGCCCTCGGCGCCTTGTTCGGTGACGAGGTGAATCCGGTCGCGCGCGTCGGGCGCAAGGCTTCGCGCCCATTCCGCGTGACGCGGCTCCATCGCGAGAACAAAGTCGGCCTCGCGAACGAGCCGCGGCGTCAGCGCCCTTGAGCGGTGCCCTTCCAGGTTGAGACCGTGGACCGCCACCGTCGCGATCGCCAGCGGCGTCGCGGGAGCGCCGTCACCGGCTCCCGTCCCGGCCGATCCCACCTCCACCTGCACCGCCAGCTCGGGCGGCAGCAAGTCCCGGAGGGCCGCTTCGGCCATCGGGCTCCGGCAGGTGTTTCCGGTGCAGACCACCAGGACGCGAATCATGAACCTCGCAGGGCCGGAAGAGGGCGTGACGGGTCGAGTCTAGGGGCGCCATCGGGGAGCGTCAAGGGGCCTCCCCCTCCACCTTGATGGCACCGGAACGCAGCACCCTTACGGTACTTCCGTCGACCTGGACGAGGGTGGAGGGGAGCCCCGAGAGGACCCCGCCGTCGATGGCGAGGGCGACTCCCGCGAGCGCGCACTCCCCCAGGCGCGCGGGAGGCGCCTCCCCGGGCCGGTTGGCTGAGGTCGAGACGAGCGGCGCGCCTGCCGCGGCCAGGAGCGCGCGGAGAAACTCGCTCCCGGGACAGCGGACCGCCACGGTCCGGTCCTCCGCCTGAAGTTCGGACGGGAGACCCGGTGGCGCGGGAACGACCAGCGTGAGAGGGCCGGGCCAGTGCGCCGCGGCGAGCGCGGCGGCTCGTCCCTCGAGCGGCTGGCCCCAGGCGGCGGGCAACCGCGGCTCGGCCAGGAGGAGAATCCAGCCGCGACCGCCCGCGCGCGGTTTGATCGATTGGAGCCGCTCGAGCGCGCGCGGAAGGTCGGCGCGGACGTGATAGCCGTAGAGACCCTCGGCAGGGAGTAGCGCGATCTCCCCGCGCGCGAGAACGGCGGCGGCTTCCGCCACCGCGGCGCTCCACGATTCCGGCCGACCCCGGTCGATCGTCAGCGTCGGAGGCGACGGCGATCGGGCCACGGCGCTAGATCTTCTCGCCGCGGGCCAGCCGCTCTTTCAGGTCCTCCAGCTTCAGCTGGAGGGTGGGGTCCGCGAGCGCGAGGATCTGAACCGCGAGAATGGCCGCGTTCTTCGCGCCGGGAACGCCGATCGCCACCGTCGCGACCGGAACGCCCGGCGGCATCTGCACGGTGGAGTAGAGCGCGTCGGCGCCCGCGAGTGCGGTTCCCTGGAGCGGGACGCCGATGACCGGAAGCGTCGTGTGCGCCGCCACGGTCCCGGCGAGATGATTCGCCATTCCCGCCGCCGCGATGAAGAGACGCACGCCGCGCCCGGGCGCGGAGGCGACGATCTCCCGCACCTTCTCGGGAGAACGGTGCGCCGAGGCGTGGTGCATCTCGTGGGAAACACCGAAGGAATCGAGGATCCTCGCCGTCTCTTCCATGGTCGGCCGGTCCGATTCGCTCCCGAACAGAATGGCGACGCGCGCTGCGTGGCTCATGATCCCTCTCTCCTCGATTCCTCGGGAACGAGCGCGATGTCGCGCCGATATTGCATTCCCGCGAAATAGATGTGCGACGCCGCGGCGTAGGCCGCCTCGCGGGCGGCCTCGAGCGTCATGGCGCGAGCCGTCACGCCGAGCACCCGCCCGCCGCTCGTGACCCACTGCCCGTGATGCCGGTCGACGCCGGCGTGGTAGACGTGGACGCCGTGCGGCCACGGCCCTTCCAGTCCCTCGATGTCGGACCCGGTGGCGGGCCGTGCCGGATAGCCCGGCGCCGCCAGCACGACACAGACGGCGGCCCCCTCATACTTCACGAACGTCGCGTGACGGTCGGCCGGAAGCCGGCCAAGCGCCGCGTTCCAGAAGAGCGGCAGCGGGTCCTCCGTCAGGAGCGGAAGCACGACCTGCGCCTCGGGGTCACCGAAGCGGGCGTTGAATTCGAGGACTTGGGGGCCCTTGTCGGTCAGCATCATTCCGAGGTAGAGAATCCCGCGATAGGGGTGCTTCTCTTCTCGAAGCGCGGCTAAAACCGGATCGACGATCTGCTTCGCCATCGCGATCGCTTCCGCCTCCGACGGAACGCGCGCCGGAGCGCAGGCGCCCATGCCGCCTGTATTCAATCCGGTGTCGCCCTCGCCGATTCGCTTGTGATCGCGGGCCGGAGGGAAGAGCATCCACCGCTCGCCGTCGGAGAGAACCAGGATCGACGTCTCCTCCCCGCGGAGGTACTCCTCGATCAGGATTGTCGATCCTGCATCGCCCAGTTCCCCCTGACGCATCCACGCGTCGACCGTCGCCAACGCTTCCCGCTCGTCGGCGGCGATGAAGACTCCCTTCCCCGCGGCCAGGCCGTCGGCCTTGAGCACGATCGGGTAGGTCACGCCGCGGAGCATCGCCTCCGCTTCCTCCGGGGACGTGGCGACGCGGCACGCCGCCGTCGGGAGCCCGAGGCGTTGCAGCAATTCCTTCGCGTAGCGCTTGCTCGACTCGAGCCGGGCCCCCGCGGCGCCGGGGCCGAGGACCGCAATGCCGACCTCCCGAAGCGCGTCGGCCAGCCCCGCGGCGACCGCCGCGTCCGGTCCGATCACCACGAAATCGATCTCGTTCTTCCGCGACCAGCCGACAATCGACTCGACGTCGGTCGGCCCGATCGCCACGCGCTCGGC
>JBBTHR010000137.1:0-9178 GCA_038060295.1 Candidatus Eiseniibacteriota bacterium
TGGACGAGGAGCGCGGCGCCGACGCGGTGAAGACGCGTGGCACGGTGGTGTTGGCCACGGTCAAAGGCGACGTGCACGACATCGGCAAGAACATCGTGGGTGTGGTCCTCTCGTGCAATAACTACGAAGTCATCGATCTGGGTGTGATGGTGCCGTGCGCGACCATCCTCGCCACCGCGCGCGAGCGCGGCGCCGACGTCGTTGGCCTTAGCGGTCTCATCACGCCGTCGCTCGACGAGATGGTGCACGTGGCCAGCGAGATGCAACGGCAAGGATTTGATCTGCCGCTGCTCATCGGCGGAGCGACGACCAGTCGCCCGCGGGGCCTTCACTCCCCACGCCCCGCGACAGTCGCGGCGGTTCCAACGAACCATGCCGATCGCGTGTACCGGACCGGCAACTAGTCCCGCCATCCGGTGCGTGCATTTGATCGGTCGTTCATCCCGCCATCCGCCATCGTAGGGCTGGGGAGATGGGAGGCATAGACTCGCAGGCGACTGGTAGTCGCTTTTGGAGCCAGCGAGTCTATGCCTCCCCTCTCCCCAGCCCGGGCCATGCGAGACGTCGGAGCAAACAAGAAAGCCGATCCAATTCCCGGACCGGCCTCCGTGTTTCGTCGCGAGGGGGGGTGCGTGCCCCCCGGGTGTAGATGTCGGGTCGGGGGACCGAGGGGCACGCGGGGGGACCGTGTTCGCTCCGCGCTACTTGCCTCCAGCGGGGAGCGAGAAAGTGAACTCGGGCGAGAGGGTCCGGATCTCGCGCGCGATGCCGCGGATCTGGTCGAGGTGTTTCCGAGCACCCGTGCGCTTCCAATCCGCGTAGGCGTCGAGAAGCCGGTCCTGCATGGCGCGAATCGCCAGCTCTCGGGCTTCCTCGTCCACGCTGCGCTCGAGGCGGAACACCTGGGCGTCCTGGAATCGGGACGCCATGCTCCAGTACTCGCCCTTCATGTGCGACAGCATCTTGTGATACCGCTCCAGACTCACGGTGAGCTTCTCGAGCACCGAGCTGAGCGTCGACGACGGGTTCTCGAGGAGTTCGCCGTACGTGTAGGAGAAGTGATACCAGCCCGGGCTCCGGCCCATGTCGGCCTCCTCCCCCGGAAGCATCCCCTCGCGGCGGCTCGGAACGTACGGGCCGCACTGCTCGAAGATCCCCACCGAGACGAGGAGGAGGTCGGTCGGAGTACGAAGGATCTGGTACTTGAGCGAGCCACGCGTCGTGCCCGCCAACCGCCGCCACGCGGCGATGTCGTAGCGCGAGAGAAGCCGCGTGCGTTCCGGCGGAAGGGGCACGTTCGCTTCCAGTTGGTCGCGAAGCGCCTCGAGGTACGCGTTCACATCCTCTTGCGGCAGTGGGTCACCGTTCTGAGGCGTACCTTCCGCCCGCGTCAGGAGGAGACAGTTCATGGCGACATAGGCGTGCGGGCGCACCTTCCGTGGAGCCGGCTTCCCCGCGACGACCTTTCTCGTTCCCGCCATGACCCTTCCCCCTTTCTCGGACTTCCCTCTGTCGCGGCCCTGCACCACCGCGACGCACGTCCGACTCTCTCTGCACATGCCGTGCCGGGGCGCCTGGAGGGGGGGTGGATCCACCTAATGTTCTGCGGTGCAGCGCAATACAGGCGATGGATAGAAACCGTCCGGATCGCTTTGGGGGCTCCATCGATCCACGGTTGGTCTGTTTCAGCCCCAGGGGTGGGTGGAATTTCGCGCCCCGCCCGACCCGTGTTGCGTTTCGCGGCCAGGAATGCAACGTGCCCTCCACACACCGGCCGAAATCGCTCCGGAACGCTCCCTCCCTGCCGATAGGAACGTAGCGAAGCAGAAGCAAGACAGGGGCTTACGTCGAGAGCGGAAACCCCCTCGGTGGCATGCTCCTTGCCTTCCTCTTGTCTGCTTCATGTCCCAAGCATCCTCGGCCTCGGAGCGACAGCGATGGAACAGCCACTGCGGTCCGTTCTCGCCACGCGCGGTCTGATCACCTTCAACGTCGGCGACGCAAGCTACGCGGCGCCGGTGGAAGTGGTGGCCGGGCTCCTGGACGCGGATCGGATCTCGGCGCTTCCCGGTCGGAACGGGCCAATGGCGGGAGTCGTCGCGTTCCGCGGCGGCGTCGTGCCGGTGCTCGATCTCGCGGCCGCGCTGAACGTGGAGGAGTCGAGCGCCACCGGCGCGTACGTGATCGTCCTGGAGCGAGGGACCGATCGCTTCGCGCTCCTCGTGCGCGGCATGCCGCGGCTCGTTCTCTCGCGCGACGCCCAGCATCGCGAGCTCGAGGCGCCCGATCCCGACTCGGAGGACGACGGCCCCGCCGTCCTCGCCGTCTACGAAATCGCCGGCCGGGAAGTCCTCGGTCTCGACTACTGGTCCCTGATGGATTCGATCGCTCCCCCGGCCGCCTTCCGGCTGAGTGGGATCGGCGGTCGCTGAGCAAAGGAGCGCGCCATGACGGATGTAGGTCGCGATCACCACAATTCCTCGAACGGCCATGGGGCGCCTTCGTCCCCTCCGTCTCCCCCGGTCGCGGTCTTCGCGGTCGTGCTCTTCGCGGGGCTCGGCTCGGCCGGCGCCGCCTACGGATTGGGTGACCTCCTCGGTCTCGGTGTCGGCGCGACCATCGCGGTCGCCGGCGCCGTGGTCGCGGCCGTAGCCGCCGGAAAGAGCGCGCCACCCGACGTGAAGGCCACCGCGCTACTCGAAGCGGTCACCGCCGAGAATCCTTCCTCGATGCCTTCCTCGCGATTCCGCGGGGAGCCGTGGGCGTCGCTCTATCTCCTGTGCGTCGGAGACGCGGAGGCGCAGCGCACGGCGACGCTCGCCGTTCAGGAAGTGGAACGCCTTCGCCGCGAACTGGAGCAGAAGCCGGCCACCACGGCCGCCGCCGCGTTCGAGCCAAGCCCGTCGCACGGCGAGGACGAGCTGGTCGGCACGGGCCGCGCTTCCGATTCCTCCGAGATGTCCGCCGTCACGAACGATCGCGCGGCCGTGCTTCAGGCGCTCGCCGAGGCGCTCGATCCGATTCGCGAGGAACTGAACGCGATCGAACGCGAGCTGGAACCGGTCGTCGCCGCGCTTCGCGTGGAAGGCTCCTCGGCGTCGCCCGCGAGGGATACGACGCCGGCGAAGATGGTCGACGCCCTGGTCCAGACGGCCGCCGACGGCATCGAGGACCTGGCGGCGGGCCTGATGCGCGCCAGCGAACTGGCCGGCGTCGCCGAGCGGGTGACGAATCGCGCGACGCTCCTCGCGCTGAACGCCGCACTCGAAGCGACTCGCTCGGGGAGCGAAGCCTTCGCCTCGATCGCGGAGGAGACGCGCCGGCTGGCCGAGTACGCCCGCGAGGCGACCGACACCATCTCGAGCCTCTCCAACGAGATCGAGATCAAGGTCGGCGAGACGATTTCCTCCATTCAGACGAGCAGCGAGGACGCGAAGGCGGCCGTCGCCTCTTTCGGCGGCGGGACCGGCTCCGCGTCGCGCGCGGTCGCGCCGGAGACCGTCACGGCCCTCCAGGCCCTCCTTCTCCGCGTCCGCTCGCTCCGCGAGCGAACGTCGGTTCGCGAGGAAGCGCCGGATGTCCAGGAAGAGGAGACGGCGATGGTCCACATGACCTACGTGGAGGCGGAAGAGCGCGCGGCCGTCGTCGATGTCGGCTCCGTCGCCGATGCCGACGCCGCGCCCGAGCCCACGGTGGCCGCGATCGACACCTCCGCCGCGCCGGAATCGCCGCATGACGCGCACATGACCTTCGGATCGGTCGCATTCGGGGGAACCGAAGCGCCGCCGCCGCCGGCCGAGCCGAGCGCGCCGGCGGAATCGTCCGCGTCTCCCGAATCGTCCGCGTCTCCCGAATCGTCCGCGTCTCCTGAATCGCCCGCGTCTCCCGAATCGCCCGCGGCGGCCGAACCGGTCGCGTACGTCGAACCGAAGATTCCCGACTGGCTCGAAGGGATCGAGCCGCGGCGTCGCTCCTAGCAGGGAGGCCAGCGAACATCATGCGCACCGCCGCCTCGGAGCACCTGAGCAACGAGCAGATGATGTCGCGCCTGAGCGCGACCTTCAGCGCGCTCATCCGCGAAGAGATCGACATCGTTCGCCGATTCCTCGATAGCGACGCCACCGATCTGGAAGGGCACGAGATGGGGCCGCTGGTGGAGCTCTCGGTCCGGCTCGTGGAGCGGAGCGCCGAATGGCTCGACGTCGGCTCCGTCGCGTCGCTGGCGCGGGAGCTCCGGGAAACCCTGTTGCAGCTGGGAAGCCTCCGACCCGCGCAGCGCCAGGAACTGGTGAATCACTGCCGCGTGGCGCTCGACACGCAGGAGAAACTGGCCGAGCAACTCCGGACGGATGGGTTCGCCGCGCTGCTGGCGCACGCCGCCTCGGTCGGCGACGCCGTCGACCAGCTTCGCGCGCGTCTGGGTCGCACCAAGACGGAAGCGCTCAACGCGTCCCGCGGCGTCATCGACGACGTCACGCCCGATATGGCGCCGCGCGAGAATCTTCTCGCGCTGACGTTCGAGATCAAGTCCTCGCTCGTCCGTCAGAACGACAGGATCGGGGCCATCAGCGACGGCCTCGGCGGCACGCTTCGCTCCATGCAGAGCGCTCTCACCGAGTGGGACGGCCTCATGAAGGCGATCGATCCGGCGCGCGGAAGCCCCGCCCCGGAAGCGCCCGCGTCAGGAGGCCGGCGCCGTGTGAACCCCGGTCCGACGGTGGCGGCCAGGGCCATCGGAATCCGCCAGAAGCTGGAGGAAGTGGCGTCCGGGATGCGAACGCTCGTCCACGATCTCCATCAGCTCCTCGGTATCCAGTACTCGCTCGAACGGCGGGCGCGGGATCTCGACGAGCATCTTCTCTGGGAGTTTCTCGATCCGCTCGATCGTTTCATCGACGAGTTCTACGCCGCCGCGTCGCGGCGCGACACCGATGCCCGGCGAAGCGTGCTGACCGTCCATACGGGCGGCGTCGGCTTCGAGCCGGAGATCGGCGCCACTCTCCTGCCGCTCCTCTTCCGCCTTCTCGAGACGGCATCGTCTCCGGAGGGAGAGGCGACGCGCGAACTCCGTCTGACGGCGGCGCGCGAGGGGCTGGAAGCGCGGATCGCGATCGAGGGGCGCGTGACGTTCGAGCACGACGCCCTCCAGCAGCTCGAGGGCGGGCTGGAAGAGCTGGGCGGCTTCGTCACGCTCCAGAGCGACCAGAACGGCTCCTCGCTTCTCCATCTCCAGTTCCCGATGGCGCGCTCGCTTCGAGGATTCCTGATCGTCGAGGCGGCGGGACAGCGGATCGCCCTCCCCTGGAGTGCCATCGACCGCATCTGCTCGAGCGCCGACGAACTCTCGTGGACGGGTGGCGAGGAGCAACCCGAGGTCGTGCCGCTCGCGTCTCTCTTCGCGCCGGCGGATGCCGGCGATCCGTCGCCGCGACGGGCCGGCGATGCGGCGCGGCCGTCGAACGGTCCGCTCGCGGTCCTCCGCTGCGGCGGAGGGACCGGCGCCATCGGCTTCGACCGGATCGTCTGGCGGGAGAACGCGCGCCTGACGCCGCTCCCGCCGCGCCTCTATCCGGTGGAAGAGGTGTTCGGCGGCATTCTCGGCAGCGACGGCCAGGTCACGCTGGTTCTCCATCCGGCGGCCGTCATGCGCCGGCTTCGCGGCGCGGCGTTCGGAGGGAACGAGGCGCCGGCGCGAAGCGGAGAAGGAGCGGCATGAAGCGACTCTCCCTGGAGCGCATCGCCCCTCGCGACGAGTTCCGCTTCGCGCTTCGCGGCGTCATCGACGCCGACGGCGCGCGCGCTCTCGACCGGCTCCTCTTTCAATGCCAGGCGCGCGACGCCCGCGAGGTTCATCTCGATGTCGGGGCGGTGAGCGAGATCTCCACGTTGGGGATCGCGGTCTTCGAGCGGCAGGCGCGTGTCTACGAGAGCACCGAGCGGCGAATCGTCGTACATGGAGTCGGCGGAGGCGTTCGCGAGGCGCTCGTCCGGACCGGCGCGCTCCTCTTCGCGTCGAACGGTTCGGCCGACGGCACGGTGGTCACCGCGGCCCCGGCCGAGGCGGTCGCTCCGTCGAAGTCGGGGCCTAGCGCCGCGGAACACCAGGCCCTTCACCTCAAGCTTCGCCGGAAGATCGTCGAGTTCCGGAACCTCTTCGAGATCACGCAGGGGCTCAATCTCGCCCGGGATCTCGACGCGGTCCTGAATCTCTTCAGCCTGAGCGTCATGGGACAGTTCGGGGTAGAGCGGCTGGCGCTCTTCCTCGCCGATCCCGATCACGAAGGACACCTGGCGCCGCGGCAGGTCCGCGGCTTCGGCCAGCATCACTTCCGCGATCTTCTCCTCCCGATGCCCGCCGTGGAGGCGATCGTCGGCGAGGAGACGTTCGTCGAACTCCGCGTTCTCGAGGCCGCCGCGCCCTCCGCCGGGAACGAGCCGCTGGTCGGCGGCGACCAGGAAGCGGGCGCGCCCGAGGTCTCCGAGCTTCTCCGGCGCTCCGGGCTCGAGTGGGGGATCGCCCTCTGGATCCGCCGCGAACTCGTCGGGATGCTCTTCCTGGGCGGCCGCGGCAGCCGAAGGTCGTTCCAGGAGGACGAGCGCGACCTGCTCACCATTCTCGCGCACCAGGCCGCCGTGGCGATCGCGAACGCGCGCTTCCACCGTCAGGCCGAGGAACGGAATCTTGGGCTCGCACGCGGCATGATGTCGCTGATCGAGAGCCGCGACGTCTACGCGAAGGGGAGCACCGAGCGCGTCGTCCGCTTCGTCACCGCCCTGGCGCGCGTACTTCAGATTTCACCCGAGCAGGTGAAGGGCCTGATCTACGGAGCCGTCCTCCGCGACATCGGCATGATCGCGGTGAGTCATCTGATCTTGAAGAACCCGGCCCATCTCTCCGAGGAGGAGTGGTCGATGATCAAGCAGCACCCGACGCGGGGCTCGCAGATCCTCGAGGAGATGAACCTCCCGCGCGATGTCGTGGAGGTGGTGCTGAACCACCACGAGCGCTGGGGAGGAGACGGCTATCCGCTCGGGATCAAGGGGCAGGATATCCCGGTCGGCGCGCGGATCGTGTCGCTGGTGGACGCCTACGTAGCGATGACGAGCGAGCGCCCCTACCGGCGCGCACTCCCGTACGAGAAAGCGCGCCAGGTGATCTCGGAGAACTGGGGAACGCCGTTCGATCCCGCTCTGGTGGAGGCCTTCCTGGCCGTTCTGGAGAAGATGGAGAAGCGCTCCCGCCCCCGCGTGGAAGCCCCGGCCCCAGAGGGACGCGACGGGACCGGGCCCGCGGAGCGCGCCGAACTCGACCCGCTCGGATCGGGCGCTACGATTCCCGTGGCCTCCGCCTCGAAATCCACCGATTCCGAAGGCGAGGCGCCAGGCGCTCCGCCCGAACCGTTCGACCCTCTGTCCGTGGAGACCAACTCGTGACCACCGAAAGCCTCCGGCCGGCCACCGATCCGAGCCTCGCGAAATCGAAGCGGACGATTCTCGTCGTGGACGACGATCGCCGCGTCGTCGACCTCCTTCAAATCTCGCTCACGCAGAACGGCTACACCGTCCGGACCGCGATGACGGGCGAGGAGGCGCTTGAATCCGTGCGGCGCGAGGCGCCCGACCTGGTGATCCTCGATCTCCGGCTCCCGAAGAAGAGCGGCTTCGAGATCTGCGCGGCGCTGAAGAGCACGCGCGAGACGTCGCACATTCCGATCGTGATGGTCTCCGCCAGCGCCGAGGTCGACTCCCGCCTGCAGGGGCTCATGCATGGCGCCGACGACTATCTGACGAAGCCGTTCTCGCCGAAGGAGCTCATCATCAAGGTGCGGCGGATCTTCGAGCGTATGGAGCGGCACGACGTCCTCTCGAGCAAGAATCAGGAGCTGGAGAGCGAGGTCCAGCGAAACCGCGAGGACCTGCTGGTGCGGAACAAGGAGCTCCGCTTCCAGGTCTACAGCCTCGAGACGCTCATGGGGCTCACGCATCAGCTGAATGCCTCGCTCGAACTCGAACCGCTCCTCAACACGCTGATCCTGAGCGTCATGGGGCAGCTCCGCGTGAACTCGGCGTGCCTCTTCCTCACGGACGACCGCGAGAGTCCGACGCGTCTCGACGTCTCGACGTTCAAGGGTTTGAAGGAGGACCAGGTCCGCGGAATCGCCCTGGCGTACGACAGCGACCTGGTGCGCGCCCTGCGGCCGGCGGACGGCGAGGACCAGCGTTCCATCCGCCTCGCCTCGATCGAACGGGACCCGGGGATCGCGGCCGACGTAGGACGTCTCTTCTCGGCCGGCCTGACGGTTGTCTGCCCGGTGATCGTGAAGGGACGGCTGACGGCCATCGTCGCGGTGGGGGAGAAGGTCAGCGGCCAGGAGTTCCAGTCGGCGGATCTCGAAATGCTCCGCGCGCTCGCCGAGTCGGCCGGCATCGCCATCGAGAACGCGCGCCTCTTCCGCGACCTCCAGGAAGCCTACGTCTCCACCGTCCGGCTCCTGGTCTCGCGGATCGAGGAGAAGGACCCCTACACGCACGGCCACACCGAACGCGTGGCGGCTTATTCGGTCGCGATCGCGCGAGAGATGGTGCTGCCGGCGGAGGAGGTCCAGACAATCCAGTTCGGCGCCTTTCTGCACGACATCGGAAAGGTTCACACGCAGGACGAGATTCTCCACAAGCCGGGCGCGCTGACCGAGGAAGAGTGGAAGATGGTCAAGGCGCACCCCGTGCGCGGCGCGGAGATGGTGCGTGGCGTGAAGTTCCTCGAGAAGGCGATCGACATGATCCGCCACCACCACGAGCGGGTGGACGGCAAGGGCTATCCCGACGGCCTGACCGGCGACGAGATCTCGCTCCACGCGAAGATCGTGAACCTGGCGGACGCGTTCGACGCCATGACCACGGACAGACCCTATCGCGCGGGCATGACGGCGGAGCGGGCGATGGAGCAGATGACCACGAAGGCCGGGTCGCAGTTCGCCGCGGAAGTCGTCGACGTGTTCGTTCCCGCCTTGCGGGAGGAGCGGATCGCGGTGATCAAGAACAAGACTCCTTGGAAGGCTCCTGCTGGGGCTTAGTTCTTGTACGTATTCGAATATGTATTCGAACGGCTGGTGTGGGGGCGCGGGGAGGCAAAGCCCCCTCCGGCTCCGACGGAAACGACCAGTCGCCTCCGGGGGCT
>JBBTHR010000138.1:0-19308 GCA_038060295.1 Candidatus Eiseniibacteriota bacterium
GGGCCGCCGCGGCGGGCGCCGCCTCGGCGTGCGTCCTGGAGAGCAGGTACGTCAGGATCATCGCCGCGGTGATCGCGGCCACGATCAACCACCACACACGTTTCATCGCTCACCTCCCTGGCAGCGCCACACCGCTCGTCCAGGAGGTTACGATACGCGGAACCCTACGTCCCGCCCATAGTCCGTTGGTGGCGGTGGAGCCGACGGCGGTGGGACTGGTGGCGGTTCCCCATGCCGCCGGGAACCGCCACCGACCGCCGGCCGTTAGCGGCCGTTGAGCGGAATCAAGGGGCACTCGAAGCGGCGGACGACGTCGCTGACGGTGACCTTGCCCATGGCCGCCGCCGCGGTGATCTGATCGGCGTTCGTGAACTGGGTCGGCGACATCCCGACGAAGGAGACGATGCGGACTTCCCATCGTCCGCCGTTGTAGGCGGGGTCGCCGGGCGCGGCTTCGGAGACCGGCATGAGGTCGGGGCCCAGAACATAGATCGCGTCGAACCGGCCCTCGTTGGGCAGATCGCGAGGGGTGATCACGACGGTATAGAGCTCGTCATGCGCGTAGATGCGGCCCATGGGCGGTCCCTGGGCGGCGGGAGCCGCGGAAACCAGCGAGAGCGTGACGAGGAAGGCGGCGAGGGAAAGGGCTCCAAGGATTCGGCGCATGGGCAGACCTCCGGTATCGGGGTGGTTCGATCCATCATGAGCAAGGCCACGAAGCAACGCGCCGGCGCGTCTCGTCCCGCGGCAGTCGCCGTGAGACCGTGGTCCACCCAGTACGAACCGGGCCCTCCCTTGTGACCGTCGCGCGGAGCCGGGCGCGGACACCGCCGCGTCTGTGCTAGGCTGCAGCCGAGCGCCACATGAAAATCGACCCGACACAATCCACCACGCCGTCCGTACTCGATCTAGAGGGATTCCAGCGGCGCGAGCCCGCGGCCCTGGAGGCCTTCTTCGAGCATTACTTCGACCGCGTCTTCTCGATCGTGGCGCGCCTCCTGGGAAACCGTACCGCCGCCGAGGACGCGGCGCAGGAGGTCTTCATCAAGATCCACCGGGCCGCGCACACGCTCGACCCGGCCCGCGATCCGGGGCCCTGGGTGGCCATGATCGCGACAAACGTCTGCCGCGACCTCTGGCGCTCGGCGCCGCACCGGATGGAGCGCCGCTCGGCCTCTCTCGACGACACGCCGGGACTGGCCGACCGGCTCACGACCGGGATCGCCGACCCGGAGCGGGATCTGCTTCGGTCGGAGCGGGCGCGCCTCGTGCAGGAAGCGGTGATGGAGCTGAAGGAGGACTTCCGCGAGGTGGTGCTGCTCCGCGACTATGACGGGCGTGCGTACGAGGAGATCGCCGCCATCGTCGGCGCGAACGAATCGGCTGTCCGGAAGCGCTACTCGCGCGCCCTGGCCGAGCTGGGGCGGCTGCTGAGAAAGAAGGGCCTGTGAACGATCCGCGCATTCCGAACGACCGCGACGACGCGGGCCTCGACGCCGACGCGCTCCTGGCGCGCGAGGCCGTGCGCGGGTTGCGGCCTGTCGCCCCGGAGTCGGCATATCGCGCGGGGCTGAAGGCCGCGTTCGCGAGCGGGGAGATCGCGGGGCGCGCGGCCCGGGGCGGAGCCGCCAAGGTCCCCGAGCCCTCGATCCTGCCGCTCCCCTTCCCGGGGCGTCACCGCCTCTGGACCGGCATCGCCGTGGCCGCCGCGCTCGTCGTAGCCGTGATCACGGGCATTCTGAACCAGGGTCCGGCGTGGCGAATCGCCGGTGTTCGCGGGGAAGGTTCCATCCTCCTGGACGGGAAGTTCGTCTCGGTCACCGATGCCTCCGTCATAGGACGGCGCATCCCGGCCGGCGTGCGCGTGGAAGTCACCAACGCCGCCGAACTCGACCTCCGCGCCGACGGGGTCATGGTGATGCAAGTCACGGGCGGCACCGATCTCATCCTGCCTCCCTCGCCGCCACGGTGGTTCGCCCGGCGCTCGGCGCTCCATGTTCAGGAAGGCGAGATCCGCGTCACCACCGGCCCTGCCTTCCAGGGCGCGCGCCTCGACATGACGACCCCCGACGCCGAGATCAGCGCGACCGGCACCACGTTCGCCGTGATCTTGGAAAGGACCGGCACCTGCGTCTGTGTCTTCGAGGGGACCGTCGCGGTGGGGCCGCGCGGCACCGCGCCCGCACCCGTCTCGAGCGGAAATCTCCGCTACATCTTCCGTGACGGCAGCGCGCCGGCCGACAAGCCGATGCGCGACATGGAGCGGACAAAGCTCGGCATGTTCCGAAACACGCAGATGGCCGCATTGGGGATGAGGTAGGACCACTTCATTCTGAGGCCTGGGAATCGTTCTTGATTTTGGCGATGGAGTGCCCATAGGATGCATCTGTCGACGCTGACAGGGTCACATGTGGCTCGTCGCTCCCCCCCCGAGGTCACCGATCTCGGGGTTTTTGTTTTTCGGAGCCCCCATCTGGTCGTAAGTCTTTATTCGAAAGGGTGCTGCGTCAATATGCGGACCTCTCAAAAGAGCTTGATTCTTGCGCGTTCCTTGCCGATAATTATTGATACGCTAGGCTTTTACGGAAGCCTAGTCTTGACCCCCCCGGGGTCCGGTCAACGCCGGACGCCGGGGTTTTCCTTTTTGGGGGCTTGATATTGGTGAGCCAGAACTCGGACAGAGCAATCTTCTTCATAGACGGGAGCAATTGGTACCACTCACTTCGAGGGATCGGCCTAGATGATGTCGGACGCCTCAGCTATCTGAGAATTTGCGAGAAGCTCGCCGGGCAACGAACATGGATTGCAACCAGATACTACATCGCAGATGTAGGTGCTATGGGGAGCCCGAAGTTGCTCGGTGATCAGACCAGGTTTCTTTCCCAATTGCAGGCTCAGGATTCACGAATATCGGCCCACATGGGTCGTATAGAGCCAAGAACGACCGAGAATGAAGCTGCCAAGGAATTAATTCGATACCTAAGTGGACTCAAAATCAGAATCCCGATTCAGGTCTACAAGGACTTGGTGGCGCTCGGGCACAGACACGCTCGGGCGAAGATATTCGTAGAGAAGGCCGTAGACGTCCAGATCGCCGTGGACATGGTGAGCATGGCTACCCGCGATGAGTACGATTCCGCGTACCTTCTCTCGGCTGACGGTGATTTTACGCCTGCAGTCGAGACGGTGCGCGCCATTGGGAAAAAGGTGTTCGCTGCCAGCCCAGGCCCATGCAGGCGCCTATCGCTATCGGCAAATTCCTACATCAGATTGAAGCCAGCCTGGTTCGATAGCTGTTTTCGCTGACATCTTCATCTCTTGTCGCATCTCCCTGGATGACCCACCTTCGAAAACCCCCCGCATTGACCCACCCCCCAGGTGGTGAGAAACTTACCATCTGATGAACCTTCTCATCGTTCGCCACGCCATTGCCGTCGATCGGGGCGACCCCGCCTTTCCCTGGGACGACGACCGCCCGCTGACTCCGGAAGGGATCCACAAGTTCCGGATCGCCGCCCGGGGCCTGAAGGAGGTCGCTCCGCGCCCCGATCGGATCGTCTCGAGCACCCTGGTCCGGGCGCGCCAGACGGCCGAGATCCTCCGCGACGCCGTCGCTCCCGACCTGGAGCTGTCGGTGGAGCCGCATCTGGAGCCGGGGGGCGACTTCGACGACACCGCCAAGGCCCTCCTCGCCTTCCCCGAGGAGACGATCGCCATCGTCGGCCACGAGCCCCACGTGAGCGGCTTCACGGCCTTTCTCCTGGCCGGCCCTCACAACCACGCCTCTTTACTGTTCAAGAAAGGGGCCGCGGCGCTCGTTACCTTCCCGGGGCGCCCGCAGCCCGGAGCCGGCACGCTCCAGTGGCTGATGCAGCCGGGCGCGCTCCGCGCCGCCGCGCGCGACTGACCGGGCCGGGGGATTCCATGCCGTCGTCGTTCACCGCGCCACGATCGAAGCGGCTGGATTTCGCTTGGAGCCTCAGACGGACGTGACGCGCGAGGACCGCTACCTCGACACGGAGGATTGGACTCTCTACCGCGCGGGGATCGCGCTGCGGCTCCGTGCCGACGGGCGGCGCGTGCGACTGGAGGCGAAGACGCTCCGCTCGCGGAGCGAGGAGGCGATGGTCCGCACCGAGTGGGCGCAGGACGCCCCGGCATCGGACGTGCTGCCGAGGGGGAGCGAGGCGTTCGAGCCGGGACCGGTGACCGCGCTGCTTTGGCCGTTGAAGGGGCTAGGCATTCCCGAGCGGCTCCGCGTGGTCGCGCGCATCCGCGCCAACGCCGACTCCAAACTCGCCTCCGCCCTCGCCGCCGCGGGACTGACCGCGCCCGAGCGCGACGAGCGTGCCTACGCCGCAGACCTGGGCGACCGGCTGCTGGACGTGGTGTGGAAGACGCTGGCGCGGCACTTCGGGCGCCTGGCGTGGAACGAGCCGGGAACACGCCTCGGCGTCGATCTGGAGTACCTCCACGACATGCGGGTCGCCTCGCGGCGGCTCCGGATGGCGCTGGAGGTCTTCGCGGGCGCGATCCCCGAGGAGACGCGCACGCGCTTCGCGGAGGATCTCCGCTACATCGGCCGCGCGCTGGGACGCGTGCGCGATCTGGACGTGGGATTGGAGCGCGTGGCCGCGATGGAGGTGGAGGCGACGGCGGAGGAACGCGCCGCGCTGTCGGTTTTCGCGACCGGCCTTGCGATTCGGCGTAACGAGCAGCGGGTCGCGCTGGTGGAGGCGCTCGATTCGGAGCGCTATGCCGGGCTTATGGAAGCCGCGCGCGAATGGATCGCGGTGGGACCGCCTCGAGGCGCCACGGTCCCCGCGGGAGGCGCCCCCGCCTATCACGTGGCGCCACGCCTGGTGGCCGAGGCCGAGCAGGCGCTGAAGGCCGCGTACGCCGAAGCCGAGCGGACGATGGAGCCCGAAGCACTCCACGCCGTCCGTCTGGAGGCGAAGCGGCTTCGCTACACGCTGGAGTTTCTGGCCCCGGTCCTGGGCGCGGACGCGACGGCGCGGGCCAAGCGGATCGTGGCGCTGCAGGATTTCCTGGGGGCCCACCAGGACGCCGTGACGCTCCTGGCGCGGCTCCGGAAGTACGCCCGCACCATCCCCCGCCGCGACAAGTCGCTCACGCTGGGCGCCGGGAGCGCCATCGGCGTGCTGGAGCGCGCGGCGCGGGTGAAGCGTGGGGCGTTGCGGGAGGTGTGGGGTGAGTTGGAGGAGAGTTGACAGGCTGGGGTTGGAGGTACATACTTTGTATGTACTCTCGGCGTGGAGGTACGGGTGGCGGAAATCGGATTCGAGTGGGACAACGAGAAGGCGCTAAGCAACCATAAGAAGCACGGAGTCACATTCGAGGAGGCCGCGACGGCCTGACAGGACGCCAAGAGGTGGATGCAATGAGGAAGGAATACGATTTCTCGGAGGCGAGTCGAAATCCGTACGCTAAGAAGTTGCGGCGCGCGGTGACCATCCGAATGGCGATCGACACGATTCAGTATTTCAAGAAGCTCTCGCGGTCGACGGGGATGCCCTACCAGACGCTTATCAATCTTTACCTACAAGACTGCGCGGCCACGAGGCGGAAACTTCGGATGAGATGGCCGGCTCCCACGCGTCCCAAACCCGCACAAGCTAGAAAGCCGGCGAGGGCTTGACGGCTTAGAGATTCACCTTGGCGGCCGCAAGCGAGTCGGCGCGCGAGGATGGGTGCGAGGAGGGCGGGCGGGTGTCGTCCGGCAGGGTCGGGTCCATTGGGGCTGCAGCGTAGCCGGTGGGGGGCCAGTGGAAAAGCGAGATTTGGGGCTTCTACGGCTCGATCGTTCGATCATGCGGGGGTCGAGCCGGGGACCGGCCCGACCCCTTCGCTGCCCTTCTTCCTACTCGGTCGCGGAACACCAGGTGCCGGCGTCGAGATTCGCCTGGGTCGTGGCGCGGCACTTCCCCTTCGAGGGATTGCCGGTCGTGCCGCAGGCCTTGCACGTGTAGAGCGCGCCCGCCTCGTCACGGTACACATCGAGACAGGTGGTCACCCACGGGCGGGACTTCCAGCATCCCAAAAAGGTCCATCCCGCGACCGGCCGTGGAGCCGGGATCGTCGCCAATGCCACCGGGGAGGCCGGTAGATTCAACGGAAGGAGGGCCGGTCGGGCCGCCGCGAACTCGGTCGCGGCCGCGGGGCTGGGAGCCAGCGCTAGGAGCACGAGAGCGGCGACCAGCGTGGAGAGCACGGATCGGATCATGGCACACCTCCGTTGAATCGGTGCGCGCCTGCCGGGCGCGCTTCGGGGACCCACGCAGGCGTCCATTACCGCCGAGAGGGCTTCCGAGGCTTCGCGGTCGCTGGCTTCCGCGTCGGCGTCGCCGCGCTGGTCCTAGAACTTACCGGACGATCGCGCGCGACGAGCGGGTAACCACCTGGGTCCTTGATCGAGTCGAGTGCGAGATCGACATCCAGACTCGCCCAGCGAAGTCGGTTCTTCGATGGCCGAGTGACCGCATGGATCTCACCGACGGTCGCATTTTCGAACCACGGGAATTCTTCGAATGAGAGGAAGTGCTCACTGCCGTCCACGAACAGCCAGAGTCCGTGCGGCGAGATGTTCGTCACCTCAGGCGCCGAAGTGCTCGTCCCAGGCTTGCTTGATTTCGCTTTGGCGTTCACGAATCACCCTCTCTGCCTTCGCAATCGCGGCTGAACGCAGTCCCCAGTTCATGGCCAGTGTCACGCTCGGCATGAATGTGGGGCCGTTCCTCTTCGCGCGAGAAGAAGAAAAACCGGAACTCACCGAAGTGGAAGACCGTGGGGCTCGCGCAAGAATGCTACCACGGCACCCGCGGTGACAATGCAGGAGTAGCCATCGTCGACCCCGAAGCGGCAATGGTCCCCCCCCATAGGCGCTCAGGGGTCCGGGTCGTCGACTCCTTCGATGAAATCGTCCTCGACGTCGTCGTCCTCGGGGAGATCCCACCCCTCCAGATTTACGTTCCGCCGGACGCCCCAGAACGAGTCGATCGGGCCCTCGGGCGGCGACCCCGGATCGAGATCGACCACGCCGGCGGTGCGTCCGGCAACCGCCTGTTGAAACAGGTCCCCGGCTTCGATCCGTTTCGCCACCATCAGAAAGCCGAGCCTCCGGTGCGCCGCGCCCGTTCCAACCACACGCAAGACTTCGGCGAACTGCTCCTCGTCCCAGTGGGCCGATTGCCGGTAGGTCACGAGCGCGTCGGCGAGATAGACCGCGCCTCCAAGCCAGCCGGGCCGGCAGAGCGCGTCCACGATCGTCCGCGCGGGGCCCGATACCGGCGCGCTCCACGGGCGCGGGCGGAGGACGTCCGGGCCGTGGATGCGCCCCAGGGGAGCATGGACCAGGTGGAAGCGATGCCCTTCCGCGCGGACGCTGGTCCGCCGCACGCGCGCGGCTGTCACGATCAGGATTGCTCGGCGGTTCCCTCGATCGAGGTGCCACTGCGCGGCGGCGCTCCAGCCGCCGAAGAAGCAGGGCCCGAAGAGAGCCTCCGCTAGCGCGCCCTCATCTCGCGCGGTTTCTTCCTGCGGCACCGGCGTCTTGGGAGGAATGACGAGAAATACCCCGCGCCGGATTCGCCTCAGCCAGCCCCGGGCGGTGAGGCCCGCCATTCGGATGGTCGCGGGTCGCGGCTCGAGGCCGAGCACGTGGACGGCCTCCTGGAGGGTGATGACCCCCGCGCGGGCGGCGCGCGTCAAGAGGCGGATGTCGTGGTTCAGATCGCGGCTGGGCATCGTGGTTGACTTTGCGGGGGAGTTACCGTGAGAGGCCAGAAAGTCACGAATTCGGAGACTTTCTGGACTGCGACGCTAAGTGCCGCGTGGGGGGACCGCGCTCGGTCGTCTCGGGAACGGGGCAAATCTCGGGGGCGCGCGAATCTTAAGAAAGTGAGCCGGAGCCGTCAACGTCTGCGGTAGGAACCATCACCAGGCCGAGGGGTACGAAGGTCATGCCCCCTCCGGAGGTACCTCCCCTGAAACGATCTTTCTTGCCACTCCTGACCGCGCTCCTCCTGACCGCGCCGCTCCTGACCGCGCCGCTCCTGGCCACGCTCCTCCTAGCCGCCCTACCCGCCGTCTCCGCCGCCGCCCCCGCCTGGCGCGCGACGATCGGAGCCGATCTCAAGGAAGTCGCACGCCCCAGGACGCTCAGCATTCTAGCCGTGGGGGCCGTTGCCACCGCCGCGAGCCTTTCCTTCGAGAATCCCGGACGCCAGGCCGCGTTCTTCGAGAGCGGCGGCTTCGACGGACCGTCGGACGTGGGGAACCAGTACGGCTCCGGCGTGACGCTCGCTGCCCTCTCGGGCGTGTTCCTGGGCGCCGGCCACATCGCAAACGACGAGGGGTTGAAGCGCACCGGGAGCCAGATGATCCGATCTCTCGCCTACACCGGGGTCGCGGTGACCGCTCTCAAGGCCGCGTTCGGCCGCACGCGACCGAATGGAGGCCGCTACTCCTTCCCCTCCGGTCACACCGCCGCCGCGTTCGCCGTGGCCCCCGCGCTGGCGAGCCGCCTCGGACCCTCGTACGGGATCCCCGCCTATCTCCTCGCGGCTTCTACCGGGATGGGGCGCATGGAAGATCGGAAGCACTACTTGTCCGATGTTTTCTTCGGGGCGGCGGTAGGGCTCGCGGTCGGCATGGCCGTGTCGGGACACGATGCACTACCGGCGAGGCTCGATCTGGAAGCCACGCCCGGCGGCGCGGCTGTGTCTTACCACTTCTGATGTAGCGCCCACCCCACTACCCCACCCACCCTACCCCCACCCAAACCCTCGACGGCGACCCGGAGCTTGTCTATGCTCCGCCCGTGCGAGTGCGAGGGATCGCTGTTGTGGTGCTCGGATGCGCCTTGATCGCGGGGGCGGCGCTGCTCGTTTGGGCACCGCCCTCCGCGGCTATTTATCTGCCTGACGAACGAATTCCCACCGACGAGTCTCTCTACCGCGACATCGAGCGGCTCTCGACGCGCTTCGGAGAGGCGCCGCGTTTTCTCTCCTCGCGGCCGCTTCGGCGCGCGGAGGCGCTCGCGTATCTCGACGCTCTGGCCGGCGCGCATGCGACCGCCGCCGAGGATCCCGCCTACCGGCGAGCCCGGCGCGCCCTCGCCCCCGACGCCCCCGGCGGGCGGCAGGCGCTGATCGCCGCGCGGGGAGAGAACGGCGAGCGCGCCGAATTCTCCCCGTACGTCTCGCTCCTCTACTCCGACGATCCGCGCAACCGGCCCGATGTGAATCGCGACTACCGGGCGGGCGTCGCCTTCGCGGGGTCGTTCGATTCGTCGTTCGTGATGGTGGCCGATCTCTACGCGGGGACTTCGTCGCAGGGGGGGCGCGGAATGCCGACTTTCGGCACCGCCAGCGCGCTCGTGGAGGGCGTCGACTTCAATACATGGATCGACGAGGCCTATGTGGAGGCGCGGCTCGGACGCCTTCGCGCGCTGGCCGGGCACACATGGCTGCGGTGGGGCGCGGGACGCGACGGAACGCTTGCGTTGTCGGACGCCGCCCCCGCGCTCGACATGGTGCGGGCGGAGCTGACGGCGTTTCGCTCGTGGCGGCTACAGTGGTTCGTGTCGCTGCTCGACCCCGGGCCGCAGACTTATCTGGCCGGGCATCGCATCGAGTGGACTCCATGCGGGCGATTGACCGCCGGGTTCACCGAGCTGGCGCGCTTCGACGGCACAAGCCTGGCGTCGCTCTACATGATGCCGCTCGTCCCCTACTCGTTCTGGGAGAAGCGGCCGAAGTCGTCCCCAGCCGGCGCCGTGCCCGGCGACACGAGCGGCGTGGCGCTGGCGAGGAACAACGTCCTTTGGTCGGCCGATCTGGCGTGGACGCCGCGGCCCGGCTGGCGCGTCTGGGGCGAGTTCCTGCTCGACGACTTCTCCTTCAGCCGCGACTACAAGCCCGACATGATCGGGTATCAGGCCGGGGTGGAGCACCGCCGGGCGGCGCGCGGAGGACGCGACGCACTCGGCGGCTCGCTGGAATACAACCGGGTCAACAACTTCACTTACTCCAACTGGAATAAGCACAACTTCGAGCACGAGGGATTTCCACTCGGCTTCGTCCTCGGCCCGGACGTGGCGTCGCTCGGCGCCGAAATCTCCTACGAGCGCGGCGCAGCCTGGGAGTTCGCGCTTCGCGGCGAGTGGCGGAAGAAGGGCGATAGCCAGGTGGGAGACTTCTACGACAAGCCCGCCGGCGGGACCGTCGACGCCAGCGCGTTCGCAGGAGTCGTGAGCGAGGATTCACGCATCTCCGGACGGATCGCCTATCAGCCGAGTCGGCGGCTGCGGCTGGTGGCAGCGATCGGATCGAGCCACGCGAATAACTACCGGCACGTCCCCGGGGTCGACCGCACGGAACAACCGCTATCGCTGCGCGGGGAGTACGCGTGGTGACCGCGATGAAGGGGGAGGGCCCTACCGGTGCATCGCCTGCCGGTTCTCGGAGGGCGAGAACCAGCGGCTCCAGTTGAGGCGCAGCGCCGCCCCCACGAACCACTCGTTCCGATTCACGCCCTTCGCGTTCTCGATATTTTCCACCCTCACGTAGCCGCCGCCGAGGTGAAGATCCAACCCCGCTCTCGGATGAAGCCAGAAGTCGGTCGCGTAGCGGCTGCGGCGCTCCACGACACCCGTGGGGACGTGGTCGAACGACGGAAACCCGTTCAGGGAATCGGGTCCGCTGCCCGAGACCGGCCACGGGTCCGTTACCCGCGTCGCCCCGCGCTCTTCGCGCCGGAAGAGAAACGTCCACGTGAGCTGCTCCGAGATCCAGCGCCGGAACTCGATGTCCATCGCCTGCGCGTCGGGCCCGAGCGAAAAGCCGATGGGCTGGTCCTTGTACAGATAGCGGTTCCACGGCATCGACTGGTTGTACGTGAACGGCTCCACTTTCGCGAACTCCACGCGCAGCGAGGAGCCGTCCAGCCCGAGAGGGTTGTATAGGCGTTGACCGATCAAGAAGCCCCCCTCGAACGGCTCCTCGTCCCCCTTCGTCTTGTGCTCGAACTGGAAGTCGTCGACCAGAAGCTCGCCGTACAGCTCCACATCCTGCTTCAGGCGCAGATGCGTTGTGAACGAAAGCAGCGCGTTGTCGTTGCGATCCGAATTCCACTGCCCCGCGTAGTAGATCGAGATCGGGATCACGTACTCGGGCTCCAGCCCGCGGTCCTTGCCGCCGTAGACCACTGCCTCCGCGACGCCGAACGCGACGGACGGGCTCACCTGCCACTGGAGCCGATGCGCGCTCAGATGCCGCTTCACGACCGTGCCCGTCGCAAGCGTGTCGCCCGGCGCCTGCGGGAACGGGTTCTCGAGCGTCATGTCGTCCAGGTTCGTGAAGATGGACTCGAACGTGACCGGCCCCACGAAGACGCGCATCCCCACCTGGTCGAAGTTCGGCGCGTTCGAGGAAAGCAGGAGCGAGGAGTACTCGCTGGGACCCCAGCGCAAATCGTCGCGGCCGAACAGCACCTCGGCCTTCCCGAGTTGGAGGAGCGCATAGGCGTTCTTGGTGTCTCCCGTCCAGCCGTGCCGCCAGGGGCGGCCGTTGAAATCGGACACCTGCGCGCCGTCGGTGTCCATGCGGAAGCGGATCCCCGCGGCGAGCCCCCGACCCGACTGAAATCCGATGTACGGGAGCAGAATCCCCTTCGCGTCGGCGTCGCCGAACCGCCGCTGGTCCTCGCCCGTGAGGGCCTCGGCGCGCGTCTCGATCCCGTAGCCCAAGAGCCAGTCGGAGGCGACGCGCGAAAACGCGGGCGTCGGCGCCGGCTCGCCCGCGCTCACCTCGACTTCGATGCGCTCCAGGAGCCACGCTTCGAACGGCGTCCAGTTGCGCTGCGTGGAGTCGGCGGCGGCCCGCGCGCGCTTCAGCGTCCGAGCGACCGCCGCGCGCTGGTAGGGGAGGTCGGAGAGCGAAACGCCGGTCAGGAGTCCGCGGCCGATCGCCTCGGTGATGAGCGGCGTCGACCAGTGATCGAGCGGGATGTAAGGAAGCGTGCTCGCGCGCGCGGGGCGGCCCCCCCCAAGAAGGCCGATCAGCAGGGCGACGGCGCAAAGGGAGAGCAGGCGCTTCGGGGCCGGATGCACCGCGCGAGAATAGGAACGCGCGGGGCTACAGTCAACCGGCGGTTATGTCACTGGCGGTTACGTCACTCGGCGATCATGGGGTTCGGCCGAGCGCGGCCGCCACCTCGGCCACGGTGGCGAAGGCCCGCTCCAGATCGAACTCAGCGAAGTCCTTGGCGCGGAGCACGGCTTTCAGCTGCGACTCGAGTTGCGGCCGCAGCGCGGCAAGTCGGGCCGGCGAAACCTCCACCGGGTCGTTGCCGGTCACGGCCAGCTTCTCCCGGACCAGTGCGACCAGCTCCGGCTCCAGCACGCGAAGGTCTAGCCGGCGGACCGCGTGATCGATGTCGTAGTAGTCGCGGATGGCAGCCTCACGGCGGGACAGCGCCGCCCGCAGCTTCTCGGCCATCGCTTCCACTCGCGAAAGGCACAGCACGGTCAGGACCGGCGCCAGCGGCGAGCTGGAGATCGGGTCGCGCAAGAGCGTCCGTGCCTCACCCGGGATGGCGGGCGTCAGCAGTGGCTCGCGCAGGCCGACTTCGATCTTAATGGTCTCTTCCTGGCGGCTGAGCAGCGAAGTGTAGCCGACGACGGCGGTGTACTGGGTGGAGTCACTCGCGCCGGTGAGCGCGGTGATGACGCGGAGACCGGGCAACCGCTCTCGGATCTTGGCGACCGCAGATTTCGACTCTGCGGCAAACTGGCTCCTCGCGCCACGAGACGCATCGACCGGTGTCGGGATGGAGAAGTCGAGGTCCTCGCTCAGGCGGTAGAACCCCGCGTGCACCTTCGCCAAGCAGGTGCCGCCCTTGAAGACGAGCCCGCACCCGGCCCCCGTCAGGTACTGGAGGAGCACGGTGCAGAAATAATCCTTCTCGATGAGGCGGGTGACGAATCCCGTTTCTGCCGCCGTGTAGTTCACGGCCTCCCGGAACAGCGCGGGGTCTTCGTGTAACCGGATCGGCGCCGCTTCAGGCACGATCGTTCCACACGACGCCCCAGCGCCGGTCGACCGTCCCACGCTTCGGCCGCACGGGGTTCCACGCGATGAGGCTCGAGGAAGGCTTGAGCGCCCGCTCCAGCTTCCGCAACAGCGCGGCGGCCACGCCTACTCGATCGAGAAGCGCACCCATGCGACGGATCGTGCCGACGTCGCCGTAGCGAAGGGTGACTCGGACCAGCTCCGCCGCGCCGACCCGTTCGGCGGCCAGGTCGGCCCGGATCCAACCGAATGCCCTGGGCAGACTGTTGAACCGTGACCAGTCGTACACCGCGTCCACCAGAGTCCGCGCGCGCGACGCGTAAACCGCCCTCTCGCCGTCTGCCGTCTCGACCCTCTCCACGTCGCCCAGCCGTTCGGCCGCCACCTTGATCAACGTCAGCGCCACCGCCCCGATCGTGCGCTCGCCGGAAAGTCGGTCGTTGTAGGCGTACACGCGGTTGGGAATTTGCTCGTCGAATCCATAACGGTTGAACGCGTTCGGGCCGCATATCTGGTAACGCCCATCGAGCTCCTTCATCAGCGTGTTCACGGCCAGCGTCTCGTCCGGACTCCATCGCCCACCCAGCGGAAGTTTGGGCGGCACGAGGTATAAGCCGCGCCACACTCGAGCGATCAATCCGGCCTTCGCCAACCGGCTGAGCAGATTGCGTTCACGGGGTGGGGAGAGTTGCAACGGGCCGACCAATTCGCCCGCGCGCACGGTTGACGTTCCCCGCATCTGCACGTAGGCGAACAACAGCCGCTCGATCTGTCCCAGTCCTCTTTTCATGGTTGTACTGTATATTCTGGATAATCGTCTGTCAAGCGATTATCGCTATAATTCAATGCACGGTCGTACTATGCCTCTGCCCCAGGAGGCAGGAAGGCGAGTATTGCCTCCCTATGGGCGCGGTATCCCAATCTCCCAGAAAATAAAACCCCGACGTCCGGCTTTGGCCGGACCCCGGGGGGGGCAAAGCTAGGCCCCCGTAAGAGCCTAGTGCGTTCAGTGTTATCGGCAGTATGCCGCCCTCGGCTTCAGCGCCTCACGCCATTCCAGAAATCGGCCTTCCGCCGTTCCTTCGCGGCCCGCTCCGCGTCTCCCCCGTCTCCGTAGTATGCGGCGAGCGACGCGTGAGCCTCGGCCTTGAGGGGTGCGGTCGTCGCGCTGCGGATCTTGTCCCAGAGGAGCTGATGCCTAAAGCTTTGCGGCGGCTCGGGCAGACCGGCGGTGTCGAAAAAGTCCGCCTCCTCTTCCGTGATCGAAGCCATGGACGACACGCGAGACTGCGGCACGCTCGAGGCGGATGACGGGGAAATGGGCGAGCGGCTGGACTTCTGCGCCGCCTTTGCCTTGGTGTTGGTGGATGTCACGCGTAGTGCGTATTCAGCGCCGGCGGAACCGAGATTCACCACGTCGATGAAGAGCGTGCCGGGAGCCGGACGATCGAGAACGCAAGCAGGATTCGGCTCCGGGCTGAAGTCCCGGAAGTCGCAATCCCCACCTTCACCGTAGGAAGCGATCTCGGAGCCGGCCTTCAGCGCGAGATCTAAATCGGCGCCGCCTCCGGCGACGCTCACCGCTAGCCGGGCGAGACCGGGCGGAACCTCGAGCCGATAGGTGTCGTAAGAGGAGGCGCCCGCTACCGCCCTGACGATGGCCACACCTCCGCGGTCAAGCATCACATCCGCGTGGGCGCCGCTCGACAGCCGCTCCTCCGCGGGCGCGCCATCCGACGGAATCGCCGGCGGCGGCGGCACCCCAACCGACCCGGCAGCGGCAGTCGGCGTCGTCGAATCCGGGGCCGGGCTTGCGGGCCCCGAAGCCGGGGCCGGGGCGACCGAACCGGGCGCGCCGAAGATCAGCTCCACGCTCCGCTGGCGCGGACCGTCCGGGGCAACGTCGATTCGGTTCCACGACTCGCGGCCGCCGAAGTAGTACATCCAACTCACGTCGTAGGAAACACCCCGCCGCAGCACGGTATAGAACGTGCCGTCCTTGGCCACGAACGGTGCGCGCTCGACCTCGTCCCTTTGGGGCTCGGTCGCCGTGATTCGCAGGTCGGGAAGACGCCCGCCCGGGAATGGATTGGCGCCGCCCGCGAAACCGATTTTTCCCGCGACCTCCACGTAGTCGGCCGGGATCTGCCCCGGACTCGTCGCGGCGCCGCCATGCGCAAGCGAGCGAAGCATCGCGATGTTCGCAGCGCCCTGCCGCATGGAGCGGAACCAGTCGCTGCTCGCCACATAACCGCCGTAGACGCCGTTGTTCGACTGCGCCGCGGCCAAGGGGGGCTGGACGAGCCCCCCCATGACCAACACGGTCGCCGCGATGGTGAGCGTGCGACGCGCGCTCACCGATACCTCCGCGAGGCCGACCGAACCGACGTGCCGCCGTTGTAGCGGATGTACCACTGCCCATCGGGCTGGTCACGCGTGCCGGTCACGCCGATGTCCCACTTTCGATTTCCGTCGAAGTCGCCGGTGAACACGTTCGTGGCGCCGTTGCCCCAGCCGTAGACCGTCTGGTTGGCGAAACCGCCCTTGCCGTCCCCGTAGCGGACGTACCAGCTGCGGTCGCTCTGCTGGGCGGTGCCGGTCACCCCGATGTCGCACCTGCCGTCGCCGTTGAAGTCACCGGTGAAGACGTTGGTCACGCCGTTCCCCCACCAGTAGGCCGTCTGGTTGCCGAAGCCGCCCTTGCCGTCCCCGTAGCGGATGTACCAATTGCGATCGTTCTGCTGGGTGGTGCCGGTCACGCCGATATCCCACTTGCCGTCGCCGTTGAAGTCCCCGGTGAAGACGTTGGTCACGCCGTTCCCCCACCAGTAGACGGTCTGGCTGCCGAAGCCGCCCTTGCCGTCCCCGTAGCGGATGTACCAATTGCGATCGTTCTGCTGCGCGATGCCGGTCACGCCGATGTCCCACTTGCCGTCGCCGTTGAAGTCACCGGTGAAGACGTTCGTCACGCCATTGCCCCACGCGAAGGCGGTCTGGCGACCGAAGTTCCCCTTGCCGTCGCCATAGCGGATGTACCAATTGCGATCGCCGTCCTGGTCGGTGCCGGTCACGCCGATGTCGGACTTCCCGTCGCCGTCAAAATCCCCGGTGAAGACGTTTGTCACACCGTTGCCCCAACCGTAGATAGTCTGCCCGCCGAACGTCACGCCGGCGGGGTTGGCGGCAGGAGCGTCGTCCCCAACGCGCCCGACGATGGGCGGCACGCTGGGCGGAGCGGGCGGCGGTGTCGGAGGGGCGGACACGACCGGTGCGGGCGCATCCGGGAACAGAGAGCCCGTCCCCGCCATGGTGCTGAACCCGGTGGTCGGCACGAGCAGCCGCAGGTCGCCCGAGATGAGCGGGCTCACTTGGGTCAGGGCGTCGCCGCTGCCGAGGAAGAGTTGGCTGCCGTTGTTGCCGATGAGTGGCGTCACGTTCGCGAGGGGCGTCACGTTCGCGAGGGGCGACGCGTTGTTGAGCGGCGCCGCGAACGTCGGGAGGATGAAGCTGATCTGGTCGGTGAACAGGGATGGGGTCCAGCCCAGGCCGGCCAGTCGCGAATCCACCTCGCCGAGCTGCGTCGAGCGCTCCTTCCTAACCATGTTGCGCAGTGACTTGACCACCTCGGAGTAGAGCATGCCCGTGCGCGAAAGGGACTGGTCCCAGTCGGCCAGGTCTGCTTGGTCCGGGGAAGCGTTGAAGGCCGTACGGTAGGCGCGCTCGATGACGCCGCGACGCTCTCCCTGCTCCTTGCGGATCCAGTCGCGGTGTCCATTCACCATGTCATTGAAGGTCTTGAGCGTCTCGATCTGATTGCGGCCGTGCCAGTCCACCTCGCCCGCGCTGGGATCGCGCCCGTAGGCGACCTGAAACGCGCGGCGGACCACCTCGTCGCGCTTGCCGGGGTTGTCGCGCATCCATTTCGCATGCTCCCGCGCCATCCCCACGACGTCACTGGCGGGCTTGCCGAACCACAAAGGATTGGTCCATGTGTCGATCAGACTCTGGCTCGGCATCTCGCCCCAAGCGATCAGGACGCTGGCGACAACTTGGTCGCGCGACTGGGCGGCCGCGGGGCCCACAAGACATGCGGCCAGCAGCAGACCCGCCAACGTCGCCACCGCTGTGTTCGGAGAAGCGCACGACTTCCGATAGAAGAGACGAGCGAACATGATCGAGACCCTCCTTGGCTCATCATCCCCACAGAGACGAGCGGTTCGAGAACTGCAAACCCTGGATGAGAAGCTGGAGACTGGCGCTGGGACCTGCGAATCGGCCTTGGGCGGGATGTGAGGCGGGGTGTGTGGGGCGTCTCGGGTCCTAGAGTGACGCGAGGCATAAAGCACAAAGCGTGCCACCGAACACCTGCGGGGAGGCATGCGAGGGCTCGGGTGGTTACCGCCCCCGAAGGCCAGGCCGCCGATGCACAATACAACGCGTCGGAAACCCGCCGATGCACAATGCAATGTGCCGCACAGACGGGTAGTGGGTCATTTTGAGTCGAGCAAGCCCGCGATTTCTTCGGCCGACCAGACGTGATCGGCAACCACGGCTTCCATGGCAGGCGTGACTCGTAATGTCTGGTGAATCCGCCCGAAATTGTAGTGCATGAAGTGGAGCGCCACGGCCGCCTCTAGGTTCTCAACTTTTTTCGAGAAGGCGTTCGTGAGCCGCGTGAACCGGCGCATGCTCATTCGCATGGTGAGATTTTGGCGCTCGACGAAGCTAGTGGAGACGTGCGCCGGATCGGGGCTCCCCATGACGGCCTCGCGGCGGCACCCGATGCACTTGGCCGGGGAGTACCGGATTTCCGCGTCAGGCGTCGCCCCATAGAGCTTCTGGAGCATCGCGTAATCAACGTCCCGCCCGAAGGCATCCTCGACGGCAGCTAGGTAGACCTTGAGGCCGTCGCTGGTGATCTGCACCCGACCCGTAAGACGCGACGCCAAGTCGTCCACGAAAACAGAGGCACTACCGCCGTCTCGCGTCCCGACGAACCATGAGGGGACAAGCTTGGTGTCGGCGTCGATCGCTGTCCACGTCCAAATGTCTCCGCGCCCGTAGGAACCACGCTCGCGCTCAGGTCGATTCTTTTCCTTCACGGCCACGAAGGACCAGATTTCGTCAAGCTGGAGACGCTTGCAAGGGAGATTCCGAAGGGTCGTGTCTTGGTACTCAGAGCAGGCGCGGCCGAGGTCCACCAGGAGCTTGAGAACGGTCCCCTTGGCGGTGTCGGTCATGCGGCAGGAAGCGCGGATCGAATTGCCCTCGACGAGGGCCCGTACGATCTGTGCGCGGCGGGCGTTCGATAGCTTGTTCATGAGCGTAATTATGCTTGAGCGATCAAGCATTGTCAACCAATAAAAGGGCCGCGCGAACTTCAGCGCGGCCCGGTTGCGTCTCAGTCTAGCGGTCTAGGTCCGTGGTCTCTCTCCACTCCCCATTGGTGGGTACCCTCATCAATCGCCGCTTCTGTGTGAATGGGGCTATTTCCTTCTTCATCTCTTCGTACTGCTTCCGCGTTTCCTCCAGCCGAGTCCTGAGGCGCTCCACCTGCTCGCTCCGGCGCTTGTCGGGTGAAGGCCCTGTGCTAGTCATCGTCTTCCCCCTTTCGCACTGGCGGCGCATTGTACCCATGATCTGCGGTCTCCACGCACTTGGATGCATTCAGAGAGCAAAATTGATTCATGCGAATGTATACCTCGTAGCAAATTCCCCACACCTCACTGGTGAGGTCCTGTATCTCTACATTCAGACCGCACTTGGAAGCCTCATCGGCGTAAATGGCTCTTCCGTGAGACTTCGTCTTGACCGGCGAGAGGAACACCTGAATGTTCTTCAGAATCGCAGCGCGTGACTTGCCGGCCATCATCCCAGTTGATAGGGCCCTGAGAGAGATGTCCTTGGTCAGATCGAGTTCCGACTGGCACTCTTGTATTTCCTTGGCATCGTATCTATCTAATTGCTGTAGAAATGGTTGCAGGTTGCCTTTCGTTTTCACGGCGCGATCGAAAAGGTCTCGGTAGCTCTTTAGGACGTTGAACACTGAATACCTAGATCTGCTTCCATTATCGCCCGAATACACAAGTTGTGGGTCCACGGGTCCCAATTCGGACGTCGGCGACATCAGGATCTTGCTGGCACCGAAGCATGCGAGCGTTCCCCTCTCTGCCAACATGAGTGAGACACTGACCCCCCGGAAGTTTAGTGTAGAGGG
>JBBTHR010000139.1:0-15930 GCA_038060295.1 Candidatus Eiseniibacteriota bacterium
CCTTTGCTTTCTTCGCCAACGCTCTGAAGTCCTGGCTCCGCTCGTACCCGAAGAATCCTGGTTCGTACCGATCGTTGGTCAACACGTATGCACTCACTTCGACGTTCTTGAACAGCGCTGATCGCCGGAAGAGTGCCGGGAGCCTACGACCCATCCAGCCATCTGACGACTCCATCCAGCCCTGCGTCCAGTCGCAGAATGCGTGAACGAGTCTTCGCTCGAGCGTTCGATCGATTGCATTCCACACCTGGGTATCCCAGTCGGTGTGTTCTGTCAGAACTCGGCCGCCGGGCTTGAGCACGCGGTGGATCTCCCGAAGGAGATGCCTGCGCTTCGCCTCTGGAATGCACTCCATCAATTCGGCGGAATACACGGCGTGGAAGCTGCGCGACGGGAACGGCAACTGCTTTCCGGCATCCCCGATGAGGAGCTGCGCCTTTCCCTTCGCCACGTACCGCCTGAGACGCTTGGCCGCGACCCCCAGCTGTTTCGGGGAGGTATCGATGCCAACAACCATTCCGGCCGTGCCGAGGCGAAGTATTCGCTCCAGCTCTCTTCCGGTGCCGCAGCCGAGGTCCAGGATGGCCTCGCCACGCTTGGGCGCCAGGCAGGCGATGAGATACTCGGTCTGCTTCTCTGAATCCATTGCCTTCATGCGAATGGTTCCATCGGCTTATGGCGCATGCGCCTCAGCCTTCGATCGATGTTGCGTAAGACAACACGTCAAGTAGCGTACCCGGCTCCAAATTCGGGAACTCCGCCTGGCGACCCAGCGCTTCTTCCCGTTCGAATCCGCACTTCTCGAGCACACGCCACGACGCACGATGGTCCGGATGACAAAGAGCATAGGTCCTTCGCACGCCGACACGGGATGCGACGTCAACCATCGCCTGGAGTGCTTCGGTGGCGTAGCCTCGCCCCCACGCGTCTTTCGCCAGCACATAGCCTGTCGCGGCTTGATGTGGCTCATCGAACGCAAGCCCGCTACTTCCAAGGAGCACGCCGTCGCGGCGCGACAAGATGAGGTAAGGCCCCGCCGGCCAGCGCTCCCACTCGGCATCGCTAAACCCCAGAAACGCTTCGGTGTCTGCGAGGGATTCATGCCTCCGCCAACCCAGAAAGCGCGTCACGTCCGGATCGCTCGCGTAGCGTTCGAAAATTGAAACGGCATCATCGGGCCGCGGGCGTCTGAGCAATAGCCGTTCGGTCTCGATGCTGGCTGGTGCTTTCACGTTCGGACTCCTATGTTCCCCTGTGGGAATGCCAGGCATGGCGCCTGGTTCACGTACGCGCCACCTAACTTGACACAAATCACCCCGGACTTGCCCAGGAACTCGAGGACCGGCTCTCAAATCGGTGAAAATCACCTCAAAAGACTTTGCAGACCGTCACCTTGGGCCGCGAGAGGCACGGCGGACTCGCAGAGATAGCCGCGCCACATCCACCTCCACATCCCGCGATACGGTCGTCCCCAGCGCCTTCGCCCCCGCGCGCACCGCGGTCACGTAACCCGCCGCGGGCCTCCGTTCCGGCCCGCGCACCCGCTGCCGGTAGCAGTACGCCCATATCCGCCGTCCGCGCGCCGTCACCACTACAACCCGTGCCCGCGGAAGGTGCGAGCGCTCCTGTTCGTCGAGCCGCGCACACGCTTCCTCGCTCAGCCCCTCCACGACACCACCCCAGAGATGACGTTCCGAGTCGCGCTTCAGATTCAGCACGGCGCCGCCGTAGGAGGGACGCACACCATTCCACCACCGCTTCCAGCCGCGGAGCCGTGCGGGAGCGATACGGATCGCGGCAGCGGCCTTCGCGCCCACGACACTTCGCCAGTACTTCCGCTGCATCAGGCTTCCATAGACGAAGAGCGCTGGCGCGCGAGGTGAAGTCCGTTTCTCGGGCATTGGGTCCCTCTCCTTGGAGGAATGCCGCCGTGGTTAACGCTCGGGCCCGAGCGCTCGCAGCGCATCGACCGCCGGCTCAAAGCCGGGGCGCGCAGCGAGGGCGCCGACGAGCGCCATTCGCGCCGCGTCAGCGCGCCCTGCCCGCTGGAAGAGAATCCCGGCATTCGTCAGCAGTTCCGGCGCGCGCTCCGGAATCGCTCCGGCGGCAGCGCTGTAGGCGCCCGCCGCCATGACCCACGCCTCCTGGCGCATGTAGACTTCGGCCAGGTTGGCGAGCGCCGGGCCGTGCGAAGGTTCCAGCGCGATGGCGCGACGGAAGCGATCGCCGGCCGTGTTCAGGTCCCCTTCACGAAGCGCGACGAGGCCGTAGTTGTTGAAGAACTCCGGCGTCTGGAGTCCGGCACGCTCCGCCAGGAGATACGATCGCGCGGCCTGTCGACTATCGCGCGCCTGATCGTACGCCGTGGCGAGCCGGAACCACGACATCCCCTCCTCCGTCTTCTGCCAGCGAGGGAACGGAAGCCAGACGAGCGCGGCCGTCGCCACGAGCAGCGCGGTCGTGACCAGCAGCCAGCGCGGCCGCATTGCACTTTCAACTCCGCTCCCCCCCCGCCCAGCACGCCACGCATCCCACGCCCCAAGCACGCCCCGCCCCGCGAGCGGAACGACCACCACCGCCAGCGGCAGCCGGAAGCGATCGCAGACGAAGAAGGCCGCCGTCACCGCCGTGAGCGACGCGCCGAAGAGAAGTAGCGGCGTGGCGCGCTTCCGTTCGAACCACGCCGCCACCAGCGCGATCGGCGCGAGCAGCGCGAACCCTGGGAGCCACGGCCCTCGAAACAGCCACGAGTGAAACGGCGCGAAGAACGCCTGATCCTGTGTGTTCGGCAACTCGCGCCGATTCCAGACCATCGCGAGTTTCTTCGCGTAGAGCGCCACAGCCTCGCGCGGATAATCGCGCCAGAACTGGAGCCCCTGCGAGAACCAGAAGGCCGAGACCTCCGAAGCACGGAGCGGGCGCCCCGCCAGGCGCGACGCTTCGCGGAAGGGCGCCTCGTACGTGGCGGTCACGCCGGAGCCGAGCCCGGGGACGCTCGGCGTCGTGCCGTCGGCCCGTGCGTGATTCCCGATGTAGAAGTTGATACCGCCCTGAGACGCAACGAAGACGGGGTCGCGCGCGACGACCGCGTTTCGGATCGTAGCGGCCACGGGGAGCGAGAGTGCCGCGGCAACGAAGAGGGCGACGGCGTGCGCCGGCAGGCGGCGCCAGAGGAGCCAGACCACCGCGACGGCCGCGAACGGGAGCACCGTCGGCCGCGTCACCACCCCGGCCGCGAGCGCAAGCCCCGCGGCGCCGAGCCACGCCGCGCTCCGCCGCTTCTCCCCTTCCACCAGGAGCCAAAGCGCCAGCGCCGCGAGCGCCAATTCCAGCGATGCCGAGACGAGCTCACCGTCGAAGTAGATGGCGGGACCATAGAGCGCGGCGAGAAGCGCGCCTGCAACTCCGGCGCGGGCATCCCAGAGCGACGCGCCCAGGAGCCCAAGCAGAAGCACGGCCATCGCCCCGACGCCAGCCTGCGCCACGCGCGCGGCGTGGAGATCGTGCCCCGCGACCTTGTAGACCATCGCGAGGAAGTGCGCATACCCCGGAGGCCTGAAATAGGGTTGGGGCGCGCCGGCATCGTGCGTGGCCATGCCGCCCACCGAAATACCAGGCTCCGCCACCCCGCGCGCCAGCGCCCGCGCGGCCTCGTCGTTCACGCGCCCGTCGAGGGCGGGATGTTGGTAGAGGGGACTCTGCGCGGCGCCGGAGAGGTAGAGGAGGCGGAGCGCGAAGGCGAGCGCGGCGACGACCACGAGCGCCGCGCGGAATCGAGCCGGCCGCATGGCGGAGGCTCCCCGCGTCCCGGGAGCGCCTGCCGCCCTTGTGGTGCGCGGCGATTGGCGGGAGCGGCCCTTCACGCCGCCCCCGGCGTTACGCGGCGCCTGCTCCGACATCGGTGGCCGGAGTGCGGGCGGCGGCAGGGAAACGAGCGGGAGCGCGGCCTTGCGCCACCTGCTCCACGAGGGAGTCGGCGTCGCGCGGCGCCGCGTCGTCCAGAAGTCCGGCCGCGCGAAGCGCGTCTTCCAAGATCACGACGTCGGGCGCGGGAAGCCCCGCCTCCGCCAAGACCGCCGCGTCGCGGAAGACCTCGCTCGGCGCCCCGTCCGCGACGATGCGGGCGGTTTCGCCCTCCTCGCGCGCCAGGACGATGACGCGATCGGCGACCGCGTGGACGAAATCAAGGTCGTGGCTCGCCAGGATCACCGTCCGCTCCCGCGCGCGAAGCGCGTCGAGCGCGGCGCGAAGGGCGCGGCGTCCCTCGGGATCGAGCCCCGCGGTCGGCTCGTCGAGAAGGAGGAGTTGCGCCGGCTCGGCCATCAGCCCGGCCAGCGCCACACGCCGCTTCTCCCCTTCGCTGAGCGTCGCGGGAATTCGTAAGGCGAACCGCTCCGCCGACAGACCGACCGAGACGAGCGCCCTGGCCGCCAGCCTCTCCCGCTCCGCGCGCGGCGCGCCGGCGACCCAGAGCGCCATCGCGACATCCTCGGCCACCGTCCGCCCGATCAGTTGCCGTTCGGGATACTCCATCGCCAGCACCGCCGCCGGCGCGCGCTCGCCACGCGGCTCGGCCCGCCACGCCACGCCCTCGCGCGGAGTCTCGAGACCACCGAGAATTCTCAAGAGACTGCTCTTCCCCGAACCGCTTCGCCCGACCAAGGCCACGATCTCGCCGCGCGCACCCTCGAGGTCGAAGATCTCGAAGAGCGGCGCCGCGTTGCCGGGGCCCCACGCGACCGACTGGAGCGCGAAGGCCGCCTCCCGCGGGGCGCGGCGGCGCGGGCCAGCGGCGCCACTCCGGCGTGCCTCGACGGCGGTCCGGGCGCCGCCCTCGGTCTCCGGCGTTGCAAACGAGTTCTGCAGAATTCTCAGTTCTCCCAGGAGCCCCGGAAGATCGGTCGCCAGCGGTCCACGCCAGATGCCGCGCGCCTCCAGCGCCGCCGACACCCGAAGCGCCAGCGGCAGCGGCAAGCGCCGCGCCGCACGAACGGCGTCGCCATTCAATTCGTCAGCCCCGCAAAGAAGTCCGCGCTCCAAGAGATGAAGCCGCTCCCCCTCGAAGGGCGCCTCCGCCTCCTGATGCGCGCGAACGATCGCGAAGTCCCCTGCCTCGGCGTCGCGCGTCAGCCGCGTCTCGAGCGCGCGGCGGGAGCCCGGGTCGAGATGGGCCAGCGTTTGATCGAGCAGCAGGCACGAGGGACGCGCCGCGAGCGCCGCGGCCAGAAGCGCGCGGGCCTTCTCTCCGGCGCTCAGCGTTCGCGGATCGCGCGAGGCGAACGCGGAGAGTCCGAACGACCGGAGCGATTCGTCGACGCGCGCGCGAAGGTCGGCGGCGGAGAGTCCCAGCCCTTCCAGTCCGAACGCGATGTCGGCGGCGACGGTTTCACCGAGGAATTGCGGATCGGGAGTCTCGAAAAGCGCCGCGACGTGGGGCCAGAGGATCACCCCCTCCATGGCCGCGGGCCGCCCGTCGCCAATCCACTCCCACAAAACGTTCCCCGCGCGCGGCGGAACCAGCCCCGCCAGCACACGCAAGAGCGTCGTCTTCCCCGCTCCATTCGCGCCGAGGATCAGATGGCGCTCGCCCCGCTCGATCGTGAGATCGATCGGGCCGACGGCGGGCTTGGCACTCCGGGCAGCGCCGCGCGGCGCCGCCTCGACGGCGGAAAGACGAATCACGTCCCGGCGCGCTCGCTTTCATGAAGGGCCGCGCGCACCTCATCCATGATCTCGATCAGGGGACGGCCATGCTCCTTGGCCAGGCGGCGGAGATCGTCGTACTCGGGAACGCGACGCTCCTCCCCGTTCGGAAGGATCGCGGTTTTCACACGGACGCGCCCCAGCGGCGTTTCGACCTCGCTGATCGTGCGCCGCAATTCCGCGCGCCCTTCGCGCCGGATGCGAACACCGATCGTGGAGGACTCCGCAAATAGCCGCGCCAAAACCGCATCGCTCCGGCGCGGATCGCAAAGCGCGGTGACCAAAACGCCGGGGCGCCCCTTCTTCATCTGCACGGGCGTCAGGAATACTTCCGCTGCCCCGCTCTCGAAGAGCGAATCGGTGAGATGTCCGTAGAGCTGCGGATTCATATCGTCGATCGTCGTTTCCAGGACCTCGACCGATCCGGCTCCCTCGCCTGCCAACGGTTCGCCCAAGATCGCGCGGATCACGTTCGGCCGTTCGGCCAGCTCGCGGGTGCCGGTCGCCACGCCGACGCGGCGCGGGCGGATCCCGACCGGATCGCCGATCGTATCGCAGAGCGCTTTCAAGAGCGCGGCGCCGGTCGGCGTCGTCAGCTCCGCCTCGATCTCGGTCATCCGCACCGCCACACCTTCCAGGATCCGGAGCGTCGCCGGCGCGGGCACGGGGAGCACGCCGTGCGCCGCGCGGACGAAGCCGCGTCCCTGCGGAATGGCCGACGCGTGGCAGCGCTCCACATCGAGGAGTTCCAGCGCCCACGCGGTGCCGACGATGTCGACGATCGCGTCGATGGCGCCGACCTCGTGGAAATGGACCTTCTCGATCGGCACGCCGTGCGCGGCCGCCTCGGCGTTACCCAGCAACTCGAACGTGGCCGACGCGCGACGGAAGACCCGCTCGGGAAGGCGGCCCCCTTCCAGCATCCGGACGATTTCGGGGTAGTGGCGGTGCTTCTTCGTGTCTTGCGTCTCGACCTGCAACTGAAACGCCTCGAAGCCGTGCCGCTCCACGCGCGCCTCGCGAAGGGTGAAGCCGTCGAGCGGGAGGGCGCGAAGCCGCTTGTCGATCTCCGCGAGCGGCGCGCCGAGCGCCACCAGGGAGCCGAGAATCATGTCGCCGGCGGCGCCGGCCACGCAGTCGAAGTAGACGATGTTCATTTCGATTTCCTCGAATTCCTGTTCCGCGCCGGCCTCGTCGGTTTCGCGGATCTCACCGGCCGCGCTGGTTTCGTCGTTCGTGCCCGCTTCGCCACCCGCGTCGGCCGCGACTGCCCCGCGATCACCCCGGCGGCATAGCCCGCGCCGAATCCATTGTCGATGTTCACCACGGTCACGCCCGCCGCGCAGGCATTGAGCATCCCCAGGAGGGCGGCCAACCCGCCGAACGAAGCTCCGTAGCCGACGCTGGTCGGCACAGCGATCACAGGGCGGTCCGTCAGCCCTCCCACGACGCTCGCCAGTGCCCCTTCCATACCGGCGACCACCACCACCGCCGAGGCCTCCCGAAGGGCCGGCAGGTGGCTCAGGAGCCGATGAATTCCGGCGACACCCGCGTCACTCACGCGCGTCACCGGAGTTCCCATGAACTCGAGCGTCACCACCGCTTCCTCGGCCACTGGCCCGTCGGAGGTGCCCGCGCTCACGACCAGCACGGAGCCGCCGCGTCCACCGCGCCGCGCCCCGGTGTGCCGCACCCCACCACGCCCGCGCGACCCCCGCGACTCCAGCACGACCGTTCGCGCCGTCTCGTTCCACCGCGCGGCCTCCCCGAACGCGTCCACCAGCGCGCGCGCCTGCGTCTCCTTCGCCCGCGTCGCCAAGCAACGCCCGCTTCGCGCCACGATCGCGCCGGCGATCGCGACGCACTGGGCGGGGGTCTTCCCCTCGCAAAGAATGACCTCGGGGAGGTGCTGCCGCAAGCCGCGATGATGGTCCACGGTCGAGTCGCCGACGGTCTCGAAGGGGAGGGTGGTCAGCGCCTCGAGCGCATCGGCGGGAGAGAGGCGGCCGCGGCGGACGTCTCCCAGGAGACGGCGGAGGCGCGCGCGGTCCATGGTCGGGGTCCCTCGTTCGTGGTCGGTGCTACAGGGCGTGCGGGCGCGCGCGCGGTCAGTTCGCGCCGGCCGCGCCGGCGTCGTCGGCGTCGTCGGCGCCCGAATCGCCGTTCGACGGCGAAGCATAAGCCACCGGCGCCCGCTCGATCTTGTCGAGATAGCGCCGGAGAAGCTCCTCGACCTCCGCGTTCGTCTTAGCCTGATTCACTTCGCGGCAGAGGGTCGAGTTGTCGTAGAAGCCGCGGACGTACCACGCGATGTGCTTCCGCATGAGGGTCCCGGCGTAATCGCCTTTCTTCACCGCGATATCGTGAAGGTGGGCGATCGCCGTCTCGATCCGCTCCCGCGGCGTCGGCTCGGGGCCGGGATCTAGCCCCGCCAGAAGCCGGTTCGCCCGACCGAAGAGCCACGGATTGCCGAAGGAGCCGCGTCCGACCATCACGCCGTCGCAGCCGGTCTCGTCCACCATCCGCTTCGCGTCCTCGGGAGTCTTCACGTCGCCGTTCCCGATCACCGGGAGGCTCGTCGCCTCCTTCACCTGCTTGATCACTTCCCAGTGGGCCGGTCCGGAGAACTTCTCGGTCCGGGTTCGCGCGTGGACCGTGATCCATTTCACGCCGGAGCGCTCCAGCACCTGCGCCACCTGATGCGCATTCACCGAGTTCTTATCCCACCCGATCCGGATCTTCGCGGTCACGGGAAGGGAGACGGCGTTCACGACCGCCGAGGTCACCCGCTCCAGCCGGTCGAGATCGACAAGCATGGCCGCCCCCGCCTCGCGAGCGACGACTTTTCGGACGGGACAGCCGTAGTTCAGGTCGACGGAGTCGAATCCAAGCGCCTCGCACATCCGCGCGGCGTCCGCCATGACCGTCGCCTCGGAGCCGCAGAGCTGCGCACCGATCGGCCGCTCCTCGGGGCGATATTCCAGAAGTTCGAACGACTTCGGATTCTTCCGCACCAGGCCGTCCGACGAGGTCATCTCGCAGAAGACCATCGAGGCGCCGTGACGGCGCGCCAGATTGCGGAATGGCGAGTCGGTGACGCCGCAGAGCGGAGAGAGGAGCATCTTCCCCTCGAGACGAAGCGGGCCGGCGTGCATGCGATCGGACTCGAGCGGAACCTAGCGGACCGCCGGCTCCTTCGTCCGCGCCGCCAGCGCCTTGGCCTTGCTCTTCTCGGTGGCGAGCGCCAGGAGCCTCGGCAGGGTCGGCGCCTGGTCGAAGAGAGACATGACCGAGCGGACCTGCTCGTCGTCGCTGATCGCGATGCGATAGGCCTGCTCGTCTCCCTCGTAGCGGCGCGCCAGCTCGCGGCGGACGCCCGTGTCAATCCAGCGCTGCACGGCGACGAGGGAATCGGCGCGAATCTCCACCTTTTCCGCCTTAAGAAGCTCGCGGAACTCGTCGCGGATCGACGGCGTGAGGGCGTATTCCTTGGGCGCTTCCTTGTGCTTCACCGCGTACTTCACGGCGAACTTGAAGAAGACCTGCTTCTGCTCGAGATCCTGGACCAGCAGCGGGATCTTCACCTCGTCCAGTTCGATGTCGGGGGCGATGCCACCGCCGCCGAAGACCGTGCGGCCCATCTCGGTCTTGTACTCGGGGAGCGGCTTCTTCACCTTCATGGAATCGGGAAGCGCCGGGACACCCTCGTCAGATTCCTCGTCATGCGCGGCCAGCGCTCCGTCCTTCAGCTGCTCGTCCTTCTGGATGCAGCGCCCGCTCGGCGTGTAGTACTTGGCGGTCGTCAGCTTCAGCTTCGGGCCGCGCACGCTCCGCGTGAGCGGGATCACGGTCTGGACCAGCCCCTTGCCGAACGTCGTCTGCCCCGCCACCACGCCGAGGTCGAGGTCCTGCACCGCGCCCGAGACGATCTCGCTGGCGCTGGCGGTCCACTGGTTCACCAGGACGACGAGCGGATAGCCGAGATGCGGCTGGTCGGCGGTCGAGATGAAATCGCGGTTCTGCGACGGATCGCGGCCGCGCGTGTAGACGATCTTCTTGCCGCGCGGCGCGAACTCCTCGGAGACCTCCACCGCCTGCGAGAGGAGCCCGCCCGGATTGAAGCGGAGGTCGAGGATCAGGCCGCGCACCTTCTGCTTCTCGATCTTCGAGAGGGCCTGGTCGATCTCCTCGCGGCTCTTCTCGGAGAAACTGGAGAGGCGGATGTAGCCGATACCGTTCTCCAGGACGCCCGCGAACGGGACGCTCTTGATCTGGATGATGTCGCGCGTGATCTCGAAGGCCATCGGCTTGTCGCGGCCCTCGCGGAAGATCGTCAGGACGACCTTGGTTCCCTTCTCGCCGCGCATCCGCTTCATGGCGTCGTCGAGGGAGAAACCCTCGGTGCTCGCGCCATCGATGCGGATGATCCGATCGCCGCCCTGTATCCCGGCGCGCCACGCCGGCGTCCCCTCGATCGGCGAGACGACCGTGACCCAGCTGTCCCGCATACCGATGGAGATTCCGATGCCTCCGAAGGCGCCGTGGGTGGTCGTTTCGAGGCGTTCGGCCTCTTCCTTGTCGAGGTATTGCGAATAGGGATCGAGCGTCCGCAGCATGCCGCGGATCGCGTTATCCATGAGCTTGTCGGTGGTGACCGGCTCGACGTAATGATCGCGGACCTTCGTCAGCACCTGGATGAAGCGCTCGATGTTGGCGTAGGTGTTGTCGCTGGTTTCCTGGACCCGCCCCACGGCCCAGGTGCCCATGACGAGCGCCGTGACGAGGATGAAAACCGCGAAGATCTGTCTGCGATTCATGTTGGGGGTCCCTTCGTGCGGAGCGGTTACCGGCCGGCCAGCATTGATTTTACATCACGCAGGATGATCTCGGCCAGCGCCTCGGCCGGCTTGGTCCCATCCAGGACACGGATCCGTTTCGGTTCGTTATCGGCAATCGAGAGGTAGGCCTCCCTCACTTTTTCTAAGAACACCGGCCCCTCCCGTTCGATCCGGTCGATCCCAAAGTTCCCCTGTCGTTTGCGGGAGCGCGCGATGCCCTCTTGGACGGCAATATCGATCAGAAAGGTTCGATCGGGCTGAAGCCCCCCGGTGGCCCAGTCGTTCATACGGCGCACTTCCGCGATCCCCGCGCTCCGGCCGCCCCCCTGATAGGCTAGCGTGGCGTCGGTAAATCTATCGCATATAACAACTTCCCCGGAATTAAGGGCGGGCGTGATGAGCGTCCGGACATGCTGCGCGCGGGCCGCTAAAAAAAGGAGGAGCTCGGTCTCCGGAAAGACCGGCTCCTCACCCAGATTCAAGACCAGCTTGCGAATTTCCTCGGCGAAAGGGGTTCCCCCCGGTTCCCGAGTCCGGCGGACCGGAATCTTCTCCACGTTCAGAGAGAATTCGAGCAGTCCCGCCTGTGTCGATTTCCCGGACCCCTCGATTCCCTCGAGGGTGATGAAGAGGCCCGGCATATGTTTCGAGCTACGCGCTCTTCCGCGCCGCCTTCTTCAGGCCGCGACGCTTGAGGATCTTGCCGCGCTTCGGCTCGGCCTTGGCCTTCGCCTTCTTGGCGCTCTTCTGGCCGTACTTCAGGATGTACTCCTCGACCATCACGCGCGCCTGGTCGTCCGGAATCTGCACCGGAGGCGACTTCTTGAAATAGGCCGACGGCGCGATCTGGGCGCCGGAGAGACCGTGGTCCAGCGCCAGCTTTGCGCAACGGACGGCGTCGATGATGACGCCGGCCGAATTCGGCGAGTCCCAGACTTCCATCTTCAGCTCGACGTTGAGCGGCACGTCGCCGAAGGTGCGGCCTTCCATACGAATGTAGGCCCACTTGCGATCGTCCAGCCACTCGATGTAGTCGCTGGGACCGATGTGGACGTTTTTCGCGCCGAGGTCGTAGTCGAGCATCGACGTGACCGCGTTCGTCTTCGAGATCTTCTTCGATTCCAGCCGCTCGCGCTCCAACATGTTCAGGAAGTCGGTGTTGCCGCCGACGTTCAGCTGGCTCGTCCGCTCCAGCTTCACGCCGCGCTCCCGGAAGAGCCGCGTCAGGACGCGGTGAACGATCGTGGCGCCGACCTGTGACTTGATGTCGTCGCCGATCACCGGAAGCTTCTTCTGCTCGAAGCGGCGCTGCCAGTACTTCTCGCGCGCGATGAAGACCGGAATGGCGTTCACGAAGGCGCAACCGGCCCCGAGGATCTGCTCCACGTACCATTTCGTGGCTTCCTCGCTGCCGACCGGGAGGTAGTTGATCACGACGTCCGTCTTCGAATCTTTGAGTAGGCGCACGATGTCGGCCGTCTGGCCGGGGGCCTTGTGAATGATCTGCGAGAGGTACTTTCCGAGGCCGTCGTGCAGCATGCCGCGCGCGACGGGGACGTTCATGCGGGGAACGTCGCAGAACTTGTACGTGTTGTTCGGCCAGGTGTAGATGGCCTCGGAGAGGTCCTTGCCAACCTTGTTGCGGTCGATGTCGATCGCGGCGCTGAATTCAATGTCCTTGATGTGATAGCCGCCGAGATTGACGTGCATGAGGCCGGGCACGAAGTCGGTGTCCTTCGCGTTCCGGTAGTAGTGCACCCCTTGAACCAGCGAAGACGCGCAGTTGCCGACACCGATGATGCCGACGCGAACCTTAGCCATGTGTCGTCGTTCCTCCGTTTGCGGATGAATCCCCTCTTGTCAACCGGCGGACATGATACACACGCTGCCCCACCGTGACGAGGGTCAAAAGGAAGAGGAGCCCCAGCACTCCGGGCATAAACCGTTGTCCCAAAAGGGCTCCGAGGCCGAGGAGGAGCATCCTTTCGGGGCGCTCCATGACCCCCACCTTGCACTCCAGACCGAGCCCTTCGGCCCTGGCCCGCGTGTAGGAGACCATGAAGGAGAGAATGAGGGTCGAGAGCGCCAGGAAGGCCATCGTGCGGCCCTCGGGGTCGCCCCAGCGGGCGCCCGCCTCCAGTTCTCCCTGGATCCAGAGCGCGCCGCCCTGCGCGCGCGAGAAGTAGTAGGCCGCGAGGCCCGCGAAGAGCGCGCCCTCCCCGATCCGGTCGAGGGTCGAATCGAGGAACGCGCCGAACCTGGTCGAGGTCCCCGTGGCGCGCGCCACGTCGCCGTCCATCATGTCGCAGAGGCCGGAGAGTCCGAGCAGGAGGGCGGCACCGAGAAAATCGCCGCGCGAAAGAAGCAGCGCCGCCAGGATCGAGAACGCGAGCCCGGCGATCGTGAGGTGGTCGGGCTTCAGTCCGCGCTTCGCCAGCACGCCCGCGAGCGGGCGGATGATGGAACGTCCCTGGTCCTTCCAACTGTTCACTCGTCGTCCTCCATGGCGCCGGGGTCGTCGCCTTCGGGCGCTTCGGGTTCGTCGGGCTCGTCGGGTTCGTCGGGCTCATCGTCCCGGCCGCGCTTCGTCTTTGGCGCGCCCCCCAAGACGATCACGAACTCGCCGCGCGGCGTGCGCTCCTCCGCCCAGGCCACGAGCGCGGAGAGTGGGCCGCGACGGGTCTCTTCGAATTTCTTGGTCAGCTCTCGCGACACGGACGCGGGCCGGTCGCCCATTCCCGCCAGGAGATCGGCGAGCGTGGCGCGAACCCGGTGTGGCGACTCGAAGAAGATGAGGGTCCGCGGGTCGCCGCGCAACTCCTCGATGCGCGCCCGCTTCCGTCCCGACTTTCGCGGAAGGAATCCCTCGAACGCGAATCGGTCGGTCGGAAGCCCCGAGACCTCGAGCGCGCAGAGCACGCTGGAGGGCCCGGGGACCGGGACGATCGGAAGCCCCGCCTCCACGGCGGCGCGAACGAGCGTGAAGGCGGGATCGGAGATGCCGGGCGAGCCGGCGTCGGAGACGATCGCCACGGCGTCCCCCGCGCGGAGCCGATCGATCAGCTCCGGCGTGCGGCGGTCCTTGTTGTGATCGTGGAAGGAGACGAGCGGTCGTGAGATGCCGAACCGCGTGAGCAGGCGCCCGGTGTGCCGCGTATCCTCGGCGGCGATCACGTCGACGTCGCGCAGCACGCGCTGCCCGCGCGGCGAAAAGTCGTCGAGATTTCCAATCGGGGTCGCGACGAGGTAGAGCGTCCCCGCCACGACGGCGCGTTCCTCGTTCACGCCGCCCTCCCCCAGGTTTCCGCCGCCGCCTCGCGGAACGCGACGGCCGCGCGTTCGATCCCCGCGTCGTCCACGTCGAGATGCGTGATGGCGCGGAAGGCGCCCGGCCCTCCGAAGGCAAGCGCCAGCACGCCGCGTCGCTTGGCGGCGTCGAGGAACGCGCCGATCCGTTCCGGCTCCCGCGTGGCGCGCGCGATCACGATGTTGGTCTCGATGTCGTCCGGCTCGATCTCGAACGGGGAGATCTCGGAGAGCGACTCCGCCAGGCGCCGCGCGCGCCGGTGATCGTCCACCAGGCGCTCGCGATGGTGGCGGAGCGCATGGAGCGCCCCTGCCGCCAGGATCCCGACTTGCCGCATGGCGCCGCCGAACATCTTTCTCGCCGCGCGCGCCTCCTCGACGAACGCGGCGCTCCCCGCCACGGCCGAACCGACCGGCGCGCCGAGCCCCTTCGAGTAGCAGACCATCACCGAGTCGGCGCACGCGGCGTAGTCGGCGAGAGGCACGCCCGCGGCGACGCTCGCGTTCCAAAGCCGCGCGCCGTCGAGATGAAAGCGAATGCCGAGCGCGGCCGCGGCATCGCGGAGCCCGCGAAGCGCCTCCAGCGAGTAGACGCTGCCGCTGTGCCAGTTGAAGGTGTTCTCGGCCTCGAGGAGCGCGGGGCGGTCGGCGTCGCGCCCCAGGACCGACGCCACGTCGGCCCCGCGCAGTCGCCCGCGATCGCTCGATTCCAGGATGTGGAATCGCCGCCCCATCATCTCTGCGATGGCGCGCGATTCGACCAGGACGAGGTGGCTGTGCGGCGCGAGCGCGATCCGGTCGCCGCGCTTTGTCTGGACCGCGACCGCGATTTCGTTCCCCATGCAGCCGCTCGGGACGAAGAGGGCCGCCTGCTTGCCCAGGAGGCGCGCGGTCTCCTCTTCCAACACGCGGACGGTCGGATCGTCGGCGAAGACATCGTCTCCCACCTCCGCCTCCGCGATCGCCCGGCGCATGGCCGAAGTGGGGCGCGTCACGGTGTCGCTTCGAAGATCGACGTAACTCGTTGTCAGGCAATCTCCCTTCGATTGAATCGCCAGGGGGCCGGTGCTAGTCTCAATGGGTATCGACCCTGGAACGGATCAACCCCTCGCCGAGTATAAGGGGTGAAGCCCTTCGGGCCGTTCCACGGAACCCTCAAGGAGGTTTACGAGATGTACGGATTCTGGGATCCGACGATGATTCTCCTCATCCCGGGCGTGATTCTCGCGTTCTACGCCCAGATGAAGGTGCAGTCGACGTACAAGAAATACAGCGAGATCGCCGCCGTCAACGGACGGACCGGCAAGGACATCGCCGAGATGATCTTGCAGCGAAACGGTATCGGCAACGTGGTCGTCGAGGTGGGGCAGGGCTTCCTCTCCGATCACTACGACCCGATTCACAAGAAAGTCCGGCTCTCGCCGCACAACTACCACGAAGCCTCGATTTCGGGCGTGGCGGTCGCGGCGCACGAGGTGGGGCACGCCATCCAGCATGCCGAGGGATACGCGCCGCTCCGGTTCCGGACGACCATCTTCCCGCTGGCGAACATCGGCTCCAGCCTTTCGTGGATCTTCATCATCGGCGGTCTCATGTTCCTGCCCGGCCTGAAGATCGCCGGGGTGAGCCTGCTCGACGTGGGGATCGTGCTCTTCTCCTTCGGCGTGCTCTTCCAGCTCGTGACGCTGCCGGTCGAGTTCGACGCGAGCAAGCGCGCGCTGGTGCAGTTGAACACGCTGGGGCTGGTGGCGCCTCAGGAACAAGCGGGGGCGAAGAAGGTGCTCGACGCGGCGGCGCTAACGTACGTGGCGGCCGCGACGGCGGCGATTCTGTCGCTCGTCCGGCTCCTGATCCTCCGCGATCGTCGCAACTGATCGCGGCGACTACCGTGAAATGAGAAACGGGACGCCCTGCGGCGTCCCGTTTCGCTATCCCCTGATTCATCATGAAGCTGCCGCGGGGCGGGTGGAGCGGCATCCCGCGCCGCGGCGCCGCCGCGGGGGCAATCAGATCTGGGCGACGATGTCTTTCAGTTCCTTCGAGACCTTGAAGACCGGCACGCGGCGCGGCGGCACGGGAACCG
>JBBTHR010000140.1:0-19043 GCA_038060295.1 Candidatus Eiseniibacteriota bacterium
TTCGCGCGCTCGTTCCTCCGCTCACGGGAGACCGGCGCCTCGATCAGGATCTCGAGCGTCTCGATTCGTGGATCGCGAGCGCCTCGGCCGCCGACGCGGCCGGCGTGGCGCCGTTCTAGAAGAAAGGAGCTGTCCGATGACCCGCACCGAATCCGCGCCGGCCCCGCTGAGGGGCACGCCTCCCGCCGAGCCGATCCGCGCGCCGCGCGGAGCACAGCGCTCGTGCAAGGGATGGCACCAGGAGGGCGCGCTCCGGATGCTGATGAACAACCTCGATCCCGAGGTGGCGGAGAACCCGCAAGACCTGGTTGTCTACGGCGGCACCGGACGCGCGGCGCGGAGCTGGCCCGACTATCACGCCATCGTGGCGTCGCTGCGGGCGCTCGAGAACGACCAGACGCTCCTCGTCCAGTCGGGAAAGCCGGTCGGCGTGGTGAACACGCATCCCGACGCACCGCGCGTCCTCATCGCGAATTCGCTCCTGGTGCCGAAGTGGGCGACGTGGGACGAGTTCCGCGCGCTCGAGGCGAAGGGGCTCACGATGTACGGCCAGATGACGGCCGGCTCCTGGATCTACATCGGGACGCAGGGAATTCTGCAAGGCACGTACGAGACGTTCGCGGAGGCGGCCCGGCAGCACGGCGGCGGAACGCTCCAGGGGAAGTGGGTCCTGACGGCGGGGCTCGGCGGCATGGGCGGCGCGCAGCCGCTGGCGGTCTCGATGAACGAGGGAGTCTGCCTCGCCGTCGAGGTCGATCCGCACCGCGTGGAGCGGCGCCTGGAGACCCGCTATGTCGACAAGAGCACCGGCTCGCTCGACGAGGCGCTTCGCTGGGTCGAGGAGGCGACGAAGGGACGCCGCGCCCTCTCCATCGGACTCGTCGGGAACGCCGCCGACCTCCTCCCGGAGATGGTCCGTCGCGGCGTGCGTCCCGATTTCGTCACCGATCAGACCTCGGCGCACGACGAGCTGAACGGCTACGTCCCCGGCGGCATGCCGTACGCGGACGCGCTCCGGCTCCGCCTGGATGACCCGAAGCGCTACGTCGCGCTCGCCATCGAATCGATGGGGCGCCACGTGCAGGCCATGCGCGCGTTTCAGGATGCGGGCGCGGTGACGTTCGACTACGGCAACAACCTCCGCGCGCAGGCCGAGAAGGCGGGGGTGACCGACGCGTTCAAGATTCCGGGCTTCGTCCCCGAGTTCATCCGGCCCCTCTTCTGCGAGGGGAAGGGACCGTTCCGCTGGGCGGCGCTCTCGGGGAACCCCAAGGACATCGCGGTCACCGACCGCGCGGTGCTGGAGCTGTTTCCCGACAACGAACCGCTTCACCGCTGGATCCGGCTCGCCTCGGAGCGGGTCGCGTTCCAGGGGCTGCCGGCACGCATCTGCTGGCTCGGCATGGGAGAGCGGGCGCGATTCGGGGAGGTGCTGAACCGCCTGGTGGAGCGCGGAGAAGTGGATGCGCCGATCGTGATCGGACGCGATCATCTCGACTGCGGCTCGGTCGCCTCGCCCCACCGCGAGACCGAAGCGATGCGCGACGGGAGCGACGCCATCGCCGACTGGCCGATCCTGAACGCGCTGGTGAACGCCGTCTCCGGCGCGTCGTGGGTCTCGGTCCACCACGGCGGCGGCGTCGGAATCGGGAATTCGATTCACGCGGGGGTCGTCATGGTGGCCGACGGCACGCCGTCGGCGCTCGCCCGCATTCGCCGGGTCCTCACGAACGATCCGGCGATGGGAATCTTCCGTCACGCCGACGCAGGCTATCCCGATGCCGTGGCGAACGCGAAGCGCCACGGTCTCACGATTCCGCGGGCCACGTGAGCGGAAGCGTCTCTCCACGCGAGGGGGCGCCCCGCCGCGCCGACCTCCTGATCGTCGGCGCGGCGCAACTCCTGACCGCGCCCGCCACGCCCGGAGGCGCGCCGCTCCGGGGAAGCGCGCTCGACCAGCCGCTCGTTCTCTCCGACGCGGCGGTCGCCTGCGTCGGAGGGAAGGTCGCCGCGGTGGGACCGACCGCCGAGCTGACGGCCGCGTTTCCAGAGCGGCTCGCCGCCCGCGTGATCGACGCGCGCGGACTCCTCGTGACCCCCGGGCTGATCGACGCGCACACGCACCTGCCCTTCGCGGGGACGCGCGAGATGGAGTTCGACGCCCGCGCGCGCGGAGCGTCGTACGAGTCGATATCCGCCAAGGGGGGCGGCATCGAGTCGAGCCGGCGGACGCTCCGCGCCATGGGCGAAGATGAACTCGTGGAGCGGGTGGCGGGACGGCTGCGAGTCCTTCTCGCGCAGGGCGTGACCACGGTCGAGGCGAAGAGCGGCTACGGTCTCTCCTGGGCGGAGGAGGGAAAGCAGCTCCGCGCGCTCGGGCGCGCCGCGGCCGGCTCTCCGGTGGAGGTCGTTCCCACATTTCTCGGCGCCCACGCGGTCCCGGAGGAGTTCCGTTCCCGCCGCGAGGAGTATCTCGCGCTCCTGACGGAGGAGATGATCCCGGCGGTCCGCGCGGAGGGGCTCGCCCACTTCTGCGACGTCTGGTGCGACAAGGGGCTCTACACCGTGGAAGAATCGCGCCGTCTGCTGGAAGCGGGGAAGCGGCATGGGCTGGCGCCGAAACTCCACGCGGACGAACTGGGCGACGTGGGCGCCGCGGCGCTCGCGGCGGAGGTCGGCGCGGTCTCGGCCGACCATCTCCTCTTCTCGTCGGAGTCGGGCCTCCGGGCCATGGCCGACGCCGGGGTGGTGGCGGTCCTCCTGCCGGGGACCGCGTTTACGCTCGGTCTTCCTTACGCCCCCGCCCGCCGGATGATCGAGATGGGGCTCCCGGTGGCGGTCGCGACCGACTGGAACCCGGGGAGTACGATGTCCTCCTCACTTCCGCTCGCCATGACGATGGCGATCACCCAGATGAAGATGACGCCCGCGGAAGCGTGGATGGCGGTGACGGTAAACGCCGCCGCGGCGGTCGGAAAAAATGCCCGGATTGGCCGGATCCAGCCAGGCTATCAGGCCGATCTCGTCCTCTTCGAGGGGGGCGATTATCGCCATGTTCCGTACCACTACGGGCACGATCACGTGCGTCTCGTGGTGGTCCGCGGCGCGGTCGTTCACGAGGCGGGCGCCGGGTCGCGTTGCACCTGAACACAAGGCACTAACCAATTGTCATGAATATCGATCGCAGGGGTGGCGCCCAGCGCCGGCCCCGCGGACTTTTCTGCCCAGGAGGGTAACCATGGCGGAGCTGATCGAGTGCGTCCCCAACTTCAGCGAAGGGCGAAATAAGTCTGTAGTTACGGCCATTGTTGCCGAAATTTCGCATGATCGCTCGATCCGGTTGCTCGGACAGGAGATGAACGCCGATCACAACCGTTCGGTGGTCACCTTCGTGGGGGAACCGGAAGCCGTGCTGGAGGCGGCAATCCGGGGAGTCCGGAAGGCGGCCGAGCTGATCGACTTGAGGCGGCACCAAGGCGAGCACCCGCGGATGGGAGCCACCGACGTGCTGCCGTTCGTGCCGGTCGGTTCCTCGAAGCTCGATCGCTGCGTCGAACTGGCGCGCCGGGCCGGGGAGCGGATCGGAACGGAGCTGGGGATTCCAGTCTATCTCTATGAGGCCGCGGCGACCCGGCCGACCCGCCAAAACCTGGCGGACGTCCGGCGCGGCGAATTCGAGGGGATCGCGAAGGAGCTCGGAACGAACCCCGAGCGGGATCCCGATTTCGGTCCGAAGGCGATCCACGCGTCCGCGGGCGCGATCGCGATCGGGGCGCGGCTACCCCTGCTCGCGTTCAACGTGAATCTCGGCACCCGCGACGTGGAGATCGCGAAGCGAATCGCGAAGGCGATCCGCTTCCAGTCGGGCGGACTGCGGTACGTGAAGGCGCTCGGATTCGAGCTCCATGAGCGCGGGATCGTGCAGGTATCGATGAACCTCGTGAACACGTGGGGCACTCCGGTGCACCGCGTCTTCGCGATGATTCGCGAGGAAGCGGAGCGCTACGGCGTTGCGATCGTGGGGAGCGAGATCGTCGGCCTTGTCTGCCAGGACGCGCTGATCGACGTCGCGGAGCACACCCTGCGGCTCGAGAGTTTCTCGCGCGAGCAGATCTTGGAGAATCGGCTGGCCCGGAACATCGGCGCGGCGGAGCAGGCCATGCCGGAATTCCTGGATGAGGTGGCCTCGTCGGCCCCGACGCCGGGCGGTGGAAGCGTGGCGGCCCTGGCGGGGTCGCTCGCCGGCGCTCTCGCGACGATGGTGGCGCGGCTGACGATCGGAAAGAAGCGCTACGCCGAGCACGAGGAGCGGATGCGCTCCGTGGAACAGCACGGCGAATCGCTGCGGCGGGAACTCTTCGACCTGGTCGCGGAGGACGCGAAGGCCTACGAGGGCTTCGTAGCCGCGTCGAAGCTCTCGCAACGGACGCCCGAGGAGACGGCGACGCGCGAGAAGGCGCTGGCCGGCGCCGCGCGAAACGCGGCCGCGGTGCCTCTCCGGACGGCGGAGGCGTGTCTGCGGGCGCTGGAGCTCGCGGCGGACGTCGCGGAGGTGGGAAATCTGAACGCGGTGAGCGACGCGGGAGTGGCCGGGTGGCTCGCCCGGGGAGGTGTGGAAGGCGCTGCGCTGAACGTGGCGATCAACCTGCCGTCGGTGCCGGCGGAAGAGCGCGGAGCCCTCGAGGCTCGCGCGCGGCAGGCGACCGAGAAGGCGGCGGCGTTGCACGCGGTGATCGTGGATCGGGTGCGGACGCGGATGGGACTCGCGGCCGGGGCGTAGGGGACTTCGAAGGAGCGAACGAGGCATCGTGGACCGCAATCTCGCGATCAAGAAGAAGGCCCAGCTGCTGATCCAGAAGGGGCAGATCGACGCCGCCCTGGCGGAGTTCGACAAGCTCTTCGACAGCGGCGACAGGGACCCGTACGACTTCATCCTCGTCGCGGACCTGCTGGCGAAGCGGGGCTCCATGCAGGAGGCGGTCCGCCGCTACCGGCAGGCGGTCGACGAATACTCGCGCGCCGAGCTCTTCAAGAACGCCATCGCGGTCTGCAAGAAGATCCTCCGGATCTCGAAGGAGGATCTCCAGATTCATCGTTCCCTCGGGGATCTCTACGCCAAGGAAGGGCTCTACGGCGACGCCCAGATCCACTATCTGGAGTTCGCCGAAGGGTCGATTCGCCGCCAGGAGCACGAGTCGGCGCTCGACGCGCTCGATCTGGTCCTGTCGCTCTCGCCCGACAACGAGGACCTCTCGGAGAAGTACGTCGAGATCGCCATGCGCGGCGACCAGCCGGAGCGTGGCGGCAAGGAACTCCTGCGCCGGGCCGACAGGGCCGAGCAGGCGGGCCGGCGGAGCGCGGCCGTGGAACTGCGGGAACGCGCGTCCACGCTGGTGCCCTCGATCGCGGCGCCGCTCGCGCCCTCCTCGGAGACGGAAGCGGAGGCGGGGGACGGCACGTTCGCGATCGAACACGGCTCCGGCCTGCAGAGCGTGGCGGAGCCGACGACGATGCCTCCGAGTCCGAGCGGCTTCGAATCCGCCGCGGGGCCGATCGAGACCGGCGACGCCGGGACGCTCGAGCCGGGCGTCGTCGCGCTCGACGCCGCGCCGACCCAGGACGCCTCGCATGGCGCGGGAGCGGGCGCCGACGCGTCGCTCGAGCCCGGGGTGGTATCGCTCTCCCCAGAGCCTCTCTCCATGCCGGCGGCCCCTCCGGACGCGCCGGAAGAGACGCTGTCGTTCTCGACGCCCTTCACCCAGACCGAAGGCGAACCGGAGCCCGCGCCCGTGAAGTCGCGACCGGAGCCGCCCACGGTGGCGCCGGCCGCCGCCGAGCCTGTCGCCCCGGCCGCGCCGGCCGCCGCCGAACCGGAGCCGGTCTTCGTGGCGCCGGCGGAAGCCGCGGCTCCCAGCCATGAAGAACTTGCCACGACCTATCTGAGCGCGGGGAAGCCCGAACTCGCGGCGGACGAGTTTTGGAAGGCCGCGGAGCGTTCTTTCTTCCGCGGCGATCTCTCCCGCGCGCGGGCGTTCCTCGCGTCGCTCCTCCAGATCGCCCCGCAGCACGAGGCGGCGCTCCGGCGGCAGGTCGACATCACCGCGCAGACGGTGGACCGGCCCGCCGAGGCGCGCGCGCGGTTCGACCTCGCGGAACGCTACCTCGCCATGGAGGAATGGGCGCTGGCCCGGGCGGAGTACCTCCGCGTCCTGGAAATCGACGGCTCGAACGAACGCGCGCGGATGCGGGTGCAGCGTCTCGATGCCCTGATCCACACGCCGCCGGCCCCCGGCAGCAACGTCGATTTCGACGCGATCGACGTGCCGAGACCGGCCTCTTCGGTCCGGGTCCGGGACGAAACGCCCTCGAATCTAGACAGCCTGGTCGATCTCGAGGAGATCATCGACGAATTCAAGCAGGGGATTCAAAACTCGATCTCGGGAGAGGACCACGAGAGCCACTACGATCTCGGCATGGCCTACATGGAGATGGGCCTCTACGACGAGGCGATCGCCGAATTCCAGATCGCGCAGAAGGGGGCTCCGATGGAGCTCAAGTCGCTCGAGATGGTCGCCCTCTGCTTCCTGGAGAAGAACGAGCCGGGCCAGGCCATCCAGGAGCTGACCCGGGCGCTAGAGCTTCCCGGACATGGGCCAGACGAAACGATCAGTATCCGATACAATCTGGGCATGGCCCACGAACGTCTCGGAAACCTCGATCGCGCCCTCCAGCACTTCGAGGAGGTCCACGTCCTGAACGTCGACTTTCTACGCGTGACGACCAAGGTCCGAGAGCTGAAGCAGAAACTGTCCGGCTCACGGGACCTGGGATGAGCGCTTCGCGCCTCGACCTCCATCTCCACTCCACCGCCTCCGACGGCGCCGACTCTCCGGAAGAAGTAGCCGCCCACGCCATCCGCCAGGGCGTCGAAGTCATCGCACTCACCGACCACGACGCCGTCGATGGCATCCCGCCGCTCCGCGAGCGGGCGGAGGCCGCCGGCATTCGGGTGATCACCGGCGTCGAGCTATCGGTGAACGAGCAGGGGATCGACGTTCACGTCCTGGCCTACGGCTTCGATCCGGAGGAACCGGGCTTCGCGGCGGCGCTCACCCGCTGGCGCGAGGGGCGCCACGAACGGGCGCGAAAGATCCTGGCGCGGCTGAAGGGAATCGGGATCCGGATCTCGATCGAGGAAATCGAGGCGATCGCGAACGGCGGGGCCATCGGCCGCCCGCACGTTGCCGAGGCGCTCCTTCAGGAGGGGCACGTGGACAGCCTCAACGAGGCGTTCCAGCGCTTCCTCGGGCACCACGCGCCGGCCTACGTGCCGAAGATGACGGTACCGATGGACGAAGCCGCGGCGATCGTGCACGAGGCGGGGGGCGTCACGGTGCTGGCGCACCCGGGGACGCTCAATCGCGATCATCTCATCGCAGGCTGGACCCGCCGGGGCCTCGACGGCATCGAGGTCTGGCACACGAAGCACGACGCCTCGGCGGTGAAGAAATACAGCGCCATCGCCGCGCAGTACGGGCTGCTCAAGACGGGCGGCACCGATTGCCACGGCGCCCGGACTCCCGGCGTCGCGATCGGCTCCGTGCCCGTTCCGTACGAGATCCTCGAACCGCTGGAAGAGGCGTTCCGGTCCCGCCGGCCGCTCCGAAGCCGCCCCTAGCCCCCCATTTTCGCATGGCGTCGGCCGGCGCCTTCTGATAGCGTCCGTCTTTGTCTTGCCCCCCCATGCGCACCGTCGTCCGTAGCGCCTCCCTCATCGCGTTTACCGTAGCCTGCGGCTACGCCAAGATGGTTCTCTTCCCGTTTCTCTTTTTCGTGGAGCTTTTCTCGGCGGCCACGGTGCTCTCGGGCGCGCTGACCGGCGTCCTCTGGGGCGCCTGGATCGGCGCGGTGGCGCGGCTCGTCTTCAGCGTGGCGAATCCCTACGGGCCGCCCCACCCCTGGGTGCTGGCGGCACAGATACTCGGAGGGGCAATGCTCGGAGCGGTGGGTGGTCTCCTGCGCGGTCCGCTGGCGCGAGGCGGCGGCGGTTCGGCGCTGGCCTGGCTCCTCGTCGGGCTCGTGGGAACGATCGTGTACGACCTCCTCACGAACGTCGCGCAGGGGCTCGTCTTCGGGTCGATCCCGGCGACGCTGGCGCTCGGCGCGATTCCGGCGGTCCAGCACGTCGCGTCGAACGCGGTCATCTTCCTCGTCGTCGGCCGCCTGGCCGGGCCGTGGCTGGCGCGCCACGCGGGGAGCGCCGATGCCGTCGCGTAGCACGCTGTGGGTGCCCGGCCTGGCCGCCATCGTCGCCCTTCTCGCGGCGGCGGGCGCGGGTCGCGCCCAGGCGGCGGCCCTTTCCGACTCGGCGGCCGCCTTCGCCGATACGACCGGCGCGCTCGGCGATCTCGACGTCGATCGACTTCGTCTCGATGGGCGGGCCAGCGTGCGCCTTCAATTCCGGGAGCGGTGGCCCGCTCAGGCCCTCGAGCTTCCGCTTCCGGGCGAGGCGTGGGATCGACTCTCGACGCTCGACGCCGGTGTGCCGCTCGCGGGGCAGGGGACGCACGCGACCGATCGGACGCCCGTCTCCGGATTCCCGCTCCTCCTCGGTCTCCCGAACGCGACCACCGCGATCGGCTCGCCGGGCGACTCCCGCCACGATTCCTTCCTCGTCTCGCGCTGGAGCGCGGCCTCCCCTCGTCCCGTGATGGAGGGCGCGGCGGAACTCCTGGCGGCGCCGCGCGCGACGCTCTGGTGGGAACCGGCGCTGCTGGAACGCGGGGCGCGACCCGGCGCGTCGGAGAGCGCGCTCCTCTACGAGAAAGGGGATCGCGGACTCCAGCAGGTCGGCGCGCGATTCGTGGTGCCGTCGCTGGGGCCGGGCCTCGCCGCCGCCTACACGCGGCGCGCGACCGACGGCGCCGAGGCGTGGTGGCGCGCCACCGACACTCGCTACGCGGTCGCGATCGCGCTTCCGCGCCGGGGAGCGCTCCGGGCCTGGATCGAAGGAGACCGGGCGTCGAGGCGCATCGAGGAGGCCGCTCCCGATGCCGATCTGGGCCGCACGCGGGCCGGGGAGTCGCTCCTGGAGGACCGGAGCCTGGCGCTCAACCTACAGCGGACCGGGGGCGCCTGGGAGCATCGCCTGCGGGCCGGGGTGGCGCGCGCGAAGCACACCGGCATCGAGATCGACAACGTGCGCCAACGCTGGGACGAGCCCTCCTGGACGCTCGGAGGGGAATCGCGGTGGCGGCCGGCTTCGGGCTGGACGTGGATGGCCGGCGCGCGCGCGGCGGGACGCGATCTTCGTTATCGCGCCGGTCCCGCCATGACGCCCCTCGGACCGCTCGACGTTGCGTTTCGCGCCACCCGGCGCGAAGGACGCGCCGGGATCGCCGTCCGCCGCGACGCCACGCGCCGCGGCACGTCGCGCGCGTGGGGTGCCGACCTCGTGGTCGACGCGCGCGAGAGCGATCGCGGCATGCCCGACGCGCGGCTGCACGCGTCGATCGCCTCGCGCCGGGGGAGCGCGCGCTTCGACCTCGAGTCGGCCCACGAGCGGGCCACCTGGGAAGACCGGCTCCTCCCGGAGCGGGACCGGGTCTTCGACGATATCGTGGTGACGCCGAAGCCGATTCGCTACACGACATCGGGCGAAACGTCGCTCCGGCCTCGCCGCCTGAACGGCGCGGTCGCCTCGGCGCTCTGGCATCCGGCGAGCCGGCTGGAATTTTCCGCCTCCGGCTCGGCGCGCTACCTCGCGGACGATTTCGGGTGGGACCTTTCACGGATCGAGACGCCCGACAGCTTCGTCGTGGAGGACCGCGCCGCTCGCCGCGGCTCGGGCTGGACCAGCCACGCCTCGCTGGGCGCCGCCGCGAGGTGGCGGTCGCTCGGCCTGCGCGCCCTCGGGTGGATGCGCGGCGGGTCGTCGCGCCTGTCGCCTCGGGGCGGCTCGCTCCCCCGCGCTGGCCTCGACGCGTCGCTCGACGGCGCCGCACTCCTCTTCCGGGGAGACCTTCCGCTCCGATTCGGCGTCGAAGCCCATCTCTCGGGGCCGCGCCAGGCTCCGATTCGCTCGGCCGCGACGGCACTCTTCGACGCCTCCATCCGCGCCGATTTCACCGACGCCGGGCTCTTCCTCCGAGTCGACGACATCTTCGACCGCCGCCCCCCCAGCGGCCTCTACGAAATCGCGACCGACGCCGGCGTTCCGACCGCGGGACGCCGTCTCCGCTTCGGCGTGGTCTGGCACCTCCTCGACTGACGCGGCCTCGAGGCCGGTGAGGAGTTCGCGATGGGTGGGCGTGAGTTCCGCGCCACGATTCTCTTCGTCCTGATTTCCCTGCTGGCCGGCGCCGCGTACCGTTCCTGGACCGGGCCCGCCGGGCCGACGTTCGTGGAGCGCCTTCGCGCGCTGGAAGAGGCGTCGGGGCTTCGGGACGAAGAGGGGGATGAGCCATCGACCCTCGCGGCGATCGCGCCCGATTCGGTGGCCGCGCCGGAGCGCCCGCTCGGACGGGACGAGAACCGCCGCGATCGCAAGAGCGCCGCCCTGCTCGGCCGCCTCGATCCCGACCGTGCCACGGCAGGCGACTGGGAGCGCCTTCCCGGAATCGGACCCGCGCTCGCGGCGCGCATCGTGGCCGACCGCGACGCCCGGGGGGCGTTCGGGAGTCCCGAAGGGCTCCTTCGCGTCCGGGGAATCGGGCCGCGCACGCTCGAACGTCTCCGTCCCTATCTGCGCGCCACGCCGGTCGATTCGGTGTCGCCGTTCGCGAACTGACCAGCGCGGAATGCAAGACAGCGTGCCGCCTGCACTCCGTACGACCGCCGCGGCCCGATCGAACCAGCCGCTAAGCCCCTCCCCCGCAGTCACCTAGCCACTCCCGGACTTCGCTTCCCGCTCCGCGGGGCGAATGGCATCGGACTTGCGGAAATGGGTCCCGCCACACCCGTGCCCCGCGGCGCGGGTCCCACCCTTATTGCCATCGAGACCCTCGGGGGACGGATCGTGCAGCAGGACAATATCGGTCTCAAGCTTCTCGAGGCGCGCCTCATCACGCCCGAGGCGCTTCAGAAGGCACAGCTGCAGGTCAAGACCGGGGGCGGGAACATGACCTCCGCCCTCATCAAGGTCGGCGCGCTGGCGGAGCCCGATCTCACGAAGTTTCTGGGCGATCTCTACGGCGTACCTCCGATCGATCTCTCGAATTTCGTTCCCGACCCGATGGTCGTGAAGCTCCTGCCGTCGGACGTCGCGAACAAGTTCCAGGTCGTTCCCATTACCAAGAGCGGCCGCAAGCTCCAGGTCGCGATGGCCAATCCGGCCAACATCTTCGCGATCGACGACATCAAGTTCATCACGGGCTGCGAAGTGCAGCCGATGGTCGCCTCCGAGGCCGCCATCAAAAAGGCGATCGACAAGGCCTACGATTCCGCCGCCTCCTTCGAGAACGTCATGAAGGGGATGGAAGACGATATCGAGGTCATCGAGGAGCAGGTCGACGAAGGGCCAGACGCCTCGGTCCTGGGCGAAGCCGAGCAGGCGCCGGTCGTGAAGCTGGTCAACTCGCTCATCTCGGACGCCGTCCGCAAGGGAGCGAGCGACATTCATATCGAGCCCTACGAGAAGACGCTGCGCGTCCGATTCCGCATCGACGGCACGCTCTACGAGATGATGTCGCCGCCGTTCCGCATGAAGCCGGCAATCATCTCGCGCTTGAAGATCATGGCGGAGCTCGACATCGCGGAGCGGCGCGTGCCCCAGGACGGGCGCATCAAGCTCCGGCTCCTCGGCCGGACGATCGACCTGCGCGTCTCGAGCCTTCCGACGATCTTCGGCGAGAAGGTCGTGATGCGAATCCTGGACAAGGGCAACCTGAACATCGACCTGACGAAGCTCGGGTTCCAGGAGCGGGCCTACAGCGACTTCAGTCGCGCCATCGCGCAGCCGTACGGCATGGTGCTCGTCACCGGTCCGACCGGGAGCGGCAAGACGACCACGCTCTACTCCGCGCTATCGAAGATCAACACGCCCGAGGTGAACATCATGACGGCGGAGGACCCGGTCGAATACAACCTCGAAGGCATCAACCAGGTCCTCGTGAACGACGACGTCGGGCTGACCTTCGCCGCGGCTCTTCGCGCCTTCCTGCGCCAGGACCCGAACATCATCATGGTCGGCGAAATCCGAGATATCGACACAGGGTCGATCGCCGTCAAGGCGGCCCTCACCGGGCATCTCGTCCTCTCCACGCTTCACACGAACGACGCGCCCAGCACCATCAACCGAATGGTGGACATGGGAATCGAGCCGTTCCTGGTGGCCTCTTCCACGAACCTCATCATGGCCCAGCGGCTCCTGCGCAAGGTCTGCGTTTCGTGCAAATCGGACATCCACCTTCACCCCGAGGTGCTCCGCGAACTGGGGATCACCGACGACGAGGCGCGTGGGTACACCTTCAAGGAAGGGAAGGGGTGCGTGGACTGCAACAACACGGGCTACAAGGGGCGCCTCGGCGTCTACGAGGTCATGGTGATGAGTCCGAAGATCCGGGATCTCATCCTCGACCGGGCTTCGGTGAGCGCCATCAAGAAGTTAGCCGTGGAGGAGGGAATGTTCACCCTGCGTGCGGACGGGCTCACCAAGCTCAAGAACGGCATCACGACCGCCGAAGAAGTCCTGAAGGAGACGGCCGCCGACCAGTAGTCGGCTCGGGAGGGATCAATGGTTTCGCTGCGTCAATTGCTGGATGAAATGATCAAGCTGCGAGCGTCGGATCTTCATCTGTCGGCGGGAATTCCGCCGCAGGTGCGGGTCGACGGCGCCATCATGCCGATGGCCCACCCGCCGCTGACGCCGCAGATGACGCAGCAGCTGGCCTACAGCGTCCTCAACGAGGAGCAGCGCAATCGCTTCGAAACGACGAAGGAGCTGGATCTCTCCTTCGGAGTGCCGGGGCTCTCGCGATTCCGCGCGAACGTCTTTCTGCAGCGCGGCGTGACCTCGGTCGCCATCCGGCAGATCCCGTACGAGATCTTCACCTTCGATCAGCTCGGCCTTCCCAAAGTATTGCGCGACTTCACGCAGAAGCAGAAGGGGCTCCTCCTCGTGACCGGTCCGACCGGAAGCGGGAAGTCGACGACCCTCGCCGCCATGATCGATCTCATCAACACCACGCGGGCCGGCCACATCATCACGGTGGAAGACCCGATCGAATACGTGCATCACCACAAAAAGTGCATCGTGCACCAGCGCGAGATCAACTCCGACACGAACAGCTTCACGAATGCGCTCAAGTACGTGCTGCGGCAGGACCCGGACGTGATCCTGGTCGGTGAAATGCGGGACCTCGAAACGATCTCGGCCGCGCTCACGATCGCGGAGACCGGGCACTTGGTCCTCGCGACCCTGCACACGAACTCCGCCTACGAGTCGATCAACCGAATCGTGGACGCCTTCCCGGCCGGGCAGCAGCAGCAGATCCTCTCGCAGCTCGCCTTCGTGCTGGAGGGGGTGCTGACGCAGCAGCTGATCCCGCGCGCCAAGGGGCCCGGCCGCGTGATGGTGACGGAAATTCTCGTCTGCACGCCGGCCGTCCGCGCCGTCATCCGGGAGCGGAAGATTCACCAGATCTACAGCCTCATGCAGGCCGGGACGAAGCACGGCATGCAGACGATGAACCAGGCGCTGTTCCAATCGTACGTCAACAAGCACATCTCGCTCGAGGAGGCTCTGGGCCGAAGCCCCGAGTCGAAGGAGCTCGAGCAGATGCTGGAGAAAGTCGGCATCCAGGCCGCCCAGTTGTAGGCGGCGGAACCGAGGGGGAACATCGTGCCTGTCTACGTCTGGAAAGGTCGCACCATCTCCGGGGAAATCCAAGCCGGGGAACTGGAATCGAATACCCAGGACGAGGCGCTGACCGCGCTTCGCAAGAAGCGGATCATCATCACATCGGTCCGCGAGAAGCCCAAGGGCTTCAAGATGGCGCTTCCGGGGATGGGCCCCGGCGTGACCACGCGCGACCTCGCGATCTTCACGCGCCAGTTCGCGACGATGATCAACGCGGGGCTTCCGCTCGTCCAGTGCCTCGACATCCTTTCGAAGCAGACGGAGAAGGAGCCGTTCCGCCAGGTCATCGCCGCCGTCATGCGCGAGGTGGAGGCGGGTAATACCCTGGCCGAATCGCTGGGCAAGAAGGAGAACCAGGGAGTCTTCGACGAGCTCTTCGTGAACATGGTCGAAGCCGGCGAGGCGGGCGGTATTCTCGACGAAATCCTCATGCGCCTGGCCACCTTCATCGAGAAGGCGGAAGCGCTGAAACGGAAGGTTCAGGGCGCCATGGTATACCCGGGCGTCGTCATGACGGTGGCCCTCGTGGCGACCTCCTTCATGCTGATCTTCATCATCCCGACGTTCGCCAGGATGTTCACCGGTTTCGGCGCCGAGTTGCCGCTTCCGACGAAGATCGTCATGGGGCTCTCGTCGTTCCTGCGCTCCTACTGGTGGGCGCTCCTGCTGGGCATCGTGGGGACCGGCGTCGGCATCCAGCGCTATTACCTCACCGAACGGGGCCACCTGGAGATCGATCGACTGCTACTCAAGATTCCGGTGCTGGGCGACGTGCTCCGGAAGGGCGCCGTCGCGCGCTTCACGCGCACGCTGGGGACGCTCATCTCCTCGGGCGTGCCGATTCTGACCGGCCTGGAGATCACGGCCCGGACCGCCGGCAATCGCGTCATTCAGGAGGCGATCATGGCCGCGCGCGCCAGCATCCGGGAAGGCGAGACGATCGCGGCGCCGCTGCGCGAGTCGAAGGTGTTCCCGCCGATGGTGGTGCAGATGATCTCGGTGGGCGAGGAGACGGGCGCCCTCGACGACATGCTGACGCGCATCGCCGACTTCTACGACAGCGAGGTCGACACCGCCGTCGATGCGCTCACGTCGCTGATCGAGCCGATCATGATCGTCTTCATGGGCGGCATCGTCGGCGGCATGGTCGTCGCCATGTATCTTCCGATGTTCAAGCTGATCAACGTGGTGGCGGGCGGCAACTGATCCAGGGAAGGAGAACCCCGATGCTCGCGGAGCGGCCGGGCGGAGACCAGGACGTTCGCGCGGCAGTGCGGGGGGTGATCGTGGGGCGGATCGCCCTGATCACCCTGGTCGCCACGATGGCGGCCGCCTTCTCGGACGGCTACTCGGGACTGGCGCAACACGGACCGTTCGCGTTCCTCGTCGCGCTGTCGGCGGGGCTCGCGGTGGCCTACTACCGGGCGGCCCGCGGCGGAGCGGAAGTGGAACCGCTCCTCGCGACGCAGTTCCTGGTGGACGTGGCGGTGATCTCGTACCTCCTCCTCTTCACCGGGGGAGCGTCGAGCCCGTTCGCGCCGCTCTTTCTCCTGGGCCCGCTACTGGGCGGTGTCTTCCTGAACGTGCGCGGAGGGCTGGTCTTCGCGCTGGTCTCGGCCACGGCCTACACGGTGGTCTACGCCGCCGACCGCAGCGGGCTCCTCGCGCCGGCGGTCTCGGGGATCACCGAGCGGCTGAGCGACGGGGCGTTGCGACTTCGAGTGGCGCTCTACATCCCGCTCCTCATCCTGGTGGGAGTGATCGGCGGGGCGATCGGGCGACGGATCCGGGAGGGCGATCGGGCGCTTCACGAGGCCAGGGCGGAACTCCACCGGGCGCAGTTCGACACGGAGTCGATTCTGGAGAACATGTCGAGCGGCCTCGTGACGGTGGACGCGCTCGGGATCGTTCGCCACTGGAACCGATCGGCCATGGAAATCGTGGGACTCCCGGCGGATGCCGTTCGTGGACGGCACTATCGGGAGGCCTTCGGGCCGGGCCTCGAGTCCTTCGCCGAGCGACTGCACGAGACGCTCGAGTCGGGGGCGGCGGTCAATCGCCACGAGGCCCTTGTGACTCGGGGGGACGGAAGCGCGGTCCCCCTCGGCTTGTCGACGAGCCTCCTGCGGGACGGCTACGGCGAGCGGCGTGGCGTGATCGCGATCTTCCAGGACCTCTCCGAGGTGAAAGACCTGGAAGCCCGCATCCGCCACGGCGAGACCCTGGCGGCGATCGGGGAACTCTCGGCCGGAATCGCGCACGAGATCCGGAACTGTCTGAATCCGATCGCGGGCTCGGTCGAGGTGCTCCAGCGGGAGCTCGAGGTGTCGGGCGAGAACGCCAGGCTCCTGGAGCTGATCGTGCGGGAGTCCGAGCGGCTCGATTCCTTCATCCGGGAGTTGCTCGACTACGCGCGGGAGCGGCCGCTGCAGACCGAAATCGTCGAGATCGGCGGCCTGCTCCGGGACGTCACGGACGTTGCCCGGCGGCATCCCAGCGCGGCGGCCGGCAAGCGGCTCACCCTGACGGCGAGCGACGAACCGCTCTGGACGCGCGCCGACTACGAACAGATGAAGCAGGTGCTGCTGAACCTGCTCATCAACGGACTGGAAGCGATCGAGGGCGTCGGGGAAGTGACCGTGCGGCCGATCGCGGAACGCGCCGCCGGAGGCGGTGGACGTGTCGGCTTCGAGGTGCGGGACACCGGCATCGGGATCCCGGCCCAGGAGCTGGAACGCGTCACGGAACCGTTCTTCTCGACGAAGAACGGGGGGACGGGCCTGGGGCTCGCGATCGTGAATCGGATCGTGGAGCGCCACGGCGGAACGTTGGACATCGAAAGCAACGTTGGCGAGGGGACGGCGTTCCGGGTCTGGTTGCCCCGGACCACCACTCCCGCGAGCGTGATGGCCCAGGCAGCTTGACGGGGTACTCCCCAGCAAAGCGAGGGTGATTCTGTGGCGGGCGAAAAGATCCTGATCGTCGACGACGAAGACAGCATGCTGCAGTTCCTCTCCATTCTTCTGACGAAGGAGGGGTACGAGGTCACCGTCGCACGGTCCGGCAGGGAAGCCCTGGCCAAGGCGGAAGAAGAGAACTACGACATCGTGGTGACCGACATCAAGATGCCGGGCGAGATCGACGGCCTCGGCGTGCTCGCCGGGATCAAGAAGATCGATCCCAGCACGCCGGTCGTCATCCGGACGGCCTTCGCGTCGCAGAAGACCGCGATCGAAGCGCTGAACCGGGGCGCGTACCAGTACATCGAGAAGAGCGCCAAGAACGACGAGGTCCGCCTCGTCATCAAGAACGCCCTCGCGATGCGCCGGGTGACGTCGGAGAACGTCCTCCTCAAGCGCCAGCTGAAGAAGACGGACGACACGAAGGAGATGATCGGGCACAGCGAGCAGTTCCAGCGCGTGCTGAAGCTGGTGGAGAAGGTGGCCGACTGCGATTCGACGATCCTGATCGTCGGCGAGAGCGGAACCGGGAAGGAATTGATCGCGAAGCGGCTCCACTATCTCAGCCGCCGCGCCGACGGGCCGTTCGTCTCGATCAACTGCGGTGCGCTTCCCAAGGACCTCCTGGAGTCGAATCTCTTCGGCCACGTGAAGGGGTCGTTCACGGGCGCCGTGCGCGACCAGGAAGGGCTCCTGGCGGTGGCGGGAGGCGGCTCCTTCTTCCTCGACGAGGTGGGGGAGACGCTGCCGGCGACGCAGGTGAAACTACTTCGTGCATTGCAAGAAAGGGAGATCATCCCGGTGGGCGGGACGAAGCCCCGGAAGATCGACGTCCGCCTGATCGCCGCCACGAACGCCGATCTGGAGCGCGGTGTGGCGGAGAACCGGTTCCGCGCCGATCTCTACTACCGGCTGAACGTGATTCAGATCCGCCTGCCGTCCCTCCGGGAGCGGAAGGATGACATTCCGGAACTGGTGGAGCATTTCCTGATCCGACTTACCGCCGGCAAGCAGCAGAAGACGCTCAGCAAGGAATGCCGCGACGCGCTCATCGCGTACGACTGGCCGGGGAACGTGCGGGAGCTGGAAAACGTCATCGAGCGGGCGGTGATCCTCAGCGACGACGGCGTGCTGACGCCGGAAGACCTTCCGGAGAAGGTGCTCCAGGGGGGGCGCGGCCGCGGGAGCCTCATCATCGACACGCCGAGCATGACGCTGGACGAGCTGGAGCGGGAGTACATTCTGAAGGTCCTTCATCACACCGGCGGTCAGAAGAAGAGGGCGTCGGAAGTCCTCGGAATCAATCCTTCGACACTCTACCGGAAACTCATGGCCTACGGCTTGCTCCACGAGTCCGCGGGGTCTGAGGCGCTCGTCGACGAGTAACACGCTTCGTGGCGCCTGGTTGCATTTTGGCCGCCCCTCCATCGCGACTTGCAAGTTGCGCGATAGGGGGCGGCCGACTTGCTTCCTGCGATGGAGTCGTCTCGAAACGTGGACTGAGCGGCGACATGCGCCGGCAGACGCTCCGTGGAACGCACGCGCGCTCAAGGAATTGGACGGTCTTCACGCGACCGAGCCTCCGCTGGCACACGCGTTGCTTCTCTCTAACCGCGAAGGAACCGGACGGAGCAGCGGCAACCGAGGGAAGGCATCGAACGGAGGGATGTGACGACGGTGAGAACGCGAGAGCAGGGATTCACCCTCATCGAGTTGATGATCGTGGTCGTCATCATCGGAATCCTCGCGGCGATCGCGATGCCGAACTTCATCTCCATGGTCGACCGGGCGAAGGAGTCGGACCTGGCGGAGAACATGCACACGTTCCAGCTCGCCATCGAGGATTTCGCGGTGCGGAACACCGGCCAGTACCCGGTGGCCGCCGACGAGGCGGCGGTTCAGGCGAACCTGCCGAGCGGCGCCTGGCCGCGGAACCCGTTCACCGGCGTGGCGACGGCTCCGACGTGGGGGGCCAACCCCGCCTCGAGCGGCGTCTTCGGCGCCAACCCAGTCTCGACGGTCGGCTACACGATAGTTGGATTCGGCAAGAGCGCGCTGCTGCCGCTCACGATGAGCAACGGATGATGATGATGAGAGAGGTGAAAACGCGTCGTTCGTCTCGTTCCCTCAACCGGAGGTAGTGAAGATGCTGAAGAACAACAAGGGCTTTACCCTGATCGAGCTCATGATCGTGGTCGTGATTATCGGAATCCTCGCGGCCATCG
>JBBTHR010000141.1:0-15040 GCA_038060295.1 Candidatus Eiseniibacteriota bacterium
GCACGCCGGCGATGGCGGCCGCCGCGCTCGGGCGGGTGGCCCGCGCCCCTTCCTGCTCGAACGCCTCCAGCGTGACCGCCCCCCCAGGTCGCACGCCGACATGGACCCAGGTCGTCGCGCCGTCGGGCACGATCGAATCGACCGCCGCGTCTCCCGCGTAGTGCCCCGATTCGAGGAGAAGGTCGCGCACGGCCGCCACGCCCGAGGCGATCGCCTGGAGGCGTGCACGCCCCGGCGCCGCGGCCGCGCGGTCGAACGCGCGCGCGTAGGCCGCCCGCGCGTCGGCCGAGCCCGCGGCTGAATCCCCCTCGACGCGAATTGCGCCGCGCAGGTTCGAGCGCGCCGGCCTCTCGCCGCCCGCGCGCGAAGGGACGGCCCCGGGCGCCGCGTCCGGATGATCGACGCGGAGGGTCGCCTCGCCGGGAGAAGAGCCTCCGCCCGGATGCAGCACGAGCCGCACGGCGGCCTCGAGCGACCCGCGCACCGCGACGCGATCGCGGAGCCGCGACGCCAGCGCCTCGAGCTCCAGGCGGCCCCAGAGTCGAGCACGCGCCGCCGGGGCCGGCTCTTCCGCGGCGGCGCTCAGGAGCGAGTCGTCGATGGCGGCGGCCTGGAGCGCGAACCGATCGCCGCGAAGCGCGGCGCGATCGGGCGAGGCTGCCGCCGGCGCCGCGGCCCCGAGGAGGACGAGCGACAGCGCCAGGGCGCCGGCCGAGCGCGCGACCGTGCGTGAGCGCGGGAGTGGGAGCGGTCGCATCAGAACGAACTCCTCAGTTCCAGCCGGGCGTTGTAGCTGCCGGTCGCGCCCGGAATCGCCGCGCCGTTCAGGCCGAGCGAGAGCTGCAGCCGGTCGCGCATCGTCCATTCCGAGAGAAGATCGTAGTCGAGCCGCTCCCCCAGGACGGGCGCGAGGATCGCGCCGGGCGGCGCGTAGATTCCAGTTCGCTCGGTCCTTCCCCAGAGCGCCCGCGCGTCGACGCGCAGGCGCCCTCCCGCGGCGCAGCGAAGCGCGGGCCCGGCCGACCAGGTCGCCTGCGCTCCGCCGCGCCGCACGTCTCGATCGTGCCGGTAGCGTCCGATGAGGGAGAAATTCCACTGCGGGCCCGCCGAGCGGGAGAGCTCCATCTCGGCGCCGCGCCCCCGGAGAAGGCCTCGCGCCCGATCGGGAGTGTCGGAGCGGGTCGATTCGTACCGGCTCCGGTCGATCGTGACCCGTTCGGAGAGCCGCAGGCGGGCCAGGAGCGGGTGGCGCGCCCGTAGCGTGAGGTCGCGCGACTCGCGCCCCACGCGAAGATTGTCGAGGTCTCCCAGGAGTTCGCGGCGCGCCCCCGCCTCGGCCCGCAGATCGAACAGGGCGCCGGCGGGAACGAACTCCAGCGTCTGGCGGCCGCTCCACTCCCCGCGAATCGTGGCGTCGCCGTCCAGGTAGTCGCCGAAGCGAAAGGCGCGCTCCAGTCGCCCGAGCGGGAGGCGCGACTGGCTGTCCAGCCGAAGGAGCGTGCTGGCGCCGAGCGCCCGCCACCAGGCGCGACGCGCGGCGCTCGTCCCGGCCGCTCGCGCGGGGTAGGCGTCGAGCCGGAACTGCCACGAAGCCCGCGTCCGCGTCGCCTCGGGGCCGAGCACGCCGACGAACTCGTACCCGCCTCCGGGGGCGAGCGTGCCGGTCGCATCGTAGGAGCCGAGCCCGGAGCCGATGGCGACGAGCGAGCGCCGCCGCTCGGGCTCCCGCACCTGCGAGACGTCCCAGCGCACCTCGCTCGTCAGCGCGCCTCCGGGCCGGCCGCCCGTCAGGACCACCTGAGCCAGATCGGTTTCGGCTCCGCCGCTCGCCCCTCGCGATCGCCGGCGGGCCAGCGACGCGTCCACGGTCACGACGTCGGAGCGGACCGTGGCGCCCCCGTCGATGGCCACGGAGTGGAGGGTACGGTCGGCGCCGGAGAGGAGCGAGCCGCTGCCGCCCGCGCCGATCCCGGGAGTGGCCGGCGACGCTTCCACGTCGCGCCGCCAGGTGACTCCGCCGCGGAACCGCATCGCCGCGGAGGGCGAGATCGCCACGCTGCTCGAGGCGTAGCGCGAGCCCCGGCGCGCCAGCGAATCGCCGTCGGCCCCCCTGACCCGCTCGTCGCCCGCGCGGAAGCGCGGCTGCAGGAATCCCCGGTCGCGCCCGAGGTCGACGTTCCAGCGCGCGCGCCGTCCCGGGCCCGCGTCTCCCTCGTTTCGCGCCACTTCCCAGCGCGCCATTCCGGCAACGAAGCCGCGCCATTCCGCCTCCGCGGCATGGCGGGTCGCGCGGGCGCCGTCGGCGAGCCGGCGGTGCCCCCACTCTCCGCGCAGACTCGCGGCGCCGGAGGGGTCGACCTGCGCGGTCGCCTCGTAGCGCCGCTCGCCCAAGGCGCCGGCGCGCTGATTCCACCGGTCGCCCTCGAACGCCGCGTCGACCCGGTCGAGGGAGGAGAACGACTCGTCCCGCGAGCGGACGGCCACGCTCGCACGGAGCGAGCCCGCCTTCCGGCCGAAGAGGCGAAGAGGGCGCGGGTCGAGCCGCAGGGCGGCGCGCGCCGCGATGCCGCCGTTGTCTCCGTCGTCGCGCTCGCTCAGGAGATTACGATCGAGCGAGGAGCGCGCGAACTCGGCGTCGAGCGAGAGCGCGGCGCCGATTCGCGCCGTTCCTCCCGCGTCGACCAGCGTCGCCGCCGCCGGCACCGCGAGCGATCGCCCCGGCGCGAAGGCGCCGAGCGCGGGGCCGAGATAGCGGTAGAAGCGAATTCCGTCCAGACCGACCGTGTCGGCGTAGGCGCCGCGGCCGGCGCCGACCGAGGAAAACTCGACCTCGTGATCGCCGCCTCCCGCTCCGAGGTAGACCCACCGCGGGGCCGCTGCATCGCTCCCGTCCCAGGCGTACGAGCCGGCGCCGGCGCCGACGTCGCGGACCCCGCTCGGGAGGGGTGCCCCCGCGGCGTCGCCCGCGCCGGAGAGCGCGCGGCGATCCTCGCTCGTCAGCTCCGCGCCGAACGGCCGCTTCCAGTCGTCCCCCTCGCGCAGGAACGCCGCGTACCAGTTTCCGCGGGCGCTTCCGCCGCGCGTCGCCGCCGCGTAGAGCTGCCGCTTGTAGCGCGACGCGGCCGCCTCGTAGTCGACGGCGATGCGGTTCGCCCCCGCGATCGGGCGGCGGACCGTGAACGAGATCGTTCCCGCCGCGTAGTCCATGACGTAGTCGGCGTCGGCGCCGCGGCGGAGCTTGGCGCCGTCCAGCCAGACCGTCTCGCTCCCGGCCACGATCCCGCCGTCTCCCCCGCCCGCGGCGGCGCGCGCCGTGAGCACGTACGGTCCCTGCTTTCCCTCCTCGCCGCGGAATTCGGCGGCTCGTCGCTCTCCCTTCGCTCCCGCGGCGGTCACGTCCCAGCGGGTGCCTCGCAGCGTGGCGGCCCCGCGCACGCCCTGAAGTTCGCGGCTCGCGCGCGCGAATTCTCCCGGAAGCGCGTCGAGGCGGAAATCGCCGAGCGTCGCTTCTCCGCCCGGCGCGCGGACCGCCAGGGAGATCCGGTCGAGGTCGTCGAGCTCGCGCGTCGCGCCGTCCGGCTCGAACGGCAGCGCGCGGTCGCTCAGGGTGGCGCTCAGATCAACGTCGCCCGCGATCCGGCCTCGAAGCGAGAGGTCGAGCCCCTGGGAGAGCGTGGCGTCGCGGCGGCGCCCGAGTTCCACCGAGAACGATTTCGAACCGCTCACGCTGATGCGGTCCGCCGTGGAAGAGCCGGCGGCGAGCGACACGTTGCCACCACCCGACGCGAAGGGATCGCGGCGGAGCAGCGTCGCCGCTCCCTCCGCCGGGGGCGCGCCCCACGCCGCGCGCGCGCCGGGCGGAAGCGATGCCGCGACGGCGAGCGGCGCGCTCGCGCGAAGGAGGAGAAGGCTCGGTGATTTCCGCACCGGGAGGACGAGGACGATGGAGTCCTCCGAGGCGGCTCCGTCTCGAACGAGCGGAGTCGCCTCGACGCCCATCGAGGGTCGCGCCGCGACGCCGGCCGGGGACGTGGAGAGGCACCAGGCGAGAAGCGCGGCCGGAAGGAGCCCTACCGCCCCCCTCGCCGCGCGCCCCATCGACGGCGCGAAGAGGATCCGGCGGCTCACGGCGCGACTTCCCGCTCGACGGCGAGGATCCAGATCTCCCCGCGCGATTCGTCGGCGACGGCGATCCGGTCGTCACCGCTCCAGGCGATGGCGCCGGGGCGCCAGGCATGGGTGCCGCCCCCGAGCCAGCGAGTGTGAAGGCGCGCTCCGTCGGAGTCGAAGACGACGACACGGGAGCCCGCGGGGTCGGCCACGTAGATGTTCCCCGACGCGTCGGCGGCCAGGTCGGCCGGCGCGGCGGCAAGCGAGTCTCCGACGCTCACGCTTCGACCGACTCGTCCGGTCGCCTCGAAGCGCCGGAGCGTTCCGGCCGCGCGGTCGGCGATCCAGCCGCCTCCCTGCGGTAGGAAGACGGCCGCGGTCGGCGATCCCAGCGACTCCTCCGGCGTCAGGAAGCGATCGGAGCGGCGCCGCAGGAGCCGGGCGTCGAGCGGCACGAGGTCGCGCGTTCGCGGGGCCAGGAGCCAGAGATCGCCGTACGGATCGCGGAGGATTCTCGCCTCGGGAGCGCGCGCCTCGTCGGCCAGTTGGGGATCGAGGTCTCGGGTGCCGAGGTAGGCGGTCCGGCGGTCGTAGGCGGAAACGGTGGAGCGGGAACGATCGAGGACGAGGAGCGAGCCGCGGGCGTCCACCACCAGGTCGTGCGGGAGCGCCGAGGCCGGCGCGTCGTCGCCGAAGACGGTGGCGGCATCGGGCCCGGCCGGGGCCCGCGCGGACTCCCCTCTCCGAGGCGCCAGCGACAGACGGACGACGCGTCGCGCCCGCGTGTCGAGGACGTAGAGGGAACCGTCCTCGTCGAACGCCAGACGGGAGGGTCGCTCGATTCCCCAGGCGCGGAGGCGCTCCCGATCGAGTAGCGTCTCGGCGCGGAGCGACCGGGGCGGCGCGGAATCGCGGCCTCGCACTTCGATCTCGGGGGACGGGAGCGCCAACGCATGACGCGGAACGGCCGTGCCGGGGATGGAGGATGCGAAGCAGACGGCCACCAGGGCCAGGAAGTAGTTTCGGCTCACGATGTCGTGACCCTCCGGGCGATTCCGGAACCCGGCGGCGGGAGCGCCGCCGGCTTGAGCGAAGGCCGGAGCGCTAGAAGCGGCGGAGGAGGAGCAAGCGCGCGCCGCCGTCGGGCGTCGCGTCGGCCAGGAGGCGCGTTCCCTCGTCGAGGCGCGCCTGCCCGTCCTTCATGAGGCGCCGATGCAGGATCTGCGTATCGACGGCGCTCACGAGACGGTTGAGAATCGCCGCCGCGAAGGAATACTTCGCGCGGTCGAACGCTCGATTGGAGGAGGCCCGCGTGGCACGGTAGGCCTTCTGGAGATCGGGGCTGCTCCAGGCCCAGGCCTGATTGCCCGAGGGAAGATTTTCCGACACGTAGGCGTCCTGCGCCGCGGGGTCGTCGGGGTAGAGGTCGCGCGCGTCGCGGCGAACATCTTCCTCGTAGCTCCCGGGTCCGGAGCCGCTCGATCGCTCGTACTGCCCCACCAGTTTCCAGTAACTGTCTTCCTCGCTGTCGGTTCCCACGCCCGCGTTCAGCTGGGCCTGCTCGATGTAGTCGTCCCGGCGGAGGCGCCCCGCCATCTGGAACCAGACGTAGTGAGTCCAGATGAGGCCCTCGGCGACGAAGAATCCGGCCGCGCGACCGCGCGCGCCGAGCGAGAGCTCTCCAGCCCCGGGAAGCAGCAGCGAGTAGAGAAGCGCCTTCCGCTTTCCAGGCCTCTTCGCCGGCGCGGCCTCCGGCGACGCGGCCGGGGCGCTCTCCTGACGGGCGAATGAAGCCGACGCGGGGGCCGACGCGGACGGATCGAGAGCGGCATTACGCGCGACTAGTTCGAGCGGCGTGGAAACAGGGAGATCGAGCGTGAGCGCGGGCGCGGGCGCTGGCGACAGCGCGGTCGCGAAGGCCGCGTCCTGCGCGGCCGCCGGAGCGGCGGCCAGCAGGGCGAGCGCAGCGACGAGCGCGCTAGTAGAGGCGGCGCGTGACCGTGATCTTGAGCGCATTTTCGTTCGAGAACGGCCGCGTGCGCATGTTGAACTTGATCTGCGTGTCGTTCCCAAGATTGGCGCGGCCGCGGTTCTTCAGGAGCCGGAGCACGTCGACCGCGCTCACGATGCGGTTCACGAATCCGCCGACGATCGCGTAGCGCGCGTTCTTCAGGAAGTTGTTGCTGTCGTTTCGGATTCCGTAATAGAAGCGGCGCGTCTGTGCGTCGGCCGGGGGGTTGGTGTAGCCTTCCCAGCCGCTCCAATAGTTCGGGAGCTTGCCGATGTCTTCGTAGTATTGCTGCCGGTTGTTCATTGCGAAGTCACTGATCAGGAGGTCGGCGTCCGAGCCGGAGTTCGCGGGATCCGCCGCGAGCCACCGCGCGTAATCCCACTTCTCGTCCGCGTACGCCTCGAACTCGTCTTCCTTCGTCTTGCCGCGATCGTGGTAGTAGAGGTAGGTCATCCACGTCGCGCCCTCGAGCCCAAGATGAACCCAGCCCCGCTTGTTCCCGGCGTAGAGATGCCCCGCGCCCGGCACGATCATGTTGAGCAAAAACGCACGGCCCGGCGATTTCGCGACCGGAACCGACTCCTCTTCCGGCGCCACGGCGGGAATGGCGGTGCCCGGCGGCGCTGTCGGCGTTTCGACGACCGAGTCCGCGATGGCACGCTGCGCGAGCAGAATCTCCCCAACGGAATTCGTGCGGTAGTCGATGTCGGAGGCGTGGGAAACGCCGGTGGCGAAGGCGACCGAGAAGAAGCCCGCGAAGACCGCGCGATGAACGAGTCGTAGGGTCAGAATATGTCTTCCTAGCACCGGGCGGATGTGGGGTTCACCAAACAAGTTAATGATACCTCGACAAGGGCCTATCTGACAACGGCGAACTTCTGGAACGAGACCTCGCTGGCGCCCCCGCGGCGCGCCTCCATACGGACCAGGTATACCCCGCTCGCCAGGTCTTGTAGCGGCAATTTCGTCACGTTCTGCGCCGGCGCCGTCTCTCCCGGAAGCGTCCGGACGACCACTCCGGAGGGGTCGATGACACGGATCTGGACCGAGGTCACCCCCGCGTCGAGCGTGTAGGCGATGCCGATCTCGTTGCCGCGGGTGGGGTTCGGGAAGCAGTAGAAGGAGCCCTTCGCCACCAGCGCCCCGCGGGTCGCCGGCGCCGCCAGCTCGGCGTCGTCCAGGACGGCGCTCCGCCGCCGGTCGCCGTGGAGCCCGATCCAGGGGGTACGACCGCTCGTGCCGTCGGCGCCGAAGAGCGCGCTGTCGGCGCGAGCGCCCGTCTGAAGCACGTCCCACTGCCCCCGGTCCCCCACCGCGGCCACGTGGAGCCACGCCGGACCGGCGGGGTCGGGAGCGAAGTCGGAGCCGTTCAGCGAGACGAGCAGCGGCGTCGTGCCGGTGGAGCGCTCCATGCCGATCGGCCAGCCCGGCAACGTGCGCCCGCGGTCGTCGAGGGCGACCAGGAGGCCGTTCGTGAGCGCCACGAGAGCGTCCTGGCTGCCGTTCCCGTCGAGGTCCGCCACGACCGGTGAACCAGACCCTCCCCCGGCGCCGGAGCCGGCGCTGTAACGCGACGCGAGCGAGACTGGCCAGCCGAGCGACTCGACGCCGTTTCGGTTCCACCGGTGGAGCGATCCCTGGTCGTCGATCGCCATCACTTCCGGAAAGCCATCCCCGTCCAGATCGCCGACCGCGGCCGCGCCGAGCGTCCCCGCCACGGAGACCGGCCAGCCGCGAAGTTCGGCGCCGGTCAGATCGAACGCGTGGACCATCCCCCTCGAGGAATCGACCACGATGAGCTCGAGATCGCGATCGGGCTCTCGGTCGAGATCGACTCCCAGGAGCGAGGGGGCGAAGTCGGTCACGCCGCTGACGGCGCGCCAGACGACGTCGATGGCGCCGAGCCCCTTCCCCGGCTCGTCCACGACGCGGAGGTAGCCGTCGCGCGTGGCGTAGGCGATCGAATAGCCGCCCGCGCCGTGGAATCGGCCCACCGCGAGATTCCCCGACACTTCCGTCGTGACCGGCGTCGTGCCGGCGAGGAGCGTGTCGCACGCCGCCGAGACGAGCGGGGCGATGGAGACGCTGTCGGAGGGGGTCACGACGAAGACCCGCCCGTCGTTCGTGCCGACGAGGATGTTCCCGTCCGGCGAGAGGACCGGGCCGGTGGTCGCGCCGATCGAGGGGTCGCCGAGAACGGGCGGCCACCCGAAGAGCGGAATCGCCTGCGCTGCCGTTTGGGAGTCGGGTCGGACCGCGTAGAGCTTGCCGTCGTCGCACGAGGCCACCACGCCGGCGCCGTGGCGCGCGGCGGGGTTTCGCCGGAAGAGCGAATCGACGAAGAGAACCGGCCCGCGGATCTTCGCAGGGAGCGGCATGAATTCGCCGCTCTCGCGGCCGTTCACGTAGGGAAGGCCGTCGGCCATCCAGGCGAGGATCAGGCTGTCGGCCGCCGTGACGAGCGACCGCCTCCCGTCGTGAAGGAGGCTTCCCGAGGTCGGCGCGCCTAGGCCGCGTCCGGTGGCGCTCAGGAGTGGCCAGCCCGGCACGCGGATCGCCGATTCGATGGAGATCCCCATCTCGACGCCGGGCGGCGAGAGGACTCGCAGCGTGACGTGACTGACGGCGCCATCGTTCGTCCTGGTGCTCGGATTCGTGTCGGGCCCGAGGACGGTGTGGTTTCCCACGAAGTAGGCGTCGAAGGGGCTCCCGTAGAAGTAGTACGAGTTGGGATCGCCGATGTCGCGGATTCCGTCGGCTTCCACCAGGCGGACGCCGAGCCGGTCGGGGTTTGAGTTGATTCCATAATCGGGATTCGCGTTCGGTCCGCACTCGAACGTGGCGCCGCTGCCCGTCACCTCGCCGGTCACCGTGCAAAACACGGAAGGATCGATGTGCCAGACGAAGATCCCCTGCCCCGGGAGGAGAAAGTCGTACTCCTTGTCGCCGGTCGTATCGAGCGTGTCGGCGGTGGAGAGGCCGGGGCCGAGAATCACTCGCTTGGTCGCGTCGCGATCGAGGTAGAGCGATTGATCGCCGTTCAGGTCGGTCTGGCGGTTCTCCACCAGGAGGTATTCGTCCCCGTCGAGCGGGATGTAGAGAAGGCGGGCGTTGAGCTGCGTCGCCTGGAGCGTCGTGGTCAGTTCCCGTTCCGGGTCGGTGAACTCGAGCCCGCCGGGCCAGAGCAGCGACTTGCACCAGGGATCGAGGCTCGTCGGCATGACGCCGCTGGCCACGACGATTCCGCCCGTCTGTGAATCCTGGAGCGCGGTGGCGAGGAGGTAGCCCGAATCCATGTTGCTCCAGACGCCGACCGCCGGGAAGAACGTGTTGATGTCGTAGAGATCGGGCAGCCCCTGCGTGTGCCCGAATTCGTGCGCCAGGGTGCCGTTGATGGCGCCGAAGAATCCGTCCTGGTTCTCGGTCTCGGGCATGACGAGTCCGCCGAAGATCCCGAGCGCGCCTCCGTTCACCGCCGCCGAGTCCTCGAGCGCGATCTGGAACGTCGGAAGGTCGCGCGGCGAGTCGCCCTGGATGTCCGACTGATAGTCGGCCCCGGCGTGGAAGATGGAGATGACGTCGAAGTCGCCGAACGGAATCGAATCGGTCGCGTCGGCCGCGAGCACCGACTCCCGGAAGAAACGCTGCGCTTCCGCGAACGACTGGATGCCGAGCGTCCAGGGACCGTAGCGGCCGGTGTCGCCGAGGCGATAGGCGGCGTTCTCTCCCTTGGGATAGATGTCGTACTCGACGACGAGTTGCCCGTACGACTGCTGCCTCCAGTAGCGGGAGAGCGCCTCGAGGTGCGCCATGAAGAAGCTTCGATCGTGCGGAGGCGGATCGATGATGATGCCGAGCGCCTTCCCGTCGCGCATGTCGAACCTGCCGTCGGGCGTGCTGGTGGCGGTTCCGAGAGTGTCGGTGTCGAACTCGATGCGAAGGCCGAGAACCCGCACGGTGTCGGGCACGCCGGTGGTCGCGAGGGCGAGGGCGCGCACCAGGCGGCCACTCGCGTTCGGGGCGAGGAGCGGGGGCTTCCGACCGCTCACCCAGGGAGCGCGGCGCCCCCCGCCGAGGTGATCGGGAAAGGCGCGGCGAAGCGCGAGCCGCCGTTCCGAGAGGGTTCTGACCGTGGCGCGATCGGCCGCCGAGAGGGCTTCGGGCCGTGGCCGGGAGACGCGCCATGGTTCCGGCCGCCGCGCGGGAGAAGCCGGGACCGAAACGGCGTCCGACGCCTCCGCGCGGGAAACAAGGGGAGCCAGACCACCGAACGAGGCCTGGCTCCCAAGGAGTAGCGTGACGATCCAGCGCTTCAGGCGCCCCACGTCGATGGTGATCTTAGAAGTGGTAGCTGGCCGAGAAACGGCTCGTGCGATTGAGGAACTCCGACTGCGGGAACGACGCGTAGTCGAAGCGGAACCCCTTGTAGGTCAGACCGAGACCGTACGTCGCGTCGGTGATCGTGCCGATCGGATCGCTGATGTAACCGACCCGGAGCGCGAGGAGCCGGTTGAACTCGTACTCGACGCCCGCGTTCCAGACGCTGACGCCGAGGACTTCGTCCGGGAGGAGGAACCGATTCGCGTCCGCCGCGATCAGCACCCGGTGAATCTCGTTCTCGAACGGGGTGTAGGCGACGCCGAGCTTCACATTGCGGCCGAGCGGATCGGATTGGTCTTCGTCGATGTACGCGATGCTGGGGCCGAGGTTTTGGATGACCGCCGCGAAGGAGGCCTTCCACTTCGGCACCTTGTAGAGAGTCCCGATGTCGGCCGCGAACGTGGTGCCTCGTCCGGCGCGGCCGTCGAGGGTCACCGTGGCCGGCGCGAGATCGACGCGCAGCAGCTTCAGCGACACGCCGAATCCGACGTTGTCGGCGAGTTCGGTTCCGTAGGCGATGGTCGGGGCGATTTCGTAGGAGCTGAACTCGCCGGTGGGGTCTCCGTTGATGTCGGTCCCCTCGGTCTTGCCGTACGAGAGATAACCGACCGCCGCGCCGAGACCGCCCCATCCCTCGACATGCTGCACGTAGGCGAGGTAGGAGAAGTTCACGTCGTCGGCCAGGTCGGGGACGAGCTGGGTATACATGAAGGAGGCCTCGCGGCCGCGCGTGAAGGCCATCGCGCCCGGATTCCACCAGATCATGTTGGCGTCGTTCGCGACGGCGGCGAATGCGCGCCCCATGCCGTCCGAGCGAGCCCCGGGGGCGATGAGGGAGGACGCCGCGCCGGCTTGCGACTGCGCGTGGGCGGTGCCGACCGTGCCCACGAATAGCAGGGCCGCCAGGCAGAGCGTGGTGAAGCGGATCATTCGTAACCTCCTTAAGGACAAAACACTGGGACGCGGCAGCATCCCCTGTCGAGACCCCTCGATGGTACCGGAGATTCGGGCCTACATCAAGCGCGACACCCGGTTATCGAGTCCGAAGCGCGCGCCCGACCGCGTCCACCCTGCCTCTACCCGCCGCTTCCGCAGTAACGTGAATTAGGTACACGCCAATGGCCACATTTTCTCCCTGCGAATCGCGGCCGTCCCAGGGGAGGTAGTTCTCGCCCGCCTTCCCCTCCTCGGACCACTCGCGCACCTTTCGCCCGGCGACCGTCAGAATCTGGACCCGAAGGCGAGCCGGCTGGTTCAGTCGGACATGGACGTAGGTCTCGTTCTCGAAGGGATTCGGATAATTGAAGACCTGAGTTAGGCTTAGCGCCCCCCCCGCCGCGGCCTGGGTGGCGACCTCGATGACGAAAGCGGCCGCCCCGATATTCCGGTAAGTGTCGGAGGCGTGCGCCTCCAGGCGGTGGGGACCGTTGGCCAGGGCCGGGAGGACCAGATCGACCGTTCCCCGGGTCGAACTTCCCGATTCGTACCGGAATCCCGCCGTCAGATCGGTCGGACTTCCCGCGTCGTCGAAGAGGACGAAGATGGCGTGCGCGTTGTCGAACCCGGTGAGATCGATGCCGCTCGAATCCTCGACCGCGATCGTCACCCGGTCGCCCGGGGCGAACGTGGTGTCGGGCGGCGACACGAGGGAGATCGACGGCGGCGTCACGTCGATGCGCGGAGCGAGTCCCACGGCGACTCGAATGGAGTCGGCCGCGAGCCCGACGCCGAGTCCGCCCGCCTCCTCCAGGAGCGCCTCGAGGCGTGCGCCCGCGCCGCTCACGCGGGCATCCACCGGAACGGTGAAGCGGATCTGAAAAGTGCCCCTGGCCACCGGAACTTCGCCCTGGTAGAGAACGGGCCCGGGGAGGTCGTACGGCACGGTTCCGGCGAGTCCGCCGTTGTATCCGTTCAGGAGGCGCCGCGACGGAGGTCCCAGAATCCGGAGCCGGGCGGTGCCGGAGGCTACCGTATCGGGCGACCCGTCGGCGAGGAGCGCGTGCCCCCGCAGGGTGACCTGCTCCCCGCGGAGGATCGAATCGAGCGGTCCCTTCTCCCAAAGCCCTCGGCCCCGCGGGAGCGGAGGGACGATTCCCGGTTCGCCGATGAGATTGTATTTCCGGACGCTGAAATTGACCCCCTGGTTCTTGGCCCGCGCCCAGGCGAGACCCGCGGTGCGAAGACTATCGGCGCGCGGCGAGATCGGGAAGAATTCGTCGACAAACTTGTCATTGAGCGCGCTGCTCTCCGATCCGAAAACCTCGCCTGTGGCGGCGATCGCGGCGACCGCGCCGGCGTCCGGAGCCCGGACCAGCAACTCTGCCATGCCGTCCCGCCGGTGGTCGTCGAAGCGGCCCACCGTGCAGCTCATGAAGCACCAGATCGCGGGAAGCGACACGTTCGTCAGGCGCGAGACGTCTGCCGACCGGAAGACCTGCTCGTCGGCGAGCAGATTGTCGGAGCCGTGGCCGATGTAGTCTACGAGCCAGCTCTGCCGGTTCACCGCGGCGATGAACGCCTCGCGCGCGCCCGGCTTGGAGGTCTTCAGGGAATCGGAGAAGGCGTAGTCGTTCACGTAGACCTTGCTCCGGGTCACGGGGAACGGGATGTGAGCACGGTCCTTCCGCTCCATCTGTCGCACGTGATCGAGCCCGACGGGATCGAGTTGCTGCGACGCGGACCACTTCCACGCGTCGTCGGCGCAGAGCAGGACCCGGTTTCTCGCGAGATCGAACGACGCGTTCGCCTCGAACGTCCGGCGCTTTCCCCTCACCATCTGGAGCGCCTCCTCGGGAGTCCGCGCGGGCAGCCGGCCGATGGCGAGATCGAGGAGCTGATCGCCCGGCCCATCGAGTCGCGCGATCCAGTCGTCGAGGGAGAACTGCTGTTGCAACCCCGTGTGGTATCCCCCGCTGTAGGTCGGGACGTGATCGACCACCCGGAGGCTCGAATAGTTGAGTGGATCGAGCGAGGCGTCGCCGAGAAGGCAGACGTAGAGCGGGGTCCGCGCCCAGTGGCGGGAGGCGTAGGCGACGAAGTTCCTGATCGCCGCGACATCGGGTGTCCCGCCGGAGAATTGCGCGTAGATCCGATCGGTCGTCGCGACGACTCCGATCGGGTTCGCCACGCCGCTCAGGAAGCGCGAACGGTCGGCGGCCAGCGACTCGGCGGCCGCCTGGAAGGCCGGCGGCGCGACGACGATGTAGTCCGCCTGGTTCGCGGGATCGAGAAGATCGCCGATCGTGCGAGGCCCGACCGGAGGCGCGTAGAGCGCGATGACCGATGGCCGCGCGGCGCGCGCGGTGGAGAGGAGCGCGTACCGGGGCCGGTGCCCCGGCCCGGCGCTGTCCTCCACCGTGAGCGTGAACGACCCCGATGCGCCGCTCCAGGCGCCGCCCACGAGCCGGACCGGGCGCTCGGGGTCGGTGCGGTCGTAGAAACGCGACGCGGCACTGTCGCCGACGGCGCTCACCGAGTACCGGAACCGGCCCGCGGGGACCGAGTCGGGGGCGGAGAAGAAGAGCGTGTCGAGGGAGGCCTGCAGGCGGCGCGGATAGCCGACCTCGAACCACGCGATGTACTGCGTGTCGCTCCGGTTCGGGTCGCCTGGATCGTTGACGAGCGGGACGCCGACCTCCAGCGTGTCGCGGGCCGACAGCCCCACCGCGAATCCTTGGCCCGCGAGATCTCTCGGATTCGTGAAGTTCCATCCGGAGCTGTCGACGAGCGCCCGATTCCAGGTGACCCGCGCGAGATGATCGGGAATCGAGGTGCCGATCGAGCTGCCGGCCCCCCAGAGTCGGAGCCGGAGCGACCCCGCGCCGCCCGGAATCGCGCCGGGGAGCGTGAGGGGGTAGCCAATTCGAGCTCCCTCCACGATCAGTCGATCGAACCACCGTTCCCATGGAGAGCCCGGGAGCGCCAGGTCGATCTCGAAGAGGCGATTCTGGCCTACATGGATCCGATGCGTGACGGACGTGAGGAGCGGAGCGCTCCCCGAGACGGGCGCGGCGTCGCGTGTCGCGACGCGCCGCGGCGGGTTCGCCACCGGGCCGGCCCCCCAGGTGAGCCAGTAGGTCGCCTCGAACGTCCGGAGCGCTTCCAGGTGGTCGTCGCTTCCGCCGCGTTTCAGGTCGTAGCCGAAGCCGAACGCGCCGGTGCCGTAGAAGGTGACGGCGTCGGCGGGATCGAACGCGCCGTCGGAGTCGCCGGTCACCTCGATCGCGCACTCGCGAAGCGAATCGGGCGCGAGATCGACGTCGAGGCTCTCCGGAAGATCTCCGGGGGTGGCCCGGAAGAGCCGGAGCGTCAGGGGGTCGATGGCGCCGACGGCGATTCCGGCGGCGGCGAGATCGGCGGCGGTCACGCGATAGAGCGCGGCGCGCGTGGTGGCGAGGCGGACCCACGGTCTGGAAGGATCGACGCGGAGCGGTCCGCCCGCGGCCGCGGCGGATGGGGCCGGCGCGGTCTGGCGTGGCGCGTAGCGCGGCCCGGCGGCGGCGGGGTCAGGCGCTGAGGCCGCCTGTGGGGCCGCCGTGT
>JBBTHR010000142.1:0-6854 GCA_038060295.1 Candidatus Eiseniibacteriota bacterium
AGAAGGTCGGCGTGCGGCTCCTCGTCACGCCCCACGTGGGCGCCGACAGCACGCTCGTCCTCTCGGTGAGTCCCGAGATCAGCGAAATCCTGGAATACCGGGGTCAGTTCAACGAGCGGCCCGTGACCGCGACCCGCTCCGCCACGACGCAGGTCGTCATGAAGGGCGGCGAGACGGTCATGATCGGCGGCCTCATCAAGGAGGTCGACGTGAAGACCACGCGCAAGGTGCCGTTCCTGGGCGACATCCCGATCCTCGGCGCGCTCTTCAAGCACAAGACAACGTCGAAGCAGAAGATCGACCTGATGATCTTCATCACGCCTCACCTGATCAGCCCCTAGGGAGGGATATCATGACCGAGGAATCGCCTCGCGCGCGCGTTCTGGTGGTGGACGACGAACCCGATCTGATCCGGATTCTCGAGTTCGGACTTCGCGCGGCCGGCTATCAGGTGGAGATCGCGGCGGACGGGCAGGAGGGGCTGAAGAAGGCGCGGGAGATCCGTCCCGACATCATCCTGCTCGACCTGATGCTGCCGAAGCTGGACGGCTACAAGGTCTGTCGGCTCCTCAAGTTCGACGAGCGCTACCGCCACATCCCGATCATCATTCTGTCGGCGCGGACCCAGGAAGGGGACCAGGCGCTGGCGAAGGAAATGGGCGCGAACCGCTTCATCACGAAACCGTACGAGTTCAGCGAGATCCTGTCCCACATCGAGGCTCTCGTGAAGGCTTCCTCCGTCTCGTCGTAGCGCCCGCGGCGCCCGCGGCGACGGAGGGAAGCCCCGCGGGAAGTCCCGTCTTGACCCGGCCCCGCCCGGGGCCGTAGCGTGGAAGGGCGACTACTTCCTTCCACCCTCAACGGCGAGACGAACCGTGAATCGCACGACCGAACCGACGGCCCCGGCCGCGCCCGCGCGCGCCGCGGGCACCCTTCCATCCCCCGAGATCTACGACAACATCCTCGAGACGATCGGCGACACGCCGCTCGTCCGCCTCCACAGGCTGACGCGCGACTGCAAGGCGACGGTGCTGGCGAAGGTCGAGTACTTCAATCCGGGCGGGTCGGTGAAGGACCGCATCGCGGTCGCCATCGTCGCCGAAGCCGAGGCGAAGGGCCTCCTGAAGCCGGGCGGCACGATCATCGAGGCGACCTCCGGCAACACCGGCGCCGGCCTCGCCATGGTCGCCGCCGTGAAGGGCTATCGCGCGATCCTCTGCATGCCCGACAAGGTGAGCGTCGAGAAGGGAAACCTTCTCAAGTCCTTCGGCGCCGAAGTGATCATCACGCCGACCGCGGTGCCGCCCGACTCGCCCGAGTCGTATTACGAGGTGGCGAAGCGCCTGGCACGCGAGATTCCCGGCGCCTACCTGGCGAACCAGTACCACAACCCGACCAATCCCGAGGCGCACCAGAAGAGCACCGGACCGGAGATCTGGCGCCAGACCGGCGGCAAGATCGACTACTTCGTCGCCGGGATGGGAACCGGGGGAACGATCACCGGCACCGCCCGCTACCTCAAGTCTCAGAATCCGAACGTGAAGGTCATCGGCGCCGATCCGGTCGGGTCGATCCTCAAGGACTACTTCTACACGAAGCAGATGGTGCCGGCGAAGTCGTACAAGGTGGAGGGAATCGGCGAGGACTTCATTCCCTCCGTCTACGATTTCTCGGTCATCGACGAGATGATCTCGGTGAACGACATGCAGTCGCTGAACACGGCCCGCCGGCTGGCGCGCGAGGAGGGAATCCTCGCGGGCGGCTCATCGGGAACGGCGCTCTGGGCGGCGCTCCAGGTGGCGCGTCGCGCGAAGGAGGGGGAAGTCGTCGTCGTCCTCATTCCGGACACCGGCGAGCGCTACCTCTCCAAGGTCCATTCGGACGAGTGGATGAGGGACAACCGGCTCCTCGAATCGGGGGCCGTGTCGGTGCACGAGGTCATTCGCGGGAAGGGGACTCGCGTGCCGGCGCTCGTCTCGGTCAACTTCGACGAGCCGGTCGCGCGCGCCCTGGCACTCATCCGCGAATTCAACATCTCGCAGCTTCCGGTCCTGAAGGATGGAGCCGTCGTCGGCTCCGTGTCGGAGGGCGCCCTCTTCCAGAGGATCCTGGGCGGCGCCGTCGCCGAGGACGCTCGCGTGGAGTATCTGATGGAGAAGGCGCTTCCCACCGTCTCGGTGGACGCCACGCTTCCGCAAGTCTTCAAGCTCCTGGCGGGCAGCAACGCGGCGTTGGCGACCGACGCGCACGGGAAGCCGGTCGGCATCCTGACGCGCTACGACCTCCTCGAATACGTGGCGCCCTGACCATGGGATTCGCGACCGACGCCATCCACGCCGGGCAGGAGCCCGATCCGAGCACCGGCGCCATCACGACACCGATCTACCAGACTTCCACCTACGTCCAGGAGGAGCTGGGGAAGCACAAGGGCTTCGAGTACGCCCGCACGCAGAATCCGACCCGGCTCGCCCTCGAGCGCTGCCTCGCGACGCTGGAGCGCGGCGAACGCGGCTTCGCGTTCGGATCGGGAATGGCCGCCACCACCACGATCACGCAGCTTCTGCGGCCCCGCGACCACGTCGTGGCGTCGAACAACATGTACGGGGGGACCTTCCGCCTCTTCGATCAGGTCGTCTCCCCCACCGGCATCGAATTCAGCTACGTCAATACCGCCGATGTCGCCGCGGTCGAGGCCGCCTGGAAGCCGAACACGAAGCTCCTCTTCGTGGAGACGCCGACCAACCCGTCGATGATCATCTCCGATCTCCGCGCGCTCGCCTCCCTCGCGCGGTCGAAGGGCGGTTGGCTCTGCGTCGACAACACCTTCATGACGCCCTACTTCCAGCGCCCGCTCGAGCTGGGGGCCCACGTGGTGGTCCACAGCACGACCAAGTACCTGAACGGCCACAGCGACATGGTCGGAGGGGCGATCGTCTCGAACGAGCCGGCGATCACCGAGCGGGTCCAGTTCCTCCAGAACGCGGTGGGCGCCGTCCCGGGGCCCTTCGACTGCTGGCTGGTCCTCCGCGGGCTGAAGACGCTGCCGGTCCGGATGGAGCGCCACGACGCCAACGCCCGGGTCATCGCGGCGTGGCTGGCCAAGCACCCCAAGCTGACAAAGGTCTACTACCCCGGACTCCCGAGCCATCCCGGCCATGAACTCCACCAGCGCCAGGCCTCCGGGTTCGGCGGCATGATCGCCTTCGACACGGGAAGTCTGGAGCGGGGAGCCAAGGTACTGAAGGGGACGCGTCTCTTCGCCCTGGCCGAGAGCCTGGGCGGCGTCGAAAGCCTGATCAGCCACCCGGCCACCATGACCCACGCCTCCGTCCCCCGGGTGGAGCGCGAAAAGGCAGGCCTAACCGACGGCTTGGTAAGGATTTCCGTCGGGATCGAAGATCTCGCCGATCTGCAGGGCGACCTGGATCGCGCCCTCGCCTCCCTCTAGCCAAAATCTACCTTGACACCCCCTGGCGGAGCCCTTACCGTCCAGCGCGGTTTAGTTTTGGGAGGCCGCTAAGGGCTTGTCCCAGGAAGGGATTGAAGATTGAGGCAGACCTCACCCGGCACCGCTGTTCGCAGTGGTGTTTTGCTTTATCGGGGAATGGGCTCTGGAGTCCTTCGTGATTGTCGGAAAAATCATTCAAGGGGAGGGAGGTGATAGCAAAATGAAGAAGCTTCTTACCGTGGCGCTCGTTTTCGTGTTCGCCCTCGCGCTCGTTTTCGCGTTGGGTTGTAACAAGAAGGAGGAGGCGCCGGCGACGGAAGGCGCTACGAGCGGCATGGAGACCACCACCCCGGCTGATGGCGGGATGGCGATGGACACCACGGCCACCATGGCGGCCCCGGATTCGGCGGCGGCGGCGGCAGGCACGACTCACTAAGCCAACGCCGTTCTGGTCCGGCTCGCTGGGCCACCGCTACTTGCAATGATCGGGAACTTGCCAATCGCATAGAGTAGCGTGCAGTACAGACGGGAAGCGGACGCCCCGCGGCGACGCTTCCCGTTTCTGTATCTCCGTGCCGGAGGCGCCGGAGGACCACCCACGCAAGGAGCGACGGCCATGGCCGCGGACAACTCGTTCGACGTCGTCTCCGAGGTCGACCTGATGGAGGTGTCGAATGCCGTCCAGCAGGCGATCAAGGAGATCCGCCAGCGCTTCGATTTCAAGGGAAGCGTCAGCGACATCACGCTGGAGAAGGAAATCCTGACGCTGACCTCGGATGACGAGATGAAGCTGAAGGCGGTGACCGATATCGTGCAGATGAAACTCGTGAAGCGCGGCGTCTCGCTGAAGGCGCTCGACTACGGCGCGATCCAGCCGGCGACCAAGGGCTCGGTCCGCCAGGTCGTGACGATCAAGAAGGGGATCGCCTCGGAGAAGGCGAAGGAGATCGTGAAGTTCATCAAGGGAACCGGCGTGAAGGTCCAGGCGGCGATCCAGGAAGACCAGGTTCGCGTCTCGGGGAAGAAGCGTGACGACCTTCAGGAGATCATGCAGCAATTGAAGACCCAGGACTTCGGCATTGATCTCCAGTTCACGAATCGCCGCACGAGCTGACGTCCGGGGGGACGGCTCGGGTAGCTCCCGCCGCCTCGGCTTCGCCGCGGCCATGCTGCTGGCGGGGCTCGTGCTTCTCGCAGCCGAGCCGGCCGGCCCGGCGCGTGCGGCGGGGCAGCCGTTTCCAGAATCGCGCGGCTACCTGAGCGATTTCGCGGAGATCGTCGACCCGGCCTCGGCCGACTCGATCACGTCGCTCGCGACGGAATTGCGCGAGAAGACGGGCGCCGAGCTCGCCGTCGTCACGCTTCGCGATCTCGGCGGAGAGACGATCGACCCGGTCGCCACGGCCCTCTTCAGGCAGTGGGGCGTGGGGCGTCAGGGGCACGACGACGGCGTTCTCGTCCTCCTCGCGCTCGCCGAGCGGAAGGTGCGGATCGAGCCGGGCTACGGGGTCGAGGGAGTGCTCCCCGACGGGCGCTGCGGCGCGATCGTGCGGCGCGTGATGGGCCCCGATCTCTCCGCCGGCCGCTACGGCGCCGGGCTCCTGGCCGGGGCGCGCGCCGTCGCCGGCGTGATCGCGGCCGAGCGGGGGGTGACGATCACGGGGAGCATTTCTCCCCCCGTGGATGGTCGGAACGGGAAGGAGGCCCCCGCCTGGGTCCTTCTCGTCATGTTCGTGATGCTGCTGCTCTTCGCCATGGCCGCGTCTCGCGCCGCGTCCCGCTTCGGGGGGCATGGCCCCTATCGAGATTGGAGAGCGGGCCGAAGGGGCTCTCACGATTCGTGGGGAGGATTCGGCGGCGGCTGGGGCGGCATGGGGGGTTTCGGTGGAGGTGGAGGTGGGGGTGGAGGCGGTGGAGGGTTCGGTGGATTCGGAGGCGGGCGCAGCGGCGGAGGCGGCGCGAGCGGAGGGTTCTAGATGACCTGGAGATCGTTCGATTCGAAGGCCGCGGCCCGCGAGGCGGTGGAAGCTGCCAGGAGCGCCGTCGGCGACAAGCTGGAGAGCGCGACGCTCTACGGGAGTGCCGCCATGGGGACCTTTAAGCAGGATCGGTCCGATCTGAACGTGGCCTTCGTCTTCGCGACGCTCGACGCCGCGCTCCTCGAATCGCTCGGTTCCGCGCAGCGCGCCTGGAAGAAACGGAGGCTGGTGCGGCCGCTTCTCCTGACGCGCGAAATTCTCGATACATCGCGCGACACCTTTCCGCTGGAGTACACGCTGATCCGCGCGCACCACGAGGCGCTGCACGGGCCCGATCCCTTCGCGGCCATCGCGATCGAGCGGCATGCCCTGCGGCTCCAGGTGGAGCGAACGCTCCGGACCCAGAGCCTGGCGCTGGCGTGGTCGTATCTCGACGCCGCCCGGACTCCGAGCGGCGCACGGCACTGGGCGATGCGCGCGGGGACGGCCATCGCAGCGTCGGCCTCGGGGCTTCTCCACCTGGCCGGGGAGGCGATCCCGGCGGCGAGGCACGATCTGGCGGTCAGGGCGTCGGCCAGGTTTGGCGTCTCGGTGGACGCGCTCCATCAGATTCTCCTGCCGCCGGGCGAGCGGCCGCCGATCGAGTCGTCGGCGCTCTTCGCCGTGGCGAGCGACGTGGTGCATCGGTTGCTAGAAGCGGCGGAGCATCTCGACGCGACGCCGGAACGGAAGTCCTAGAAACGTAGGGGGGGAATCACGATGGCATCGGGAAAGAGTCCTTGGTCGGTTGTCCTGATCATCCTTGGCGCGCTCCTGCTCGGGGCGCTTCTCGTGGGGGGCTGGATCCGCGGGGTCTACAACGACCTGGTCGCGCAGCAGGAGGGAACGCGCACCGCCTGGGCGCAGGTCGAGAATCAGCTGCAGCGCCGTTTCGATCTCATTCCGAACTACGTGGAGACGGTGAAGGGCTACGCGAAGCAGGAGACGACGATCTTCACCGCGATCGCCGACGCGCGCGCGCGGATCGGAGGAGCCACCACCATCCCCGAAAAGATCGCCGCCAACAACGAACTATCGGGAGCCCTGGCCCGCCTCCTCGTGGTGGTAGAAAACTATCCCCAACTGAAGTCGGGCGAGAACTTCATGCGCCTACAAGACGAACTGGCCGGCACCGAAAACCGAATCTCCACCGAGCGGATGCGCTACAACGAAACCGTGCAGAAGTACAACATCCGCATCCGCCAATTCCCGGCCAACATGATCGCGGGAATGTTCAACTTCGAGAAGGCAACGCTATTCGAAGTCCCCAACGAGGCGAAGGTAGCACCCAAGGTCCAGTTCTAGCCCGAGGTCATCGGAAGAGGGGAGGGGAGCGTCACTACCCCCGCCGGCGATTGGTCCGTGGCTGTAGAGCCGGCGGGGGTAGT
>JBBTHR010000142.1:6864-17236 GCA_038060295.1 Candidatus Eiseniibacteriota bacterium
GGGGGGTTTTGTCACGCTCCCTTCCCCGCGCCGGAGCCCTGGTCAGGCAACGCACATTCGCGTATGCTTCGCGACGCTGCGGTTCTCGATAGAGTAACCCAGCGCGAAGGGGAAGATCTCGCGCCACGCGAGATCGGGAAGTCGGTGCGAATCCGACACGGCCACGCCACTGTGAGCGGTGACGAAGGCGGCACGAAGCCACTGGGGCGACCCGGGAAGGCGCCGCCGGAGAACGACCCGCGAGTCAGGAGACCGGCCTCTTCGCCATTCCGACCCTGTCCTTCGAAAGGAAGGATCATGGGCCTCCGCCGCTTCCGCATCCCCGGTCTCCGTCTCACGTCACTCGTAGCACACCTCGCGATCACGTTCGCCACCGTCTCGGCGCACGCGCAAGCCGCCGAACCCGACTCGTCCGCCGCGTCTCCACGCTACCGGCTCGACCCCATCGTCGTCACCGCGGAGCGGATGCCGATCCCGCTCGGGCGCGTGCCGAGCGACGTGACGGTCCTCGACGGCGAGCGGCTGGACCGCGAACGCCCGCTCCTCCTCGCCGACGCGCTCCGGTCGGTCCCCGGGATCGACGTGCAGCGCGCCGGGCGGCTCGGCAAGATCACCGACGTCCGGCTCCGCGGAGCCGACCCACGCCACACCCTCGTCCTCTTCGACGGCATTCCCCTGAACGGCCCGTGGATCGGCTCCTTCGATTTCGCCGATCTGGGAAGTCTCGGCTGGAGTCAGGTCGAAGTCATGGGCGGACCCGCCTCCTCGCTCTACGGATCGGGCGCCGTCGGCGGCGTGATCCAGTTCCTGGGGGGTGGAGCGGTGGATGGCCGCGCGGTCCAGGCCGGCGCCGAAATGGGCGCGGAGGCGACTCGCCGGGAGAACGTAGCGATGACGGCGCGTCTCGACGGCGGCACGCTGGCGCTATCGCTGGCCCGCGCCGCCTCGGACGGCTCGGGGACGCGTGACGGCTACCGTGGATGGAACGGACTCCTTCGAGCCGAGGCGGCCATCGACCCGGAGACGCGCGTTCGCCTGAGCGGGCTCGTGACGAATGGCGTGAAGGAACTTCCCTACGACTACGCCTTCGATTTCGGCGATTTCCTCTTTCACCAGGTGGCCGATCCGAATTACGAGGAACGCGATCGCCTGATGGCCGGAAGCGTGCTCCTGACGCGGGCCGTCGGCCGCGCGCTCTCGCTCGAGGGCGACCTCTCGGCGCTGGCGGGACGGATCGTGAACGACAACGCGGCGAATGCGCCCGGCGGCGATTACCAGGACACGCGGCTCGACAACGCGCGCTGGATCGGCTCGCTCCGGACCACGCTCGCCCGCGGCACGTCGCTCCGGGTCGTGGCGGGAGGTGAGTATCGCGAGGAGACGGTCCGCCGCGAGGACGACGCTCAGTTCGGCGGATCCGCCTTTCCCTCCTCGGTGGACCAGGCGCTCCACACGCGGGCGCTCTTCGCCCACGGGCACGCCGATCTCCTGCCGGGGCTCGTGGCGGACGCCGGGATTCGCGTGGAGGACCACGTTCGCTACGGCGCCTATGGCGTGCCGCGCGTCTCCGTTGCTTGGAATGTCGCGCGGACGGGCCTCCGTCTGCGGGGTGGCTACGGCCGGGCGTTCACGGCCCCGACGCTCACCGATCTCTACTATCCCGGGTACGGCAACGCCTCGCTCAAGCCCGAGCGGTCGCGCACCGTGGAAGGGGGCGCGGACGGGCGCTGGCTCGACGGCCGGATCGAGGCGCGCGCGACCTGGCATCACACCCGCTTCACCGATCTCATCCAGTCGAACTCGCTCTTCGCCGTGGACAATGTCGGCCGCGCGCGCATCGAGGGAGAGGACGCGTCGCTGCGCCTTCGTCCCTGGCGCCATGTCGCGGTCGGCCTTCGGGCGGCGCGCCTGCCGGTCGCGAAGAATCTCACCACGGGCGAAAGGCTCCCCAAGCGCCCGCGCTGGCGGAGCGGCGCCGATCTCGACTGGGAGGCTTCCTCCGCGCTCCGTCTCTTCGCCGCGTGGCGCTGGAGCGATTCGTTCCGCGATCCGTTCGACTTCGTGGACGTGAACGGGCGCTACCTGGACGGGGACACGCCCGGGTACGCCGCCACCGATCTCGGCGTGGTAGTCGCGCCGGCGCGATGGCCGGTGGCGCTTCGCGCGCGCATCGACAACGCGTTCGGCCGGCGAATCACCGAGGTGAAGGGCCTCCCGGCGCGGGGTCGCGCGCTGACCCTGGGAGTCGAGTTCCGGCGGTAGCCCTCGCGGGCCTCCGCCATGCTACCGTCGATACCCTTGACCGCGCGCGGCGGGGGTGATTTCCTCTCCGCGGCTACCGGGCGCCCGGAGCCCTCTCCGGGCGCCCCTGTTTTCCCCTCCAACGCCATGTGAAAAAATGACCTACGAGAATTTGACTGTAGAGATCAAGGACCGGATCGCGCGCGTCACGGTGAACCGGCCGAAAGTGCTGAACGCGCTCAACGAAGTGACCATCCGCGAGATTCACGCCGCCTTTTCCGGTTTCAAGTCGAACCCGGAGGTCGGAGCCGTCATCCTGACCGGCTCCGGCGAGAAAGCATTCGTGGCGGGGGCCGACATCAACGAACTCGCCGTCATGTCGCCGCTCGGTGGCGAAGCGTCGTCGCGCCTCGGGCAGGTCGCGTTCGCGCAGATCGAGAACCTGGGCAAGCCGGTGATCGCCGCGGTGAACGGTTTCGCGCTCGGCGGCGGCTGCGAGTTGGCGCTCGCCTGTCACATGCGGTTCGCGTCGGAGAACGCGAAGCTCGGTCTGCCGGAAGTGGGACTCGGCATCATTCCGGGTTACGGCGGCACGCAGCGGCTGCCGCGGCTGGTGGGGCTGGGGCGCGCCCTGGAACTCATCTGCAGCGGGCGGATGATCGACGCGGCGGAGGCCTACCGCATCGGCCTCGTGAACGCCGTGCTTCCGCAGGCCGACCTCCTCGCCCACTGCGAAAAGGTGGCGGGTGAGTTCGTGGCCAAGGGGCCGATCGCGGTCCGGTTCGCCATGGACGCGGCGATCCGGGGGATGGAGACCGACCTGGAGCATGGACTCGCGCAGGAGTCGGTCGCGTTCGGGCTCCTCTCGGCGACGGATGACATGCGCGAGGGGCTACGCGCGTTCCTCGAGAAGCGCAAACCGGTCTTCAAGGGGAAGTAGGCGCGCGACCATGGAACGCGTCGCCCTCGTTGCCTCGGTTCGAACGCCCATCGGGAAGTACCTCGGCTCGTTCGCCGAGACGACGGCCGTGCAGCTCGGCTCGCACGCGGTGCGCTCCGTGCTGGAGCGGGCGCGCCTTCGGGGCGCCGACGTCGACGAGTTGATCTTCGGCTGCGCGCGGCAGGCGGCCGTGGGCCCGAACATGGCGCGCCAGGTCCTCATGGCGTCCGGCATACCGCAAGAGCGTCCCGCGTTCACACTGAACCAGGCGTGCGGATCGGGGCTTCAGTCGATTCTACTCGGGGCGGCGAAGATCCGGAGCGGCGAGGCGGCGATCGTCGTCGCGGGCGGATCGGAGAACATGACTCGCGTTCCCTATCTTCTCGACCGCGCCCGCCTCGGCTACCGGTTGGGGCACGCCAAGATCCTGGACGGGATGGTTCAGGACGGATTCCTCGATCCGATCTGCGGGATGCTGATGGGGGAGACGGCGGAGAAGCTCGCCACCATGCATTCGATCTCCCGCGAAGAGCAGGACGCCTTCGCGCTGGAGAGCCAACGCCGCGCGGGCGCGGCGATCGCGGAGAAGCGCTTCGACCGCGAGATCGCTCCGATCTCGGTGGTGGGGAGAAAGGGCGACGTCATGATCGCCGCGGACGAACACCCGCGCCCCGAGACGACGGCGGAAGATCTGGCGAAACTCGCGCCCGTGTTTCGAAAGGACGGTACGATCACGGCGGGGAACGCCTGCGGAATCACCGACGGGGCGTCGGCGGTGGTCCTCGCCTCGGAATCGGTGGTCCGCGCCCGCGGCCTCTCGGTGCAGGGGTGGGTCGGGCCAGGCGTCACGGCGGGGGTCGATCCCTCGATCATGGGCGTCGGCCCCGTGCCGGCGGTGCGGCAACTCCTGGAGCGGACGGGGCGCAAGCTGGACGACTACGACCTCGTGGAACTGAACGAGGCGTTCGCGGCGCAGGTGATCGCGTGCGATCGGGAGCTTCGGTTCGATCGGGAGCGGCTCAACGTGAACGGCGGCGCGATCGCGCTCGGGCATCCGATCGGATGCACCGGCGCCCGGATCGTCACGACGCTCCTCCATGAGATGGAGCGGCGCGACGCGCGCCTGGGATTGGCCACCCTCTGCGTGAGCGGGGGGCTCGGCCTGGCGATGGAAATCACGCGGGACGGAACGGGCGCTGTGGCGCCCCCGGCCGCGGAACCCTCAACGGAAGGACGGTAGGGCATGGCTGGCGTGAAGACGGTCGGCGTCGTCGGCTGCGGGCTGATGGGCTCAGGCATCGTGCAGGTGAGCGCCCAGGCGGGACTGAAGACCATCGTGCGGGAAGCGGATCAGACGCTCCTGGACAAGGGACTCGGCCGCATCAAGAAGTTCCTCGACGACGGAGTGACGAAGGGGAAGGTGACGGCGGAGGATCGCGACAAGACGCTCGCGAACATCAGCGGCACCACGAAGCTCGAGGACCTGGCCGGCTGCGATCTCGTCATCGAGGCCGTGACGGAGAACATCGCGGTGAAGAAGGAGGTCTTCTCCACCCTCGACGCGGTCTGCGCGCCCGACGCGGTGCTCGCCACCAACACGTCGTCGCTTTCCGTGACGGAGATCGCCGCGTTCGCGAAGAAGCCGGAGCGGGTGCTCGGGCTTCACTTCTTCAATCCGGTTCCGCTCATGAAGCTGGTCGAGATCATCCGTGCGCTCCCGACGGGGGAGGCCGCCTTCGAGCGGGCCAAGGGCTATGTCGAGGCGATCGGCAAGACGCCGGTCATCGCGAAGGACGCGCCAGGCTTCGTCGTGAACCGGCTCCTGGTGCCCTACCTGATCGACGCCATCCGCGTCTTCGAATCGGGGCTGGCGACGAAGGAGGACATCGACAACGGCATGAAGCTCGGCTGCGGCTACCCGATGGGGCCGCTCCAGCTGCTCGACTTCGTGGGCCTCGACACCACCTATTACATCGCGAACATCATGTTCGAGGAATTCCGGGAGCCGCGCTTCGCGCCTCCGCCGCTCCTGAAGCGCATGGTCCTCGCCGGCCGCCTCGGCCGGAAGTCGGGCCGCGGCTTCTACGACTACCCCGCCAAGTAGGACGGACCCGACATGACCAAGGAATCGATCGTCATCCTGAACGGAGCCCGCACTCCCATGACCGAGTGGGTGGGCGGCCGCGCCGGCAACGGTAAACCCGGCGGCGCGCTCAAGGACCTCTCCGCCATCGACCTCGGCGCGATTGCCGCGAAGGCGGCGCTGGAGCGGAGCAAGGTGCCTGCCGACATTCTCGACCACGTCGTCATGGGAAACGCCATGCAGACGAGCGCGGACGCTCTGTACGGCGCCCGCCACGTCGGGCTCAAGGCCGGCGTGCCGGTTCCCGTTCCCGCCCTGACCGTGAACCGGCTCTGCGGCTCGGGAATCCAGGCCATCATCAGCGGCGCGCAGCTCTGCCAGCTGGGCGAGGCGAGCTTCGTTCTGGCCGGCGGCATGGAGAGCATGAGCCAGGCGCCGTTCGTGATCCGCGGCGCCCGCTCGGGACTTCGCCTCGGGCAGACCAACGCCTTCGAGGACTCGCTCATGGCCGGCCTGCGCGACTCCTTCTGCGGACTCTTCATGGCGGAGACCTCCGACAATCTCGCGCGGCGTTACAACATCTCGCGCGAGGATCAGGATGCGTTCGCCGTCCGCTCGATCACCGAGGGACGGCGCGCCATCGACTCGGGCGTCCTGGCCGAGGAGATCGTGCCGGTCACGATTCCCGGGCGCGAGGCGAAGGTCGTCGACAAGGACGATCACTGCTTCGACGGCGCCACGCCGGAAGGGCTGGCGAAGCTCCAGCCCGCCTTCGGCAAGAACTCCTTCGTGACGGCCGGAAACGCGAGCGGCATCGTGGACGGAGCGGCGGCGCTCGTCCTCACCACGGAGCGCCATGCCGAGAAACGCGATCTCGCGCCGATGGGGCGCATCGCCTCCTGGTCCGTGACCGGCGTCGACCCCGACACGATGGGCATCGGTCCCGTGCCGGCGGTGCGGGGAGCGCTCAAGCTGGCGGGCCTCTCCGTGGACGACGTCGACCTCTTCGAGATCAACGAGGCTTTCGCCGGGCAGTACCTCGCCGTGGAGAAGGAACTCGGCAATCCCCGCGAGAAAACGAACGTCAACGGCGGCGCGATCGCGCTCGGGCATCCGCTCGGCGCCACCGGCACGCGCCTCACGCTCACCCTCCTCTACGAACTCCGGCGCCGGAAGAAGCGCTGGGGCGTGGCGTCGGCCTGCATCGGCGGCGGGCAGGGAATCGCGATCGTCGTGGAGGCGCTACCGTCATGAGCGACGTCCGGGAGCAGGATCTCATCTACGACTGGAACGTCGGCAACGATCCGCCGGTGACGCCGCCGCGGCGCGTCCAGGTCGTGGACGAGACGCTCCGGGACGGCCTCCAGTCTCCCACGGTCACCGACCCCTCCATCGAGGACAAACTCCGCGCGCTCCACCTGCAGGCGAAGATCGGCGTCCACGGAACCGACATCGGCCTTCCGGGCGCCGGGCCGCGGGCCATGGAGGCGGCGCTCGCCCTGGCGCGGGAGATCGTCTCCGCGAAACTTCCGATCGAGCCCTACTGCGCCGCCCGCACGCACAAGAACGACATCGATCCGATCATCGAGATCACGCAGAAGACGGGGCTTCGGATCGAGGCGGCGACCTTCATCGGGTCGAGCCCCATTCGCCAGTACGCGGAGGACTGGGATCTCGACCGGCTCCTTCGAACCACCGAGGAGGCCGTGACCTACGCCGAGAAGAACGGCGTCCCGGTCATGTACGTGACGGAGGACACCACGCGGGCTCGCCCCGAGATCCTCCGCCAGCTCTACACCGCCGCGGTCCGCTGCGGTGCCCGCCGCGTCTGCGTCTCGGACACGGTGGGACACGCCACGCCGGAGGGCGCCGCGCGGCTCATCCGCTTCATCCGCGAGGTGGTCGACGCGACGGGCGAGAAGGTCGGCGTCGACTGGCACGGGCATCGCGACCGCGACCTGGCCGTGGCGAACGCGCTGGCCGCCATCCTCGCGGGAGCCGATCGCGTGCACGGCACCATCCTCGGCATCGGCGAGCGGGTGGGGAACGCGCCGCTCGATCTCATTCTGGTGAATCTGAAGCTCCTGGGGTGGCTGGACGTGGACCTCACGCCGCTCCCGGAATACGCCAGACTCGTCTCCCGCGCCTGCAAGGTGCCGCTTCCCTACAACTATCCCGCCCTGGGACGCGACGCCTTCCGGACCGCCACCGGCGTTCACGCCGCCGCCGTCATCAAGGCGGAGAAGAAGGGGCACGCCTGGCTGGCCGATCGCATCTACTCGAGCGTCCCGGCGGGGCTCCTCGGCCTGCGGCAGATCATCGACGTCGGCCCCATGTCGGGCGAGTCGAACGTCATTCACTGGCTCACCACGCACGGCCACGAGCCCGAGCGCCCGCTCGTGGAGCATCTCTTCCGGATCGCCAAGACCCGGGAGACGACGATGACCGACGACGAACTGTCGGCGGCGGTCCGCGACTTCAGGGCGCAACGAGGTGCCTCCGTTGGCTAATCGCTATCGCGTCGCCGTGCTGGGCGGCGACGGAATCGGACCGGAAGTGACGCGGGAAGCCCAGGTGGCGATCCGCCTCGCCTCCGAGATATTCGGCTTCGGCGTGGAGTGGACCGACTATCCCTTCGGCGCCGAGCATTATCTGAAGACGAAGGAAACGCTTCCCCCCGAGGCGCTCGAAGCGATGAAGCAGCACGACGCCATCCTCCTCGGCGCCATCGGCGACCCGCGGCTCCCGGTCGGCATGCTGGAGCGGGCCATCATCTCGGGGATCCGCTTCGGGCTCGATCTCTACGTCAATCTCCGGCCGATCCGCCTCTTCGCGGCCGATCTCTGCCCGCTGAAGGGCAAAGGCCCCGAGGACGTCGATCTCATCGTGGTCCGCGAAAACACGGAGGACGTCTACGCGGGGATCGGCGGCTTCTTGAAGAAAGGAACGCCCGACGAAGTGGCGCTGCAGGAGATGATCTTCACACGGAAGGGTGTCGAGCGCGTCGTCCGGTATTCCTTCGACCTCTGCCGCCGCCGCGCCAAGAACCGGAAGCTGACGATGATCGACAAGGCGAACGCGGTCGGCGCCATGGATCTCTGGACCCGCGTCTTCGCGGAAGTGGGGCGCGAGTATCCCGACATCACGCCGGATCACGCCTACATCGACGCTGCGTGCATGTGGATGGTGAAGAACCCCGAGTCGTTCGACACCGTCGTCGTTTCGAACATGTTCGGCGACATCTTCACCGACCTGGGGGCCGCCATTCAGGGCGGCATGGGCGTGGCCGCCTCGGGCAACATCCATCCGGGGCGCGTCTCGATGTTCGAGCCGATCCACGGCTCCGCTCCGAAGCACGCGGGGCGGAATGTGGCGTCGCCGATCGGGGCGATCCTCGCGGGTCAGATGCTCCTGGAGCACGTCGGAGAGACGGATGCCGCGACGCTGGTCGGAACGGCCGTGCAGGATCTCTTCGCCTCGGGACGGATTCGCTCCATCGGGACGGACAGCGGAGTCTCCACGACGCAGCAGGGCGAATTGGTTCGGGAGGCGATGAAACGCCTGGCGACCCGCCCCGCGGGAACCGCTTGATCTTCGGGGGCGACCCTGATATAATGTGATGGTCTCATAGACCTTATCGCGACAACCTGCGCCACATCCGGGTCCGTTGAGAACCCCCCTCGCGGCTTCACGCCGCTCTCGACGACCCCAGGCGCGACATGGTCCATGCGACGTTTTCACGCGTCCCAGCCGGGGGCGTAACCCGAGGCTCATCGCCGGGATGATGAGTCCCGAGGAGGGCCTGTCTCTTCACGCGTCTCGATTCGGAGTCAACACACAGCCCCACCATCACCCAGCGTAGGGAGGACTGCATGAAGTTCGTTGTCCGGCTTCTGGTCGTCGCCGCGGTCTGCCTCATGGCATTTGCCGCGCCGGCTTCCGCCCAGTACATGTTTCTCGACTCCAACGGCGACGGCGCGAACACCGTGGCGGATCGGCTGAATGCGAACGGCACGGCAACGACGGTGGACGTCTGGCTCAGAACGAATACGAACCGGGACCTTTCCGCGGCGAGTTGCGTCACCGCCGACGGCGATCTGACGATCAACTCTTACGTGGTCAACCTGCAGGCGTCGGGCGGAACGGTCGGGTTTACCGGCTTCGTCAACCAGCAGGCAGGAATGACGACGGTTACAGTTCCGCTCTCGCCTTTGTCCAACACGACGGAGTTCTCGGTGGGGCGAGGTTCCGGTACCGTTCTCCTGCCGGGCGACTACAAGCTCTGCACCGTGAACATCACCGGGGCCAGCGGAAGTCCTTCGGTGGCCATCATTGGGCCCAGCGCGCTTCAGCCCACGGACCTGACCAATTTCGGGTCCCAGTGCTCGGGCAACAGCTTCGATAACACGTTGAAGCTGGGCGACGAGTGGTTCGACGTGGACGGCCTCGCGGCCGCGCCCGGCGGAAACCTGGATCCCATCATCACCGCCCCCGCGACGGCAGCCGGCACCGAGGACAGCGCGTTCTCCGTCACCGCGTCGGCGGCCGATCCCGAAGCGGGGAACGTCACCCTCTCGCAGACAAACAATGCGCCATTCCTGGCGGGTCCGGCCTCGGCGGGTCCTGTGCTGGCGCCGAGCATCACGCTCTCCGGCACTCCGAACTTCACGCAGGCGGGTAGCTACGCCGTCAACTGGAGCGCGGTGGACGCCACGACGGGCACGGCCTCGGCCACGACGGCGATCACGATCGCGAATTTGAACCGGAACCCGGTCATCACGGCGCCGGCGACCGTGAGCGGCAGCGAGAACACGGCGGTGTCGGTCACGGCATCGGCCTCCGATCCGGATGCCGACAACGTGGGCCTTTCGCAGACCAACAATGCGCCGTTCCTTGCGGGCCCCACCTCGGCCGGTCCCTCGGTGAACCCGAGCATCACCCTGACGGGCACTCCCACCTTCGCCCAGGCGGGTAGCTACACGATCAACTGGAGCGCGAGTCTCGGCGGCACGGCCTCCGCGACGACGGCCATCACGATCGCGAACACGAACCGGAACCCGGTCATCGTGGCTCCGGCGACGGTGAGCGGTACGGAGAACACGGCGGTC
>JBBTHR010000143.1:0-4271 GCA_038060295.1 Candidatus Eiseniibacteriota bacterium
AACTTGCCACAAGCGTGGGGCGCATGCAATGGGTGGTATGGCGGCGCAGATTCCCATTCGGAACGACGCGGCGGCCAGCGAGCGGGCGCTCGAGAAGGTGCGGGCGGACAAGAGGCGCGAGGTAGGGGACGGCCACGACGGCACGTGGGTCGCGCATCCGGGCCTGGTCCAGCTGGCGCGCGAGATCTTCGAGCCGGGTCTGGGCGGGCGGCCGAACCAACTCCATCGGTTGCGGGAGGACGTGACGGTGACGGCCGAGCAACTCCTGGAGGTCCCGAAGGGGACCCGGACCGAGGAGGGCCTCCGCCACGATGTCCGGGTCGGCATCCAGTACTTGGAAGCCTGGCTCCGGGGCACCGGATGCGTCCCTCTCTATCAGCTCATGGAAGACGCCGCGACTGCCGAAATTTCACGGGCACAGGTCTGGCATTGGCTTCGCCACGGAGCCCTTCTCGAGGACGGCCGCCGGGTGACGGCGCCGCTCTTTCTGGAAATCGTCCAGGACGAGATGGGGACCATCGCGAACGAGGTCGGCATTACCCGCTACGAGACGGGTTCTTACCGTCGGGCACGGGATCTCTTCGTGCGGCTCTCGACGTCCCGGGAGCTGGAGGAATTCCTGACGCTTCCGGCGTACCAGATCGTCACGACCGACATGGAAGAGGAGCAGTCATGACCGCGTCCCGCATCACGCCGCAGACGAACGAGCCGCCTCCCGTCCCCGCGGACCGGTGGGCGGGAATCACGCGGCCCTATTCGCCGGAGGATGTGGAGCGGCTGCGCGGCTCGATCCGGATCGTGCACACGCTGGCCGACCGCGGGGCGCGCCGCCTCTGGCACCTGCTCCGGACGACCGACTACGTGAACGCGCTGGGGGCCCTCACGGGGAACCAGGCGGTGCAGCAGGTCCGCGCGGGACTCCAGGCCGTCTACCTGAGCGGCTGGCAGGTCGCGGCCGACGCCAATCTCGCGGGGCAGACCTATCCCGATCAGAGCCTCTATCCGGCCAACAGCGTTCCTCACGTGGTTCGCCGCATCAATCAGGCATTCCAGCGGGCGGACCAGGTGGAGCACACCGAGCGCCTGGAGCGGGCGGGCTCGCCGGTGCGGGATTGGTTCGCGCCGATCGTCGCCGACGCCGAGGCGGGTTTCGGCGGGCCGCTCAACGCCTTCGAGCTCATGAAGGCGATGATCGAGGCGGGCGCGGCCGGCGTGCACTTCGAGGACCAGCTCTCCTCCGAGAAGAAGTGCGGACACCTGGGCGGAAAGGTGCTGCTGCCGACGGGCCAGTTCATCCGCACCCTGGTCGCGGCGCGCCTGGCGGCCGACGTGATGGACGTGCCGACGGTCATCGTGGCGCGGACCGACGCCGACAGCGCCAAGCTGATCACCAGCGACATCGACGAACGCGACAAGCCGTTCCTGACGGGGAAGCGGACGACGGAGGGGTTCTTCCGCATCACGGGCGGAGTCAAGATGGCGATCGCCCGCGGCCTCGCCTACGCCCCTTACGCCGACCTCCTCTGGTGCGAGACCTCCACGCCCGATCTCGCCGAGGCGCGGGAGTTCGCCGAGGGGATCCACGCGAAGTTTCCCGGGAAGATGCTCGCTTACAACTGTTCTCCTTCCTTCAACTGGAAGGCGAAGCTGGACGACGCGACGATCGCGCGGTTCCAGAGCGAGCTGGGCGCCATGGGGTACAAATTCCTCTTCGTCACGCTGGCCGGATTCCACGTGCTGAACCACGGAATGTTCGAGCTGGCGCTCGACTACAAGACGCGCGGCATGGCGGCCTACAGCCGCCTCCAGCAGGCGGAATTCGCGGCGGAGGCGAACGGCTACACCGCGACGCGGCACCAGCGGGAAGTCGGGACCGGCTACTTCGATCAGGTGATGCAGGTCATCTCGGGCGGGACCGCCTCCACCACGGCGCTCGAGGGTTCGACGGAGAACGCCCAGTTCAAGCGCTAGCCCGGCGCTAGCGGCGTACTCCGAGGCCCTGCGCCGCCAGCGTGGCGGCCTCGGCGCGGAAGGCCTTCAGATCCTTGTGCCCGTTCGGGTGGATCGAGTTCGTGAGCAGCACCAGATAGCCGTCGCAGACGGGATCGATCCAGACGGAGACGCCGGTCCACCCGGTGTGCCCGAACGAATCGCTGGAGAAGAGGCGGCCCCTCGGCGCCGAGTAGGGGCTCTCGATGTCGAAGCCGAATCCTCGTCTCGCGCCCACGCCCCCGGGCGACTGATTCGTCGTCATGGCTCGGACGGCCGCCTCCGAGAGAATCCTCCGGCCGCCGAAGACGCCTCCCGCCAAGATCATCGCCGCGAAGCGCGCCACTTCCTCTCCGGTGCCGAAAACCCCCGCGTGTCCCGCGATTCCGCCGAGCGCCCTGGAGCGCGTGCGCGGATCGTGAACGCGGCCCCTCAGCCAGACGCCGCGAACCCGCTCCGTCGGCGCCACGCGGGAGCGGTCGCGCTCGCGCGTTCCGAATCGCGTGTCGCGGTACCCGAGCGGCTGAAAGATCCGCTCCTCGGCCTGGGCGTCGAGCCGTTTCCCGAAGCGGCGCTCCAGCACCGCCTGGAGCAGGACGTAGCCAACGTCCGAGTAGGTGAACTTCGTGGCCGGCGGGGACTCGAGGGGCTCCCTCGCGATGGCCGCGAGGAGCGCCCGCTTGCTCCCCCGGTAGTCCTCCATCGGATTGTCAGGGACGAAGCCGGCGGTGTGCGTGAGCAGGAAATGGAGCGGGATCCGGCCAACCTCGGTGCCGCGCGTCTCCTCGATCCAGCGCTCGATCGGGTCGAGGACGGAGAGTTCGCCCCGCACCCCGGCCTCGACGACGAGGGGTGCGGTGACCAGGACCTTCGTCAGCGAGGCGAGATCGAAGATCGTCGAGAGCGTCATCCGTTCGCGGCGGGGGAGGAGCGCTCGGGAGCCGACCGCCACGCGGTGAACGACGCCGCTCGATCGGCCTACGTACGCCACGGCCCCAGGGACCACCCCGCTGCGGGCCGCCCGGCGGAGCCAGTCATCGAGCGGCCGGAAGGCGCCGCCGGTTCGCCGCAACTTCGCGCCTCGTTTGGGGTTCGCCATGCCGCACACGATACGCGCCCGGCCCCTCGGAATTCACCCGAAAGATTTCTCGAATTTTCAGGGACCTAACTTCTCGCCCGGGGTATTGAAGGGGCGTGACCGTCCGACGCGGGTGGTCACGGACCGGAGTCCTAGTTGCCGCCCTGATGAGGCCCATCCCCGTCAGGGCGGCGGCGTCTTCGGCCGGATCGAAGCCAACGAGAATCCGCTACCGCCGGCGCGTGGCCCTTTCTATTCTCTCCATCCGTGATCCCGCTCCGAGACGCCAACCCATCGGACCGCTTCCCGTTCGTCACCGTCGGACTGATCGTCCTCTGCACCCTCGTCTTCCTCTACGAGGCGTCGCTCGGGCGCCGGCTTCCCACCTTCTTTGCCGCCTTCGCGCTCGTGCCGGGGCAGGTCTCCTACGGCCTGCAGAGCGGAGAGCTCGGAGTGGCGGGGATCGTCCAGCCCTTCTTCACCTCCATGTTTCTCCATGGAAGCTGGATGCATCTCATCGGGAACATGTGGTTCCTCTGGATCTTCGGCGACAACGTCGAGGACTTGCTCGGCTCGGGGCGTTTCCTCGTCTTCTATCTGCTCGCCGGATTGGGCGCGGGTCTGGCGCACTACCTGCTGCAGCCATCTTCCGCGGTCCCCACGGTGGGGGCGAGCGGCGCCATCGCGGGCGTCCTGGCCGGCTACCTCGTCCTCTTTCCGCGGGCGCGCGTCACCACGCTGGTGCCGCTCGGGATCTTCCTGCAAGTGATGGAGCTTCCCGCCATGGTCCTCATCGGGCTCTGGTTCGCCATCCAGATCGTAAGCGGCCTCCTCTCCCTCGGCTGGTCGGGAGGGGGCGTCGCCTGGTGGGCCCACGTCGGCGGGTTCCTGGTCGGCGTGGTGCTCGTGCGAGCGTTCATGCCGCGGCGAGTGATGGCGTAGGTCTCCCTCGCGCCGGTCCACAGGCCGCATCCTCGCTGGCACCCTAGAGGCAGACCTGACAACTTGACTGGCCGGCGCTATCTGCCACAATCATCCGCGAAAGGAACAGGCGCCTCGCGCGTCTAACCCAAACAAACAACTATGAATACAACGGTCAAGATCATCCTCGTTTCGCTCGTCGTCATGGGATCCGTGGCCTACCTGATTCTCTCGGGGGTCAAGCAGACCGGCATGCAGTACATGACCGTCACCGAGCTGGCCC
>JBBTHR010000144.1:0-3254 GCA_038060295.1 Candidatus Eiseniibacteriota bacterium
TTGCGTTGCCGTCGCTTACCCCGTTGGAGCGGGTGGTCGCCAGCCTGGTTCGCGGCGGAACATAGAGGAGGCGCATGAGCACGGAAGCGCTCCCCAGCGCAGCTGTTTCCCTGGAAGATTTCGTCGGCACGGATCCCTCGACGGCGCTCTACCTGCCGCTCGCGGAGAGACTTCTATCGCGCGGCCTCGTGTCGGACGCCGTCCGGCTCTGCGAAGAACGCCGCGGCCGCCCCGGACGAGGGGTGGGAGATCACATCGTTCTCGGCCGCTGCTACCTGGCCGACGGCCGTCTGCCCGAAGCGCAGGAGCAGTTCCAGGCCGCGCTCGCCCTCGACCGCGAGAATGTCGTCGCCCTGAAGTCGATGGCCGGCATTCTCTCGCACGAGGGGCGGCACGCCGAGGCGGGCGACCTCTACCGCGCCGTCTGCCGCGTCGACCCCGGCGATCTCGAATCGCAGTCGGCCCTCCACCAGATCACGTCGGGCGACTATCCCGAAGTCCGTCCGCCCGAGGTCATCGTCTCGCAGGGCGATCTCTCCTGGCAGCCGATCCGTCTCTCGCGCGAGGAGGATCACCTCTCCGAGCTCGGTCTCGGCCTTCGCACGTTCGAGACGTTCGACGCCGGATCGCTTCGGCCCTCGTTGCCGGCGGCGGGGCTCGCCGCGGCCACGGCGGCGCCTGCCGAGCCGGAAGAGATGATCCTCACGCCCGAGGAGTTGTCGGTCGGTCCCCACTTCCCGCGCGAGCGCGCGGCGGAGGAGGGACCATCCGTGCCGGCACAGGCGCCGAGGCGTCCCGAAGTGGTGGTTTCCGCCGGGGTGGTTCCCGCGGGGGGGCTCCACAATCGTCTCGGGTCGCTCGACGTGCAGGAGTTCCAGGTCAGCGCGCTGGAGCGTCTCGAAGACGCGCTCCGGCCGGTGGAGGTGCGCGCGCTTGGCGAGGTAGCCCCGCCCGAGACCGAGTCTCGGACGGCCCCGACGCGCTCGGCGGTCTGGGGCGAGGAGCCCGCGGCCACCGCGTCGCCCACGTCTCCCACGCCACCCGCCTCGGCCGCTCCCACCACGACGCCTTCGTGGTTCGGCTCCGCCGAGGGAGAGCGCGACCCGGTACGTCCGGTCGTCGAGGGGAATCGCACGGCGTTCGAGACGTGGCTTCGCCGCCTGGGAGGGAAGTAGCGATGGCGCACGACGTCTGGGTCCTTCACGGCCCGAACCTGAATCTCCTGGGACGGCGCGAACCGAAGATCTACGGCCGCGACACGCTGGCCGCCATCGACGCACGGCTGGCCGCGCTGGGCGAGGAGTTGGGTCTCCGCGTCACGTCGTTCCAGAGCAACCACGAGGGGGCCTTGATCGACCGGCTCCAGATCGCCATGGACGAAGCGGACGGCGTGATCCTGAACCCCGGGGCCCTCACGCACACGAGCATGGCGATCGGCGACACGCTTCGCGCGATGACGATTCCGGTCGTCGAAGTCCATCTCTCCAATCTGGTCGCCCGCGAGCGCGAGCGGCAGGTGAATCTCACGGCGGCGGCCGCCGCCGGCGTCATCATGGGATTCGGCTCGGTCGGATACGAGCTGGCGCTTCGCGCGCTCTCGGCGCGTTTCCGTCCACGCCGCAAGCGCGGGGGGAAGTCATGAGTCTTCGCCGCTGGATTCAGGAGCTGATTCAGATCATGAAGGAGGAGGATCTCGCGGAGATCGAGGTCCGGCGATGGTTCACGTCGGTGCGGATCCGCCGGCCCGGCGCCGAGACGGTCGCCCTGAGCGCCGCCGCTCCCGCGGCGTCTTCCGCCTCCGCGGGCTCGGCTCCGGCCCACGCGGCCGCCGCCTCGAATGCGCCGCCCGCGGACGAAACGCCGTCGCGTAATCTGGTTCCGATCCGCTCGCCGATGGTCGGGACCTTCTACCGCTCTCCCGCGCCCGACGCCGATCCCTACATCGAGGCGAACAGCCCGGTGGACGTGGGACAGACGGTCTGCATCGTCGAGGCGATGAAGCTGATGAACGAAATCGAATCGGAGGTGCGCGGCCGCATCCACCAGGTGCTCGTGGAGAACGCGACGCCCGTGGAATACGGCCAGGTGCTCTTTCTGGTGGAAGTGGATCGCGCGGCCTAGGTCGCGCCGGAGGACGGGATGAACGTCAAACGCGTGCTTCAGAAGGTGGTCGAGATGAAGGCCTCGGACCTGCACGTGAAGGTCGGGACGAAGCCGGTCGCACGCGTGAACGGCGAGCTCGTCATGTTGGACGAGCCGGTGCCGTCGCAGACGGATCTCGATGCGGTCGTGGAGCAGATCCTCACGCCGAAGCAGAAGCGGACGTTCGAGGAGACGAAGGAGATCGACTTCGCGTTCGGCGTCACGGGGCTCGCCCGCTTCCGCACGAATTTCTATCAGCAGCGCGGCACCACCGCGATGGTCTTCCGGCAGGTTCCGGCCACGGTGCCGGCGTTCGAGGACCTGAACCTGCCTGCCATCGTCGAGGAAATAGCCTCGCGGCAGCGCGGGCTGGTTCTCGTCTGCGGGACGGTCGGTTCCGGGAAGTCGACCACCCTGGCGGCCATGCTCGACAGCGTGAACCGCCGCGAGGCGAAGAACATCATCACGATCGAGGATCCGGTCGAGTTCCTCTTCCGCGACAAGAAGTCGTGCATCTCCCAGCGCGAGGTCGGGCTCGACACCGACACGTTCCACGAGGGGCTGAAGCACATCCTCCGCCAGGATCCCGACGTCATCATGATCGGCGAAATCCGGGACGCGGAGACGATGCGGACGGCACTCATGGCGGCCGACACCGGGCATCTCGTCTTCTCCACGCTCCACACGATCGACGCCGCACAGACGGTGAACCGCATCATCTCGTTCTTTCCGCCGCACCAGCACGAGGAGATCCGGTTCCTCCTGGCCGGAACGCTCCAGGGCGTCATCGCGCTCCGCCTGATCCCGCGCTCGGACGTCGAGGGGCGCGTGCCGGCGTGCGAGGTGATGCTCGTCACCTCCACGATCCGCGAATACCTGCGCGATCCGGAGAAGACGTCGCTCATCTCCGGCGCCATCGCCGACGGCGTGTCGCAATACAACATGCAGACGTTCGATCAGTCGATCATGCGCTTCTACACGGAAGGGAAGATCAGCCTCGAGAACGCGCTCCGCTACTCGTCGAATCCGACCGAGTTCGAGCTGCGGATCAAGGGGATCCACGCGACCTCGGACGAATCGTGGAAGTCGTTCGAGGCGAAGGTCGAGCCGGC
>JBBTHR010000145.1:0-26330 GCA_038060295.1 Candidatus Eiseniibacteriota bacterium
ATGGTCTCGAGCGAAATCGCCTCCCCCTGATCAGCCGCTGGAAGATCTTCGACAATCTGAGGCGAAGCCTCGTTGCGCCGGCCACGCTCGCGCTTCTCGCCTCGGCATGGACGTGGCTGCCCGGGGCGCCCTGGGTCTGGACACTCGCGGTGGTCGCGGGCTCGAGCTTTCCGATCTATCCGCATCTGTGGCGCGGCCTGAGAGGATCCGCCGAGCATCAGCCGTTCGGAGTCTTCCTCCGGGACCTGCGCGAGGAGCTGGCGACCGCGGCGGCGCAGGTACTGCTCGAACTCATCCTGCTCGCCTATCACTCTTACGAGACGGTTCATGCGATCGCGCTCACGCTCGTGAGGCTGGTCCTCACGCAGCGGAGGATGCTCGAATGGGAGACCGCGGCGGCCGCGGCGGCCCGCTCCGCGGGATTGACGGGCCGTGAGAGCCTGCGTGCGTTCGCGAATGGGATGTGGGCGAGCCCCGCCGCGGCGATTTCGCTCTACACCGTCACGCTCGCGGCTCGGCCCGCCGCGATCCCGACGGCCTTGCCGCTTCTGGTTCTCTGGTTCTTCGCGCCGCCCGTCGCGTTCTGGCTGAGCCGACCAGCGCGTGCGCGCGCGATCGTTCTCGATGCGCGCGATCGAGACTATCTCCGGGACGTCGCGCGAAACACATGGAAGTACTTCGAAGCGTCGATGGGCGAGGCAGGACACTGGCTCCCACCGGACAACATTCAAGAGAAGCCCGTGCGCCAGGTGGCCGACCGCACCTCGCCGACGAACATCGGGATGGCACTGCTCGCGACGCTGTCGGCGCAGGACCTGGGCTTCCTCGACGCGCCGGAGGCCCTGGATCGAATCGACCGGACGATCACCACGCTCGAGGGGCTAGAGAAGCACGAAGGACACTTGTTGAACTGGTACGACATCGGCAGCTTGGCGCCGCTTCAACCGCGGTACGTGTCGACCGTGGACAGCGCCAACCTGGCCGGATCCCTGCTGGCGCTCGCGGCCGGGGTGCGGCGGCTCGAAATTGAGTCCGGCCTCTGGGAGGCGGGCAGCCGCCGGCGCGCCGCGCTCGCCGATCGGGCGGAGGCGCTTGCTAATGCCATGGATTTCACGTTTCTTTACGACCGCGATCGCCGGGTCTTCACCATCGGCTTTCGGCTGGCGGACATGGAGGGTCCGGGACGTCCCGACGCCTCCTATTACGATCTACTCGCGTCCGAGGCTCGGCTGGCCAGCTTCATCGCGATCGCGAAGGGGGACATCCCTCAGGAGCATTGGTTTCAATTGGGACGCGGACTCGTGAGCGTCGGCGGGATTCCGACCTTGGTCTCCTGGAGCGGATCGATGTTCGAATACCTCATGCCGCTCCTGATCATGCGAAGCTATCCGGACACGCTGCTCCATCGTTCGTGTGGCGCCGCCGTTCGCGCGCAAATCGCCCACGGCCGGAGCCAAAACGTGCCCTGGGGAATATCCGAATCCGCGTTCAACATCGTGGACCGGCACGGGACGTACCAGTACAAGGCGTTCGGCGTGCCCGAGCTTGGCCTGAAACGCGGGTTGTCGGAGGATCTGGTGATCGCGCCGTATGCCTCGGCCCTCGCCGCGATGGTGGACCCTGTCGAAGCGGCGGCCAATCTGAGGCGACTGGCGCGAGAGGGGGCCGAAGGGGAGTTTGGGTTCTACGAGGCGCTCGACTACACGCCGCGGGAGGCCGGAACGGCGCTGGACCGCGTCCCTCGGGAGGGCCCCGTTCGACCCGCGCCGGTCGAGGCGTTCTTCGCGCACCACCAAGGAATGACCGTCGTCGCGCTCGCCAATGCGCTACTGAACGACCGGATGGTGTCGCGCTTCCATGCCGACGCGCGGATCCAGGCGACTGAGCTTCTCTTGCAGGAAAGGGTGCCGCGCTTCGTGCCCCTGACCCGGCCGAGGCCCATCGAAGTGACGCGCATCGCTCCTCCGATTCCGCCCCTTCGGCCGCGGCGCTTCCGCACCCCCCACACCGTGTATCCGCACGCGGCGTTCCTTTCCAACGGGCGCTACGTATCGGTCATTACCAACGCGGGCGGTGGCTCCAGCGTCTGTCGCGGCCTCTCGGTCACACGGCAGCGGCAAGACGCGGTCTGCGACCCCGGCAGCCAATATCTGTACCTGCGTGACGTACGAAGCGGGGCGGTCTGGTCGGCGACCTATCAGCCGATGCGCCGCGATCCGGACGAATACCGGACGACCTTCTTCGCCGATAAGGCAGCGATCCGGCACCGTGGCGAGGAAATAGACACGTTGCTCGAAATCGCGGTCTCGACCGAAGCTGATGTCGAAGTTCGGCGGCTGTCGCTCACGAATCGGAGCGCGCATCAGCGCGAGATCGAAATCACGAGCTATGTCGAGGTGGCGCTCGCGCCGCCGGCCGAAGACCTCGCGCATCCGGCCTTCGGGAAGCTATTCCTCGAAACGGAGTGCCGTCCGGAGGCCGCTTCGCTCCTCTGCGGGCGGCGGAGGCGGTCCGCCGACGAGCCCGGAGCGTGGGCCATCCACGTGCTGAGTCTGGAGGACCGCACCCAGAGCGCCGTGGAATGGGAGACCGACCGGATGCGATTTCTCGGCCGAGGCCGCGGGCCCGATAATCCGATCGCGCTCGACGGCCGTGCCCTGTCGGGCACCACCGGCGCCACCCTGGATCCGATCCTGAGTCTCCGGCAGCGCATCCGGCTCGCGCCGGGAGGGTTCGCGCGGCTCGCCTTCGCGACCGGTTTCGCCGCCGACCGCGACGCCGCGATCGCCCTCTGCATGAAGTACGCGGACCCGACCTCCGCGCCGCGAACCTTTGCGCTCGCCGCGACGCAGCTCTCGATCTCGCTTCGTCACCTCGGCATTTCGATCGACGAAGCTCAGCTCTATGAAAGTCTCGCCTCGCGCGTGTTTTACGCCGACCGCTCGCTGGGAGCCCCGCCCGCGATTCTCCGGAGCAACATGCTCGGGCAGTCGGGACTCTGGAGCCACGGGATCTCGGGCGATCTTCCGATCCTGCTCGTCCGCGTGCTCGAGGGAGACGACTTTTCTCTCGTGCGACAGGTGCTACGCGCCCAGGACTACTGGCGGCTGAAGGGCCTGATCGCGGACGTTGTCATTCTGAATGAGCATCCGGTGGGCTATCGAAACGAGATCCACGAGCAACTCGGCGCGCTGCTCGAGGGTGGGCCGTGGGGCGCGTGGAAGGACCGTGCCGGTGGGGCGTTCCTGCTCACGGGGGACGGTATGGGCGATGCAGAGCGGGTGCTGCTCATGGCGGTGGCGCGCGCGGTGCTGAGCGGGGACCAAGGGAGCCTTCAAGACCACCTCGATCGCCCCTATGCCGAGCCCGAGTGGCCGGCCGCACTCGGAATCGTGAAGCTTTCCGGTGAGCCGTCACCATCAGGTGAGGCGGCAGAGGTGGAGATTCCCGAACTGAAGATCTGGAACGGACGCGGCGGATTCACCCCGGACGGGAAGGAGTACGTGATTGTCCTGAACGGTGCCGACGAGACGCCACTCCCCTGGGCCAACGTGCTTGCCAATCCGCAATTCGGATGCGTCGTCACAGCCGCTGGCCCCTCCTACACCTGGTCCGAGAACAGCCGGGAAAACCGGCTCACCCCGTTTGCCAACGATCCGGTGACCGAAACGACCGGGGAGGCGATCTACCTGCGGGATGACGAAACGGGCGCGGCGTGGGGCGCGACCCCGGGCCCCATGCGCCGGGTGGCGGAGGGCGGCCGGTGGGTCGTGCACCACGGCGCCGGCGTGACTCGCTACTTGCACCGCGAAGGTGAAATTCGCCACGAGCTGGCGATCTTCGTGCATCCGTCGGACCCGGTGCGGTTCGCGTTCCTCACGGTCGTGAATCAGACCGGCTTGCCGCGCCGCCTGAGCGCCTTCGGTTACAACGAGTGGAGGCTCTGTCCTCCGCGCGCCGGCGAGCAGATCCACGTGCGAACCGAGTTCGACGCCGACACCTCGGCCCTCCTCGCCCAGAACCCGTACAACCAGGCGTTCCGGGAGAGGACCGCCTTCGCGCATGCCGGCCCGCTGGCCTCCGCGACGGGGGACCGTCTGGAATTTCTGGGCCGGAATGGCACGATCGCGCGACCGGCCGCGCTTGACCGTCGTCTTCTGTCGAACACTTTCGGCGCGGGGCTCGACCCCTGCGCCGCCCTCCAGGTCTCTTTCGTTCTTGCCCCGGGCGAATCGCGCCAGATCGTATTCCTCTTAGGCCAGGGGGAGGATCGCGCAGCGGCTCTGCGGCTGGTTCGCGAGCACGGCTCCGTTTCCGCCGCGCTCGCGGCGCTCGGGGAAGTCGAGCGATTCTGGGATCGGCTCCTCGGCGCGGTCGAGGTCCGGACGCCGGACGACTCCTTCGACTTCCTGATGAACCGCTGGCTTCTCTACCAGTGCGTCTCGAGTCGCTTGCGGGCACGCACGGCGTTTTACCAACCCGGTGGCGCGTATGGCTTCCGCGACCAGCTCCAGGATGTGATGGCGCTCTCCTTCGCGGCCCCGGCGCTCTATCGCGAGCATTTGTTGCGGGCCGCCGGGCGACAGTTCACGGAGGGAGACGTGCAGCACTGGTGGCACGCCCACTCGGGCGCGGGTGTGCGCACTCGCTGCTCCGACGATCTCTTGTGGCTGCCCTTCGTGGTCGCGCGCTATCTCGAAACGACCGGCGACCTCGCGATTCTGGAGGAACTCGTGCCCCTCTTGAAAGGCCCGGCGCTCGAGCCCGACCAGAACGAGGCCTACGGGCACCCGACAGCTTCGGACGAAGACGCGACCATCTACGAGCATTGTCTCCGCGCCATCGATCGAAGCCTGACGTCCGGACCGCACGGACTGCCCCTGATTGGAAGCGGCGACTGGAATGACGGAATGAACCGCGTCGGCCTTCAAGGGCGAGGCGAAAGCGTCTGGCTTGGCTGGCTCCTGGCGAGCATTCTGAAGGACTTCTCCGGTCTGGCCGAAAAGCGGGCGGATGGTGAGCGCGCCGCGCTCTATCGGAGTGAAGCCGGCCGCCTGGCGACCGTCATCGAGCAGGCCTGGGACGGGGACTGGTACCGGCGTGGATATTTCGACGACGGCACGCCGCTGGGTTCGGCGCAGAGTGAGGAGTGCCGTATCGATTCCATCGCGCAGTCCTGGGCTGTGCTGTCCGGCGCCGCGCCTCCCCGGCACGCGGAGCGCGCCATGGACTCGGTGCGAACCCATTTGATCCGCCGCGACGCGCGTGTCGTCCTTCTCCTAACCCCGCCCTTCGACTCCTCCGCGCTTGATCCTGGCTACGTCCGGGGATACATCCCAGGCGTGCGGGAGAACGGGGGTCAATATACGCATGCGGCCCTCTGGGTCTTGATGGCGGCAGCCCGCCTCGGTAGCGGCGACGAAGCCGTCGAGCTCTTCCACTTGCTCAATCCTATCAACCACGCGCGGACACCGGTCGATGTCGCGCGGTATAAGGTGGAACCCTACGTGGTCGCGGCGGACGTGTACGCCCATCCTGCGCACGCGGGGCGCGGGGGCTGGACGTGGTATACGGGGTCGGCCGGTTGGATGTATCGGGCCGGGCTGGAAAGCATCCTCGGGCTGGAGCGCCACGGCTCTGCGTTCTCGCTCAATCCGTGCATTCCGTTCGCCTGGCCTGGATTTTCCATCGTGCTCCGCTTCGGCGATACGCGCTACGAGATCTCGGTCGAAAACCCACGGCAGCAGTGCCGCGGAATCGCCATGGCGGTCTTGGACGGCGTCCCGGTCGAAGCCACAGCCATTCCTCTGCTCCAGGACGGTGGAACGCACAGGCTGCGCGCCGTGATTGGCGATCCGGTTCTGGCGAGCCGCTGTCCACCCTTGGATTGAGCGAGACGCCCTCTGAGGAGTAGATTCGACTTCGAAAGGAGGGTTCGATGGGGAAGGAAGGTGGGATCTGGCGGATGTCGCGCGACCTGAAGCGCATCCTCTTCACCATCGGCGGGGCCACGGGATTCCTCCTCCTCGTCGCGTTGACCCTGCCTTTGCTGCGGAGGATGGCCACATCCTTGGCGAGACGGGGGTGGCTGTCGTCTCCGTGAAGCGAGCCCGCCTCTGGATCGAACTGCTTCCCCTGCTCCGCAAGGAATTCCGGCTGCATAGGATCGAGCTGACGCAGCCCAGGCTCTCCATCGAGCGAGATACCACGGGAAGGTTCAATGTCGAGAGACTGAGAAAGGCCGGAGCGCTGATTGGAACTCTTGGCGGAGCAACTGTATCGCTCTCGAAGGGGACCCTCCTTTACGCGGACAAGAGATCTGGGGATGGATTCGTGGCCACCGACATCGACCTTGTCGTGAACCGAATACGGCTCGGGGGAGGGGGGAATTCGCAGCCGATCAAGGGTCTTTCCCTCAAGGCAGAGCTGTCGTGCGGAGAGATTCGGACGAAGGGCTTCTCCGTGTCCGCCCTGAAGATCTCGGTCGACGGGAGGGACGGCGTCTTCGATCTCAGACCGGTCGCCATGGATGTCTTCGGCGGGAAGCTGGTGGGGGCATCCAGGCGGATTTCTCAGGCCCCGTCCCCCATGGCGAGATCCGCTTCTCTCTACCGCAATTCCGCATCGAGGAGTTCCTCAATATCCTTTCCCCGAACAAGGCCGCGGATGGAGCGATGGATTTCTCTGCGAGCCTATCGATGCAGGGTTAGGGTAGGCGGAACGTAGTTCTGGCATAGTCGGCAGGGCCACCCCATTGTCGCCTATCCCGCGCCCGGAGACTAGCAGGCCCATGTCGCTGATCAGCCTGAACAACGTGAGTCTCACCTTTGCCGGGCCCGCCCTCCTGGACGCCGTGAGCCTTCAGCTCGAGGACGGCGAACGTGTCGGGCTCCTGGGCCGGAATGGCGCCGGCAAGTCCACGCTCCTCAAAATTCTCGAAGGGACGCTCGCCCCCGACTCGGGCGACGTGGTTCGCCAGCCCGGCCTGCGCGTGGCGAGCCTTCCGCAGGAGGTGCCTTTCGATCTTGCCGGCACCGTGCGGGACTACCTGCACGAGGTCTGCGGCGCGACCAGAAGCGACGCCGCATGGAAGATCGAAGCTCGAATCGACCAGGCCGCGAGGGACCTCACGCTGGATCTGGACGCCTCCCTGGAGACGCTGTCTGCCGGATCCAAGCGCCGCGTCCTGCTGGCCGCGGCCCTGGTGCGCGACCCGGACCTCCTGATCCTGGATGAGCCGACGAACCACCTCGATATCGACGCGATCGATCGCCTCGAGGACTCGCTGCAACGCCGGCGCGGCACGCTTCTCTTCGTCACGCACGATCGCAGCTTCCTCCGCAACCTTGCCACCCGCATCCTCGACCTGGACCGCGGTGCGATCCGCAGCTATCGCACGACCTACGACCTCTATCTCGAGCAGCGGGAAGCGGAGTTGCGCGTCGAGGCGGACCAGGACGCGCTCTTCGACAAGAAGCTGGCGCAGGAAGAAGCCTGGGTGCGGCGCGGCATCAAGGCGCGGCGCACACGGAACGAAGGCCGAGTCCGGGCTCTCGAGTCGCTGCGGCTGGAGCGCGCCGCGCGCCGCGAAGAAGTTGGTCGGGTGAAGGGCGCCATCCAGGAGGCGGAACGATCGGGCCGAGCCGTGTTGCGCTGCCAGAGTCTCGGCTACGCGTACGATGGCCTCCCGATCGTGCGGGGTTACACCGGAACCATTCTGCGCGGCGATCGCGTCGGTATCCTCGGACCCAACGGCTGCGGGAAGACCACCCTGATCCGGCTGCTCCTTGGAGAACTCGCGCCACAGGAGGGCACCGTGACCGCCGGCACCCGGCTCGAGGTCGCGCACTTCGAGCAGCTCCACGACGTGCTCGATGAATCGAAGACGGTGGTCGAGAATATCGGCGAGGGCCGAGAAACGGTGCCGGTGGGCGGCGTCGAACGCCACGTCGTCGGCTATCTGCGCGACTTCCTCTTCACCCCGGAGCAAATCCAGGGTTCGATCGTGAGACTCTCGGGTGGCGAGCGAAAGCGGCTCCAGCTCGCGAAGATCCTCTCTCGGCCCTGCAACCTCCTCGTCCTGGACGAGCCGACCAACGATCTCGATCTCGAAACGCTCGAGCTGCTCGAATCGCTCTTGCTGGAGTTCCAGGGCACGCTGCTGATCGTCTCGCACGATCGCGCCTTTCTCGACAACGTCGTCACCTCGACCCTGGTCTTCGAGGGCGCGGGCCAGTGGCGTGAGTACGTTGGCGGCTACGCGGACTGGCTCCGCCAGAAAGAGCCCGCCGAGCGTCCGCCCGCCGCGAAGCCGGCCCGGCCGAAACAGGAGCGCACCACGGTTCGGCCGCGGCGGATCGGCTTCAAGGAGAAGCGAGAGTTGCACGAGCTGCCTGGGACGATCGAGAAGCTCGAGGTCGAGAAGCAGGGCCTTTTCGCCTTGATGGCGTCGCCGAGCTTCTACACGGCGCGGGGCGAGGAGATCGCGCGGATAAGAGAGAAGCTGGCCGCGGTGGAGGCCGAGATCCACAAGGCGTACGCGCGGTGGATGGAACTGGACGCTCTGACGGCGGGCGGCGAGGTGTGAGCGGGGAGGAGGGGGACATTCCCCAAATGGCTCAGTGCGTGAAAAATGAGAAGCCGAGAAGGGCACCCAAGTCCTAACTTCCGAGGAAGGGGAGCCGACGTCACTCCCCTAGTCCCACCTTCTTCAAGAGCGCACCCCATCGCGGGTCGCCGTGGAGGCAACGAAACGTCGGCTCGCTCTTCATCTGCGCCAGCCCTGCGTCGCGCTCCGCGAACGCTCGTTCCAACCAAGCAAGCGCGGCATCTACCTCTCCCCTTGCCGAGTGAATCGCGGCGATCTGATACGCCGAATCGACCGCATGCTTCGCTTCGAGATCGCGGAGCGCTTCATCCGATTCCGAACTCCGTCCCGCCACATGGTGCACGTACGCAAGCGCGGTGAGTCGCGCCCACTCCGCCTGCTCCGAACTGGCTTCGGCGAGGGCTTCGGCATCCCGGCCCTGATCGGCGAGGATGATTCCCAGGACGTGACGGGCGCCGATCCGCTGCGGTGAAAGTTCGATTACCTTTCGAAATGCCCGCTCGGCATCGGAGAGGCGACCCATCGAGCGGTAGAGCAGCCCGAGCGAGCTGTACACCCCCATGCTCAGCGGGTCCTGCTCGACGGCCCGCCGGAGAATGCCCTCCGCCTCTTCGAAGCGGCAGAGCATGTGGGCCAGGCTTCCTGCCGAGCTGAGCGCCACGACGCTTCCCGGCGCGAGCTCCAGCGCTCGGCGAGCCGACGCCTCGGCGCCGTTCCAGTCCCAGTCATGGAGCCTCTGAATGGCGGAGAGTCTCACGTGAGCCTCCGCCAGGTCGGGGGCCAACTCCAGAGCGCGCTGCGCGGCGTCGCGGGCGTTCCGATATCCCTCCAAGACGGGCGCCCATCCGTAGCCTCCCGAATTGGCGTGGGCCTTGGAGAGCTCGGCCCAGGCCGCGGCATGGGCGGGATCGAGCGCCAGCGCCTCTTTCAGGTAGCGAATCCCCTTGGCCGTGTCCTCTTCCGAAACGCGATCGACGAAATACTTTCCTTGGAGGTAGAGCCGGTGCGCCTCGGGGTTCTGCCCGTGTCCTTTCGCTGCCACGGCGACGTCGGCCTTCGCCAGCCCGCTCGCGTCGGAGTCCGGGGTCTCGCCAAGAAGCGTGGTGCGCAATTCCTTCACCACCGATTGGGCGATGTCGTCCTGCACGGCGAAGATGTCGTCGAGCGATCGGTCGTAGGTCTCCGACCACAACTGGACACGGTCCGACGCTTTGACCAACTGCACCGAAATTCGCACCCGGTTTCCCGCCTTCCGCACGCTGCCGTCGAGAAGCGTCGCCACGTTCAGCTTCTGGCCGATCACGGCGAGGTCTTCGTTCTTCCCCTTGAACTGGAACGACGAGGCGCGCGCGGCCACGCGGAGCCCGCGGATCTTGGTCAGCACGTTGAGAAGCTCGTCGGCAAGGCCGTCGGAGAAGTACTCATCCTCCGCGCTGGCGCTCCGGTTCACGAAGGGGAGCACGGCGATGGAGGGGACGTCGCGGGTGGGGGCGGTCGCTGAAAACGGAGCGGATGTCGCCGATCCCGAGGGCGCGGGGGGCGGTGTCGGTGTCGGAGCCGTAGCGATCGCCGGTGGCCGGGTGGCCGGCGTGCTGAAAATCGCCGCGGGCGCCAAGGGCATCGGCGCCGGGGCCGGCGTCGGCGTGGTCACCATGCGCTCGGTCTCTCGCCGGACGTAGCGGAGTTCGTTGTACACGTCGCGCGCCGTCTGGACGCGGTCGCGCGGGCTTTTCTCCAGGCAGCGCACGATGATCCGATCGAGATCTCGGGGAAGGTCTCCGCGGATGCTCAGCACCGGAACCGGCACGTCTCGCAGAATCGCCGAACTCACGTCGGCCGATGTCGCGCCGGTGAAAGGCCTGCACCCGGTGGCCAACTCATAGAGAATGATCCCGAGCGCGAAGAGATCCGACCGCGCATCCACCGCCTCGCCGCGGATCTGCTCCGGCGCCATGTAGGGCACGGTGCCGAGCACCTGCCCCTCCCCCGAGATCGGCGCATCGGCCGTCACCCCGATCGTCGCGCCCTGGGCGGAGTTCTCGCCGGCGGCGATCTTCGCCAGGCCGAAGTCGAGAACCTTCACCCAGCCGTCGTGCGTCACCATCACGTTTCCGGGTTTCAGGTCCCGATGAATCACACCGCGCTCGTGCGCGGCGACGAGGGCGTTGGCCAGGGGAATGGCGAGTTCGAGCACGCGGGAGAGGGGAAGACCGCCGGGCGTGACGACGCGGTCGAGGCTCTGGCCCTCCACGAGTTCCATGGTCAGGAAGCGGATGCCATCTTCGTCTTCCACCGAGAAGAGGGTGACGATGTTCGGATGGTTGAGCCCCGCGACCGTGCGCGCTTCGCGCTCGAAGCGGGCGAGACGGTCGGGGGAGGCGGCCACGGCCTCGGGGAGCACCTTGACCGCCACCTCGCGGCCCAGGCGCGTATCCCGCGCCCGATAGACCTCTCCCATCCCTCCCGCTCCGAGGGGGCCGGTAATCTCGTAGGTGCCGAGGCGAGTGCCAGGGGAAAGAAGCATAGAATAGGAGTTTACCCGGTCGAGGGTTCTGCTGTCATCCGTGGGGGTGGCACGACGATCGGTCGCATCAACGCTTACCTCCGCACCGGCCTACGCCCGCCGCGGGCTTGCTTCAACTCGGAGAGGAATGTCGCATACCCCTCTGGATGTCCCTCGTGCCGGCTCCACTCCCGGATCTTGCGGAGCCCCACAGGGTGCCTAAGGGCAATGGCCACGGCGGCGGAAAGACTCTGCCGATCGCGCCAGTGATAGTAGGCGGCAAGCCTATCTCGGCACGAATCGGTGGCGGAAAGCGCCAGCGTCTTGGCGCCGCGGCGGCTCCGCCAGACGGCGCGTATACGGATGTCCTTCCCGATTCCCAGAGGTCCGCGGGGAAATTCCACGAAGAAGGGAACAAGATCGTGAACGTAGCGGTCGCCCCGCCGGCGAAATTCAAGAACGCCAAGGGCGTCATCCAAGTCCTTCACCGCCGGAGAGCCCGAGAGCACGAAATCCGCATCCATGGATTCATACGCGCCCCCGGAGTAGAGGTTCGCGCAGGCGCCGCCTGTGAGGACCGCGCGAATTCCAGCTCTTCTGAGGGCGTCTCCCGCCGCCACGGCGACGTCGGCTAACGACGATCGTGCGCCGACCTTCATAGAGGCTTCCCCGAACGCCTGGGTCTTCGGCGCAATTCGGAAGCGCGGGCTCGCAGCGTCGTCTCAGACTCGAGAAGCCGATCCAAATAGCACTCCAACTCCTTCCGGGCGTAGTTGCGGGGGTTCACCCGGAAAAGCCGGGTCCGACCCGCAGCCCGGCCCGCGACCAAGCCATCCCGTTCGAGGGATATGAGCGCCTTCTGGACCGAAGAGAGGCTGATCTCGAGCAGCCGCGCCAACTCGCGTGCATAACTCTCCGTCAAGAGCTGCAGGGCAAGCAACACCCGCGTGCGCGCGGAGCTGCCAAACGGCATGGACGTGTCGATGACCTTCATTAGATATCATATGACCCCATTTCGAGGTCAGTTGTCAAGGCTGAGAAAAGCACGAGCCCCGGCAGGGGAGACTGTCGGGGCCTTTGCGAACAGAGCGAGGATGGGGGCTGCTACCGAATCACCTCCGGTCGGCCAGCGGCACGTACATCCGCTTCGGCGATCCGATGTAGATCTGGCGGGGGCGGGCGATGCGGAAGTCCTCGTCGCGCCGCATTTCCAGCCACTGAGCGATCCATCCCGGGAGCCGCCCGATCGTGAACATCACCGTGAACATATTCACGGGAATGCCGAGCGCCTTGTAGATCACGCCGGAATAGAAATCGACATTGGGGTAGAGCTTCCGGCTGACGAAGTAGTCGTCCTTGAGCGCCACCTCTTCGAGGCGCATCGCGATCTCCAGAAGTCGGCTCGGGCCGCCCATCCGTTGGAGCACGTCGCCGCAGGCCTTCTTGAGGATGGCCGCGCGCGGGTCGTAGCTCTTATAGACCCGATGGCCGAATCCCATGAGCCGGGTCGTGTCGTTCTTGTCCTTGGCCTTCGCCAGGAACTTGTCGGCGGTTCCTTCCTCGACCTCGATCCTCTCGAGCATCTCGATGACCTGCTGGTTGGCCCCGCCGTGGAGCGGCCCCCAGAGCGCGCTGATGCCGGCGGCAATACTCGCGGGGAGATTCGCCATGGAGCTGCCGACCATGCGCACCGTGCTGGTGGAACAATTCTGTTCGTGATCCGCATGCAGGATCAGGAGCAGGTCGAGAACGCGGGCGAGCAACGGATCGACCTCGTACTCCTCGCACGGCACGGCGAACATCATCCGCAGGAAGTTCGACGAATAGTCGAGCCGGTTCAGCGGGTAGTTGAACGGCTGCCCGATCGAGTGCTTGTAGGAGGATGCGGCGATGGTCGGCATCTTCGCGATCAAACGGATGACGGTGTCGTGAATCTGCCGGTCGCTTTCGGGTTGCTGATAGAACGTGGCGAGCGCCCCAACCGCGGCGGCGCAGACCGGCATCGGGTGGGCGTCCTTCGGGAGTGAGTCGAAGAAGCGGCCGAAGTCCTGGTGCAGCATGGTGTGAATCCTCACCTCGCTCGTGAATCCTTCGAGTTCGGCGTGGGTGGGGAGTTCGCCGTGGATGAGGAGCCAGGCGACCTCGAGAAACGTGCTCTTCGCCGCCAGCTCCTCGATCGGGTAGCCCCGGTAGCGCAAAATGCCCTTTTCGCCGTCGATGAACGTGATCGCGCTCTTGCACGATCCCGTGTTGCCGAAGCCGGGGTCGAGGGTGATGAGATTCGTCGTGGCGCGGAGCTTCTCGATGTCGATCGCGGTCTCCCGCTCGGTGCCGGTGATGAGCGGCAGTTCGGCCGAGACTCCGTCGACGGATAGCGTGGCGGTCTTCACACCCTTCGGTTGGTCGACTTTGGTGGTCATGGCATTCCCCTCCTGACAGGCTCATCACCGACCTGCCAGGTTGTCAGGTCGTGTGCTTCAACGCGGCTCGCCGCTATTGGCAAGGGCCCCTTTGCGTTGTCGCCGTTCCGGCGCTCCACGGCGCGATATTCGGACTATTATATGGCATGATCAATGCCGAAGTCGCGGCCAAGCCTGGATCGACCCTTCGAATCTAACCAGCCCGCTGGTCATGCCTCAGCTCGCCGCGCTGGGGTTCGGGGCACCCATGGGACGACTGATCGGGAGTAATATTCCGATTTGGAACTCGATCTACGTGGCGCCCTCGCCCGCACCCGGCGATTCCACGACCAGCCGAGTGGAGGTTCTAAGATGAATCTCGAACTGACCAGCCCCGCCTTCGCGGACGGCGGCGCCATACCGCCCCGATACACCTGCGATGGTGCCGATGTCTCTCCTCCGCTCGACTGGATCGATCCGCCCGAGGGAACGAAGAGCCTCACGCTGATCTGCGACGACCCCGACGCGCCGATGGGAACCTGGGTGCACTGGGTGCTGTATGGTATCGCCGCCGACCGAACCACGCTGCGAGAAGGCGTGCCGACGGATCCAGTCGTCAAGGGCATCGGAGTGCAAGGGAAGAACGATTTCAAGCGGGTCGGCTACGGCGGCCCCTGTCCTCCGCATGGGAAACCCCACCGCTACTTCTTCAAACTCTATGCGCTCGATTCCCGGCTGGAGCTGAAACCAGGCGCGAAGAAGGCCGACCTCGAGCGGGCCATGAAGGGGCATCTCCTCGCGACGGGGCAACTCGTGGGGACCTACCAGAGGTAGACCGGAGCGCGGTCGCGACCCCCCGCGTTCGGCGATGAGACTCCGATGAGGCCCTTCGAGCGCTTCGGACTCGAACACCTAGGTACCCTCGCGCTCCTCGCGGCGGCGGCGTTGCTGCTCACCTCGGTCGCGCGAAAGAGCCGCGAAGAAACGGGGCGGGTTCACGCCGCGATCCGTTTTCCTCTGGCGGCGCTGCTCGTGGGCGGCCTCGGTTTCGCTCTCTCGAATTCGCTCCCGCTTCGGGGTCTCGACTGGCTCGACATCCTCCCCCTCGAACTCTGCGACCTGGCGGTGCTCGTCGCCGTCTGGGCGCTTCTCAGCGGCGGTCCCCTCGCCTGCGAGTTGCTCTACTTCTGGGGCTTGTCCGGAACGCTGATCGCCATGTTGACCCCTGATGTGGACTGGGGCTTTCCCGATTCGCGCTGCCTCGCGTTCTTCGCGCTCCACGGCGCGGTCGCGATCGCCGCGATCGCGATGGTGTTCGGCGCCGGGATCCGCCCGCGGCCCGGCGCGAACCTCCGCGTCTTTTGGATCACGAACGCCTATGCCGTGCTGGCCGGCATCCTCGACGCCACGGCCGGCAAGAATTACCTTTATCTCCGCAGCAAACCGTCCCAGCCGTCGATCCTCGATGTCTTGGGGCCGTGGCCCTGGTACATTCTCGCGGCTGATGCGCTAGCGTTCGTGTTGTTCTGGTTGCTCATGGCGCCCTTCACGAAAACACCGGCCGCGGGCCGGAGTCCAAATTGGCTGTGGCTAATGGCGATCGCCATGCGTGACCATGATGGCGCCACAACCGGGAGGCAATCGATGAACCTGAATCGAGCCGTACCGATCGCGTACTTCCTACTCCGCGTCGTGGCGGGCCTCCTGTTCTTCCAGGCCGGCAGCGTGAAGCTGCTCGGATGGTTCGGCGGCATGCCCGGCGCGCCTGGCTCCGCGGCGCCGCTGATGTCGCAGATCGGCATCGGGGGAGCGCTCGAGTTCTATGGAGGCATCGCGATCATCCTCGGCCTGCTGACCCGGCCGGTCGCGTTTATCCTGTGCGGCGAGATGGCGGTGGCGTACTGGCAGTTTCACGCGCCGAACGGGGCGTGGCCGGTCCTGAATCACGGCGAACCGGCGGTCCTCCTCTGCTTCATTTTTCTCTACGTGGCCGCGAAGGGCGGCGGCGACTGGAGTCTCGACGCGCTCCTTGCGCGCTCCAGCAAGGGCCGGAGCACGGGTCGCTCTTGAAGATGTTGTGGGGTCGGGCGGCGATTGAAGGAGTGACAAGATCTAGGGAGAGGAGAACTACATGAACCACTCGACTTCAGGAAACCGAATTCGACGCGCGAGCGCCATCGCGGTGCTTGCGGCCGTCGCCCTCTGGGGCGCTGGATGTGGGCGGGGAAGCGCCGTCGCGGACGGTGACAAGACGGAGACGCTGCTCTCCGGAACGACGATTGTAGCCGCGCTTCAGAACACGATCGATACGGGAAAGAACCACGTCGGCGACAAACTGGCGCTTCGCACGCTGGAGAACGTCCTTGTCAACGCGATGACCGTGGTGCCCGCCGGCGCCACGATCAACGGGGAGATCACGCACGTCGAAGGAGCCGGCCGGATCGGGGGCGGCGCGGAACTCACGCTTCGTTTCACCGAGCTGGTCATGCCGGACGGTAAGAGCTATGCGATCTCGGCCACGCCGTTCCGGCTCACGGGCAAGGGCGACACCAAGGAGAGCGTGCTCGAGGTCGGTGGCGGCGCCGTCGCGGGCGGAATCATCGGCGGAGTTCTGGGCGGTAAAGACGACATCGCCAAGGGCGCCGTGGCCGGCGCCGTCATTGGAACGGGCGTGGCGATCGCCACGAAGGGCGACCAGATCGTGCTCCCGGCGGGCCAGAAGATGAAGGTCACGCTCGACGGGTCCGTCACCATCCAGACGAAGCCCGGCGCGACTTCGTAGCCATGAACACGGAGGAGAACCACCATGAACCAGGGAACGGCGACACCGGGCGCGAGCCCCGATAGAAAATGGCTGTGGCTGGCGGTGATCGCGCTCCTGACCATCGGAGTCGTCACCGCACTCTTCACGAAACGGCCCGCCACCAAGGGGGACATCCCGCGGGAGATCTCGGTGGCGCAGGCGATCGCCACGCAGGAGAAGGGGAGCTTCCTGCTCGACGTGCGCGAGCCCGACGAGTGGGCCGTGGCGCACGTCACCGGCTCCACGCTCATTCCGCTCGGTGAACTCGAGGCGAGAGTCGCCGAGGTGCCGCGCGATCGGGAGATCGTGGTCGTCTGCCGGTCGGGAAACCGGAGCAAGGCCGGGCGCGACATCCTGCTCGCGGCCGGATACGCCCAGGTGGCGAGCATGGCCGGCGGACTGCTGGCGTGGAAAGCGGAGGGGCACCCCACGATCGCTGGTCCGTAGCAGAACGCGCCCAACGCGTTCCATCCGGTGACGAGAATCAACTTCTCGATCGAGCGCGACGCTCCGACGACGCTCCGCATCTTCGACGTGGCGGGTCGCTTAGCCGGAGCATGGTCCCCTTGAAGTGGCAGCGCCCTCAACCCATCTGCTTCAGCATCGCCTCGTTGGTGGGGAATTGCTCCAGCGCTTTCCGCAAATCGAGGATGGCTTGCTTGGGCGGCGAGTCCAGCAATCTCCGGCGCAGGCGGTTGATCTTCTCGATCTCGGTCGCGGAATAGAGCAGCTCGTCCCGGCGTGTGCCCGTCTTGGCGATGTTGATGGCGGGGAAGACCCGCTGATCGGCCAGCGAGCGATCGAGCACGATCTCGCTGTTTCCCGTTCCCTTGAACTCCTCGAAGATCATGTCGTCCATGCGCGACCCCGTATCGATCAGCGCGGTCGCCAGGATCGTGATCGATCCGCCGTTCTCGACGTTCCGCGCCATTCCGAAGAACTTGCGCGGGATCTCCAGCGCGCGGGAATCCAGCCCTCCACTCATGGTCCGGCCCGAGTCGGAGCCGTAAGCGTTGAAGGCGCGGCCCATGCGCGTGATGCTATCGACGAGCACAACGACGTGGCGGCCGCACTCCAGCTCGCAGCGAACCTGGGCCATGCACATGTTCGCGATGTGGACGTGCTCGTCCAGCGACTGGTCGCTGCTGCTGGCCAACACTTCCGCCGGCACCTTCCTCCGGAAATGCGTCACCTCTTCGGGCCGCTCGTCGATCAGCAGGACGACGACCCGGGTCTCGGGCGCGTCCGCGTGGATCGCGACCGTGAGGTCCTCCAGCAATTGAGTCTTGCCCGCCTTCGGAGGGGAGACGATGAGTCCGCGGGTTCCATGTCCGATCGGAGCGACCAGGTCGACGATCCGCATGGAAACGTTGCCGCCGGCGCCGAGCCGGAATCGCCGGTTCGGATTCGTGGCCGTCAGTTTCGCGAATGGCGGCCGCGCGCGAAAGGCGTCCGGCGTCAGGCCGCAGATCGATTCGACGCTCTCCAGCCGCGGTCCCTGCTTCCCGGGCAGGGCGGAACCGCAAACCAGCGCACCGGTGACCAGCCCGAAACGGGTGATGATCTGTTCCGGAACGAACGGATCCTCGGACCCGGGCGCGTACGACCGGGCCGTGTCGCGCAGATACCCGCCTCCCCGATGGAGGACTTCTAGAACGCCGGAGACTGTCGTGGGCACGGTTGCGTTTCCAGGTTTGGAGGGTGGTGGGCAAGCGAGTTCGACCTGTGGCTCGAACGCCTTGCCGAAGGGTGAAGAGATCCTGGCTCCAGCGGGCACGAGCTTGGAGCCGACGAACCAGGTTGATCCTAGTGTGTTTGGTGGACCCGCTGCAAGGAGGAATGGCCCGGTCCCTGGCGGAACCGGGCCTTCCTTAGCCCGGAAGCGAGGGTGGACCTCCCGCTACCGTTACCGATCTCCAAGGTGGACGAGCTTTCCGCTCCTCACGGCCCCGTTCATCTCAGCCCGTACGAAATAGATGCCACGCGCGAGGGGCGTGCCTGACTCGCCGCGGCCATCCCAGTGGAGCATCCGGACTCCCTGGGGCGAGCGATGGGCTCCCCCACCCCCGGCGCCGATTCTCGCGACTCGGCGGCCGGTCACGTCGTAGACCGCCGCGCTCGCCGGGACGTCACCGTTCGACGCGAACGAGATCTCGTATCCGCTGCCCGCGCGGGCGACACGGAGGCCGGAGAGGATCGTCGCGCTTGCCACGGCACCGCGTGTCGTCGCGTACGCCGCCGGGCCTCGCGCGACGCCGCGGCCGCTTCCGGCCGGATCCACGATGAAGAAGCCGAGTGAGAGGTCGCTCGCGTAGATCAACCCGTCGCTCCCGAAGTGGCTTCCCCAGGTCTGGCGCCCCACGAAGTAACACTCCATCTTGCACGACTCATCCATGTTCGCGTTCGGCAGGTAGAACGCCGTCTCGCTCGGAGCGGCCTTGTCGCTCGTGTCGATGAGGCGGATCCCCATGCCGTAATTCGCCACCAGAAGCGTGTTCTCTCCGCGGACGTCCAGGTTGTGCGCGTCATAGATGAACGAGCGGTTCAGGATTGGGAGGAACGAGCCGTTGAAGTTCGGATGGCGAAAGAACTTGTGGATCGACGCAGTCTGTACGTCGCGGCCCGGAAGGTCCCATCCGCCAACCAAGACAGGCGTGCAGGGGGCCGTGCCGTCGCAGGCGCTGGTATCGAGGACGTGAACCCCGCCTGCCTGGAGGTAGCCGATTTCGTCCTCGAGATAGACCCAATCGCCAGAAGGCGTCGGCGCGGCGTAGTGCGCGGCGCGGAGCCGATTGGTGGAGAAGTCGTAGTCGTACGCGCCCACCTCGGCCGGGGCGCGCGGGTCGGTGACGTCCACGATCCGCAGCCCGCTGTCCCAGTAGCTGACATAGTCGAGGACGCGGCCGCTGCGCGGGTGGCGCTGGATGAAACCTTCGTGCGCGAAGTTGAAACCGATGCAGAAGGACGGATCAGGAGCGCATCCGATCCCCTCGGACGAGGCGTACTGCGCCAGAGTCTCGCCCGTCAGGATGTTCACGACGGTCACCTTGTAGTTGCCGGCGCTGTTCGCGTAGGCATACGGCCGGCCGTGCTCGGCCTCGGGATCGATCTGCACCGTGTGGACGCCGCCCGGCACGGCGATTCGGCGCAGCAGCGTCGGGTGGTACGGATCGGACGCCGTGTCGTAGATGCTGATTCCCTCGAAGCCGATGGGCGGATCCGTGAAGGTGAGATCCTGGTGGCTCACGGCCAGATATCGGCCGACGAGATCGAGATCGGCGGAGTCGGAAGTCTCTTCGAGGTGCGCCGTCGAGAGATCTCCGCCCGTGGCATCCGGCGCCGCGGCGCTTCGCAGCCCTGCGCTTTGGATGTGCGTCGAGAGATGGTCCGTGAGCATGGGGTGCGCGGGGTCCCGCGTATCGATCACCGCCACGCCCTGCTCGTCCCACGATCCGAGATAGGCGACCCCGCGCGTGGCATCGGCCGCCACGTTCGAATACTGGCCCGCCCTCCACGGCGCGAGGGTGCCGACCAGCGACATGTGGCGGCCGGCGGCGTCTGCGGAAGGGGTTGTTGCGAAGGGTCCGAGAGCGATGAAGCCGAGCGAGAGGGCGAATACGCGCGTAGCTCGTGAGCACTTCGGAATCATCATGGAAATTCCTCACCGGCGTGGGGAAGACGATCGGAGTTTGGGGCCTCGGTCGGAATTCGAGGCGCCCCAGGGAGGACTGAAGTGTAGCCGGTCGCCGGTCGGCAGGGCAACCGCCTCGCCCGGGGGTGCCTCGCACGGGGCCCGTCGCGCCACTCCACGTCTTCCACTCCGCGCCCAACGACAATTAGCCTGGCCGACGCGTACATCCGATCGGACAACCTACTTCACAACTGCTGGTTAGCGGTAGATAGTCCGTCCCAGCCACGGGTCATGATCCCCCTGCTTCATGCCGATAATCATCGGACAAAAGGGGGACTCCACCATGACTCGCAAATTCGTTCTGGCCCTCGCGGCCATCTTGTTCGTGATTGGCTGCGCCGGTCCGTCCAAACTCACCGACAAAAGTGAAGAGAAGCTCGCCGGCGGGAACGCCTGGGGCGCGTGGCAACTCGCGACGCGCGCGCTCGACAAGGAGCCCGGAAATCCGCGCGCTCGCGCGGCGGCCACGGCGGCCGGCGCCTCGATCGCGCAGGAGTGGCAGCGGAAGATCCACGCGCTGGCCGAGGTCGACAGCGTGAACGCGGCGGAGCAGGCGCTGGAGCTTGCAGAGTTCCGCGAGAACGCCGCGCGCTACGCGACGATCCCGGTTGGCGCCGAGTGGCCCGCGGAGGAGCGGACGCTCCGTAACACGGCCGCGCGCCATCACTACCAGCGCGGAGTCGACGCCGCGAACTCCGGCCGTCCCAAGAAGGCGTGTGCCGAATTCGCCGATGCCGAACGCTTTGTCCCCGGCTATCGCGACGTGGCGAAGCGGGCCGACCGCGCCCTTGGCGAGGCGCTCACGCGCGTGGCGCTGGTGCCGTTCCGCGCTTCGTCGGAAGACGCCTCCCTCGGCGTCGAAGTCGCGCAGGCCTGGCGCGACAATCTCCTCCAGAACCTCGCGCCGCCGGCTGCCCCGTTCACCCGCATCCTGGGTGACGACGCCATCGAGCGCTCCATGACGATCTCCGAGCTCGAAGGGCTCTCCCGCGAGCAGGCGATCCGGCTCGGTCGGAAGGCGGGCGCCCATCGCGTCGTCTGGGGCTCCATCGGCAAGATCCGCTCCTCGACGAAGATGAACTTCTTCCGGGACACGGTCGCGCGCCGGGTCGTGGAGCGGGAGGCGAACGGCCGCGAGTCGGTCCGTTGGGTTGAGATCCCGATCGAGGTCGTGGCGCGCGTTCGCGACGTGAATGTCGGCGTCGACTACGAGGTGATCTCGGTGAAGAGCGGCGTCTCGATCGCGCGCCGGCACATCGACCGCTCCACTTCGGCGCGCGTGGTCTGGACGTCGCAGCAGCTCGACGGCGATCCGGCTTCCTACTCGCTCGTCTCGGAAACGGTTCGCGCCTCGAATCCAGATCGGGTGAAGGACGTGGAGACGCGGTGGAAGTCGGTCTGCGGCGATGCCACCACGCTGATCCAGGTGATCCAGGCGCGCCGCACGGCTGGATCCTCCGGGCGCTACGCCCGCGAGTCGCTGCCGCGCTTCCTGGCCGGCGCCGCGTTCGTCTTCTTGGAGGATCTCCCGCCCGCCGAGGATCTCGCCTACGCCGCGCTGGCGCAGGGATCCGCCCCGCTTCGCGAGGATCTGCTGCGGCTGGACGCGATCGATGACGTCGATCTCGGAATGGAAGTTCCCGGCACCCTCTCGCGCTAGGAGACGGATGGCGGCTGGGGGGCGTTCTTCAGCACCTCGAGAAACCGGGTGTACGCGGCGCGCGCCTGATTGAAGTCGCTCCGGGTCAGGTTCATCTCGGTGGCGATGCGCCGGATTTCGGAATCCTCGGCGGAGGAGATGTTCTCGTCCGCCGAGGAAACCGCGAAAAGAGACTCCAGCAGCTGGAGTTTCTGCTCGTGCGTCGCCATCTTGTAGAACTCGCGAGTGACGAGATAGTTTTCCGTGGAACCGAAGAGCAGCGTCTGCGTCTTGGCCATCTGGACCACCAGAATGGATTCCTCCTCCTGCAGCCCGCCCAACTCGCGGACGATCCGCTCCATCGCGCGCACCTCGTCCGCGCTGATCTCGTGATCGGCGTGCGCCACGCGGCTGAGGATGTAGGCGAACGAGGCGATGTAGTGCGCCCGCTCGGGCTCCATCCGATCGAGGGCGTCCACGATCTTCCGCACCGTCTCGGGCGCGGACGTGTTGCCCCCGCCTCCCGCGCCACCCAGACGATCGAGCCCCAGGAACTTCAAGATCGACATGCGCCGGTTCCTCGTTGGTGAACGGTCATGGCCCCAGAATCTCGTGGAGCGCTTCGCCGACGTCGATCATGTTCACGGTGTGGTCGGGTTGCTTCCAGAGCGTCTTGCCGTCGGTGGATCGGATCACCAAGCCATGCGACTTGAAGCCGAGCCCCTTGATCGCGGGGCGGGCCTCCGGCGTCGTCACGTCGACATTCCGCGCCGTCACCTTACCCGGGAAGGCTTCCTCGAGCCCGCTCACGGCGGGCTTCAGTTGCTGGCAGACCATTCAGAGAGGGAGATAGTAGTACGTCACCACGACGGCGTCGGCCTTGGTCATGGCCGCGCCGCTTTCGCCTCCGCAGCCTATGAGCCCGCCGATCGCGAGCATCGCCACGAGGGCGAAGGCCCCGGCCAGGGTTGATTGCTTCGTTCGTGCCATGCTGATCCCCCTCGGTGAGTTCTGCGTTCGGGCATGCTCGCCGAGGCCATGCCACACCACCATCCTGCTGGCCGATCGGGCTGGGCGTCAACCCCGGCCGGGTCTCCCGGGCGGACGCGCTCGGCCACGACGAACTTTCTTTGTAAAACGCCATCGCACAAACACTTGCGGCCTGGGTTGCCGACTTGGCGGGAGCCGCCGAATCGCGGCGTAACCTTTCACGCGATATTTCCGTACTCTTACTGCGATCCGAAATTCCCCACCCACAGCACTCAGACTCGGTAGTCATCGGGAGGCCGCAGGGCAATGAAGAAGAAACCCCTCTTGATCGGGGCCGCAGTCCTATTGGTCGCCGTCATCGTGACCGGGATGGTCATGCGCGGCCGTGGCGACAAGGCGCCGGAAGTCCAGACCGCCAAGGTCAGCCGGCAGAAGATCGTGCAGAAGGTGAGCGCGACCGGGAAGATCCAGCCGAAAACCCAGGTCGAGATCAGCGCCGACGTGAGCGCGAAGATCACGAAGCTCTCGGTCGTCGAGGGGCAGCACGTCGAGAAGGGCGCCTTCCTCGTGGGCCTGGACCGCGAGCGCTACGTCGCCGCGGTGGAGAGCGCCGAGGCGAACGTCAGCTCGGCCCAGGCGAACGCCACGCTGGTGCGCGAGAACATGAACCGCTCCGGAAACGAGTTCAAGCGCTCCAAGGAACTCTTGGCGAGTGGCCTGGAGTCGCAGGCGGCCTTCGAGGCCAAGCAGGCCGAGTACCAGGTCGAGGTGGCGCGCTACAAATCGGTGCAAGACAACGTGGAGCAGGCGAAGGCCGCCTTGAAGCAGGCGAAGGTCGACCTCTCCAAGACCACCATCTACGCCCCCATGGCCGGAACGATCAGCGCGTTGAACAAGGAGCAGGGCGAGATTGCCCTTGGCTCCCAGTTCCAGAAGGACGTCATCCTGATCATCGCCGATCTCCGCGAGATGGAAGCCCAGGTGAACGTGGACGAGAACGATATCGTCTCCATCGCCATCGGGCAGCCGGCCGAGATCGAGGTCGACGCCATGCTCGATCACAAGCTGCAGGGCGTCGTCTACGAGATCTCGAACAGCGCCAACGTGGCGGGGTCCGGCACTTCCGATCAGAAGACGGAGTTCGAGATCAAGATCGCCATCAAGGATCCTCCCGCGACGCTTCGGCCCGGCATGACGGCCAGTTCGGACATCGTGACGAAGACCAACGACGACGCGCTGAGCATTCCGCTCCAGAGCGTGGCGGTCCGGACGGTCGACCAGCTCAAGAAGAAGGGCGAGAAGCAGAAGGACGCCGAAGCCCGCTACAAGGCCGACAAGGACGGTTTCGTGGAGATCGTCTTCTGCGTCGAGTCCGGGAAGGCCGTCGCCAAGCAGGTGAAGACCGGCATCCAGGGCGACGACCTCATCGAGATCGTCGAAGGACTGAAGGATGGGGAAGAGATCGTCAGCGGGAGCTATCGCGCGATCTCCAAGGATCTCGAGAACGGATCCGTCGTGACGATCAGCAAGGAGCCGAAGAAGGAAGACAAGGGTAAGGCGAGTGCGTCGCGCGGGTAGCGAAGCGACGGCGGCCCGAGCGGCCGCCTCCGCGGCGTCGCCGACGCTGCGCCTTCGGGACGTCGTGAAGTCCTACCCGATGGGTGCCGAAACGGTCCACGCTCTGAACGGGGTCTCCCTCGACGTGGTGAAGAACGAATACGTCGCGATCATGGGCCCCTCGGGCTCGGGGAAGTCGACGCTGAGGAACATCATCGGCTGCCTCGACGTGCCGACCGCCGGCGGCTACACGCTGGAGGGTCAGACCGTGGCCGCCATGACCGAGACGCAGCTGGCGGAAATCCGAAACAAGCGGATCGGGTTCGTCTTCCAGACCTTCAATCTCCTCCCGCGGGCGGACATCTTCCACAACGTGGAACTGCCGCTCATCTACGCCGGCATCTCGAGGGGCGAACGCCGGCAGCGTGCCGAACGGGCGCTGGAGCGGGTGGGACTCGCGGACCGCATGAAGCATCGCCCGAACGAGCTGTCGGGCGGGCAGCGGCAGCGCGTGGCCATCGCGCGCGCCCTGGTCCACAACCCATCGATCATCCTCGCCGACGAGCCGACCGGCAATCTCGACACGAAGACCGGTGACAGCATCATGGAGATGCTCGACCAGCTCCATGGCGCCGGGCAGACCATCATCCTCGTCACGCACGAGGAGTACATCGCCGCGCACGCGTGGCGGACGGTCCGCCTTCGCGACGGACTGATCGAGAGCGACCTCCCGACGGGACGGTCCGGCGACGCGGGAGCGCACTCCATGGAGCACCTTGGCGCGGGCAGCGCGGCGCCGGCCGCGGTGGGAGCGTTCGCGGGATGAGGCCGGCCTACGAACTCGTGGAATCGTTCCAGATCGCGCTCCAGGCGCTCCGAGCGAACAAGGCCCGCGGCGCCCTGACGACGCTCGGCATCATCATTGGGATTGTCGCGGTCGTCGTCACCATGACCGCGGTCAACGGGCTTCAGAACAAGTTCCGCGAGAGCTTCTCCTCCATCGGCACAGACGTCATCTATGTCTCCCGCATGCCGTGGGTGGTCATGGACGACTTCTTCCTCTACCGCAACCGCCCGAAGATCGACCTTCGAGAGGCGCACGCGCTGGAGGACGCCATGAGGGGAAGGGCGATCGTGAACCCCAGCATCGAGGGCCGGCACGACGTGAAGCACGGGCCGGAGACGATGGAAGGGGTTTCCGTCATCGGCACGACCGAGAAGCAGGGGCGAATCTCCAGCGCGCAGCCAGAGGCGGGGCGATTCCTCACGGGATTCGACGTCTCCAGCAAGAAGAACGTCTGCGTCATCGGGAGCGAGGTGCGGACGGGACTCTTCAAGGGGGCCGATCCCCTGAACAAGACCATCAAGGTCGGGCGCTCCATGTTCCGGGTCGTCGGCGTCATGGAGAAGCAGGGCGGGAGTTTCATGGAGGGCCCGAATTTTGACCGGCAGGTCTTCATTCCGATCGGCGCGTACGTGAAGTCGTACGGGGGACACCGGGGCGAGCGCGACGTGAACATCGCGATCAAGGCGCCGGTTCAGGAGCGGATGGCCGATCTCGAGTACGAGGTGATCGGCGAGATGCGGAAGATCCGCCGCCTCCGTCCCGCCGAACCGGACAACTTCTCGCTGAACAAGCTCGACACCCTGGTCGGCACCTTCAACAGCGTGATGGGCATCGTCCTCCTGGTGGGGCTCATGGTCACCAGCATCTCGCTCTTCGTCGGCGCCGTGGGCGTGATGAACATCATGTTCGTCTCCGTCACGGAGCGCACCCGGGAGATCGGGATCCGGAAAGCGATCGGGGCGACGAGGCGGAGCATCCTCTTCCAGTTTCTCTTCGAGTCGTCCGCCATCTGCCTCCTGGGGGGCGCCATCGGGATCGTCCTGGCGGCGATCGTGACCGCCGTCATCAACGCGGTGGTGATGCCGGCCAGCATCTCGCTTCCGATCCTGTTCGTCGCGGTGGTCGTGTCGATCGCCGTCGGCGTGTTGGCCGGGGTGGCGCCGGCGTACCGGGGGGCGCGGCTCGATCCGATCGAGTCGCTGCGCTATGAGTAGCCCCGCGCTCGCGAAAGGTACCCATGCGTTCGATTGACACCCTCTTCATGTCGATGGGCGCCATCGTCGGCAACAAGCT
>JBBTHR010000146.1:0-5183 GCA_038060295.1 Candidatus Eiseniibacteriota bacterium
GAGGAGCACCTTCACGTTCGGAAGCCCCACCGCGCGCATGATCGACACGAGGAGATCGATCATCTCCGCGTCGGCCGACGGCTCCTTCGATCCGAGGAGCTCCGCGCCGATCTGCCAGAACTGCCGGTACCGACCCGCTTGCGGACGTTCATAGCGGAACATCGGCCCCAGGTAGCAAAGCCGCGCCGGCGTCTCCTGGCGAAGGGCCGGGCTTTCGAGGTAGGCGCGCACGAGCGGCGCGGTCCCCTCGGGACGCAGCGTCAGCGAACGTCCCTTCCGGTCCTCGAAGGTGTAGAGCTCCTTCCGGACGATGTCGGTCGATTCGCCGACGCTCCGGACGAAGAGTTCCGTCGCCTCGAAGATCGGCGTGCGGACTTCCCGGTAGCCGTAGCTGCCGAGGATCCGCCTCGCCTGATCCTCGATCTCCGCCCAGCGGTCCGAATCGGGCGGCAGGATGTCGCGCGTGCCGCGCGGCACCTGGAATTTCATACGTTTCCTTCCCGGGCGGTTCGCGCGGCGCGGGCGCGCAGCGAGCGCGTGCTCACCCATTGCGTGAAGAGGACGGCGGCGGCGACTGCCGCCACGTCCACCATCCAATCCCTGATGTCGCTGCTCCGCCCCGGCACGCTCCGCTGATAGAGCTCGTCGGCGAGGCCGATCGCGGCGCCGAGGAGAACGGCCGACACCACCGCCGCGGTCCGTCCCCGGCCGGCCAGCGTGAAGCGAACGGCGCGTCCGAGCAGGAGCCCGAACAGCGAATACTCCAGGAGATGGGCGATCTTGTCCATATTCGGGAAGCCGCCGGGCAGATCGGTTCCTTGGATGGAGGAGATGCTGAAGATGAGCCCGACGTAGCCGACGGCGGGAAGCCAGTAGCGGAGAAAGGTCGAGGCGAAGGTTCGTTCACCCGCCCCGGCCGCGCCGCCCGGGGCGCCGGTCACGCCGGCACCCTGGCCAGAGCTTGGTCGAGGTCGGCGATCAGATCCTGCACTCCCTCGATTCCGACCGAGAGACGGACCAGCCCATCGCCGATTCCGACCGCCGCCAGCTCCTCCGAGGAGTAGGTGGAGTGCGTCATGGAGGCCGGATGCTCGATCAGGGTGTCGCAATCCCCGAGGCTCACCGCCAGCGTCATCAGCTCGACCGAATTGAGAAGCGTCCCGCCCGCCGCCCGGCCCCCCTTCAACTCGAAGGCGAGCATGCCGCCGAAACCGCTCATCTGCCCTGCCGCGATCTCGTGTTGCGGATGCGTCCGCAAGCCCGGATACCAGACGCGCGCCACCTTGGGGTGGAAATGGAGGAATTGCGCGATCTGCATGGCGTTCTCGGAGTGCCGCTCCATCCGCACGGGGAGCGTCTTCAGCCCGCGCAGGAGGAGCCACGCGTTGAAGGGGCTGAGGATTCCCCCCAGATCGCGGATCATCTCGAAGCGCGCCTGCTTGACGAAGTCCTTCTTTCCGACGATGACCCCCGCCACGGTGTCGCCGTGGCCGCCGATGTATTTCGTGGCGCTGTGAATGACGATGTCGGCGCCCAGCTCGAGCGGACGCTGGTAGTACGGCGTGGCGAACGTGTTGTCGACGATCAGGGGAATTCCGTGCCGCCGGCACTCGCGGGCGCAGAGGCGGAGATCGACGATGGAGAGCGTCGGATTCGCGGGCGTCTCGACGAAGAGGAGCTTCGTCTTCTTGTCGACCGCGCGCGCGAGCGCCTCCGGATCGTTGGCGTCGATGGTGCGCGCCTCAACTCCGAAGCGGGGCAGGAGTTCGTTGAAGAGCTTGTGCGTGCCGCCGTAGAGCGTGTGGGCGGCGACGATGTTGTCCCCCGCGCGGACGAGCGTGAAGACCGCCGTGGTCGTGGCGGCCATGCCGCTTCCCGTCGCCAGCGCGGCTTCTCCCCTCTCAAGGAAGGCCATCTCCCGCTCGAAGGCCGCCTGGGTCGGATTCCCGAGGCGGGTGTAGAAATACCCTTCGCGCTCCCCGGCGAAGATGGCGGCGCCCTCTTCGGCGCTCCCGAAGGCGAACGTGCTGCTCTGGTAAATGGGCGTGGAGACGGCTCCCGTGGCCGGGTCGGCGCCGCCGGAGCCGTGAACGCAGAGGGTGTTGAACGACAGATGAGAGGGATCGCGCCGCTTCATGGGGACCTCATCGGGGGACCGGGCGGGCCGTCCGGTCCCCCGATCGATTTCCCTAGGGTATGTCGTACCGCCGGACGCTCCAGAGATTGGTTCCGCGCCGTTCGGTGGCGAAGATTCCGTTCAGGCCGTAGCGGTCCTGGCGATTCGAGACGAAGAAAATGACCGAGCCGTCCTTCGAGAAACGGGGATGGGAGTCGTCGGCGGGGCCGCGCGTGATCTGCTTGGCCTCGGCGAAACTCGTCGCGTTGGTCGGAAGGATCCAGATGTCTCGATGGGTCGTCCCCGGCACGCGGCGCGCGAAGACGATGTGCGTTCCGTTCGACGACCAGTCGGGTTCGGCAATGGTCGTGTCGGCGACCCACACTTGGTCGGTGGTCGGCGCCGGATCCGCGAAGAGGGGGGTCCGGAACTTGTACGTTCCTCGCGCGGTTTGTCCGACCACATTGAACGCCTCGACCGAAGGAGTGATGATCGAATCCGGCGGAGCCGTGTTCGTACCTCCCGGTCCCCAGTTGGCGGGGAGATAGGAATTCCTCACGATGCCGGAGCTGTTCGAATTGCTCACGAGCCGGACCGGCGCCACGAGAGCGGAGGCATCGCGATACCAAAGTTTCGGGAAGCCGACCAAGTCCGAGTCGCTCGCGTACATGAGGAACCCGCCGTTCCACGCGAAGCGCGGGTGTCCCAGGAACCTCTGCCGCTGGTTGTTCGCCTGCGCCAGCTTCGTGGCCGTGAGCGTGTCGCCGCCCGCCCACGGAAGGAGCCAGATGGAGGTCGAATCGGTCGTTCGCCGGCGGCCGGCAAAGGCCACCTGCTGCTCGTCTCCGCGCGGGGTCGGCGAGGCAACCGAATGAAAGTCCGACGTCAGCTTCTCCGTGAGACCGAGCGGTGCGGTGACGCGGTAGACGTCCCCCTCTCCGGTCAGGTTGTTCCGGAGCTGGGCGAAGACGAGTCCGCCGCTCGTGGTGGGAGCGGGGTCGAACTGGATGGCGATGTCCTTCGTCCACCGTTCGTAGAGATTGTCCACGTACATCGAGAAGGTCGTGGTTTTGAAGTACGTCACGTCCGGGTCGGGAGCTTCGTCGACCGCCACGATCGAGACGGTGACGTTGTAGGTTCCGATGGTGTCCGGCGGAGTCCAGACGGCGGCGGGTCCGGTGGAATCGGAGAGAACGCCCCCGGTCGCCGACCAGTGGATCGTCAGCGGGAGCTGATTCACGTTCGTGACGAGAACCTGGAGGTCGTTCGGGATGCCTCGTACGGACGGCTCCCCCGTGGTGTTCTTCAATCCACTGATGATCGGAGCGTAGAAACCATGGTTGTCGAGCTTCTTATCGTCTTCGGAGCAACCGGCGACCGCCACGAGCACAAGGGCGCCCGCCAAAAGGCCATGAAACGACTTCATGGAAGGGATTGACTCCTTTCTGGGGGACGGCAGGTGATGGCGGAACGGTACCAGGGGGGCGGCCCCGGCGTCAACCCGGCGGTTGGGCGATGGCGGTTGGGCGAAAAACCCTACAGAAACCGGCTCTCGGCCTCGCGGAGGACCTCGAGAAACTGCAGCGGCGAGGCGCTCTGGCGAAGCGCTGAGCGGATCGACTCCTCCTTGAGGAGCCGCGAGACATTCGCCAGGGCCTTCACGTGGGGTCCGCGGAGGCTCTCGGGGGAGACCAGGAGGATGAACAGGGTCGCCGGCTCCCCGTCCATCGTGTCGAATTCGACGCCCGTCTGGCTGACGCCGCAGGCCGCCACAAGATGGTCGAGCAGGCGGGTCTTCCCGTGGGGAATGGCGACGCCGTTTCCGATGCCGGTCGACATCATCGACTCGCGCTGCAGCACCTTGCTGAGAATCTCGCCCTTCGTGTTCACGCCATGCGCCGTCTCAAGGAGCTGGACCAGCTCCTTGATGCACGACTCCTTGTCTCGAGCCGTCAGCGACAGCGTGATCGATTGCTCGTTCAGCAGCTCGGACAGGCGCATGAATAGACCGACCGTCATGGACCTCGGCGGGGTGGCGTGGACTTCGATCGGCTTCCGGGAACGCGAACCGCCACGCTAGCCGCGGGTCCGCGAGGGCGTCAAGCGGAAAACGCCCCGGCGCTTGCGGTTTCGGGCTTTTCCACCCGCTCGAATCGAAACGCTCCCGGCTCTTCCCCCGCCTTCACGTCGCCCAGGCGGACCCGGATCCGATCTCCGGGGCGGAACTCGCCCTGGAGAATCCGCCGCGCGAGGGGATTCTGCACCAGGCGCTCGATGAGCCGTCGAAGCGGGCGCGCGCCGTAGACCGGGTCGTACCCCTCCCGCGCCAGAAAGACGAGAATCTCGGGATCGGCCCGGAGCCCGAGTTCGCGCTCCTTCAGCCGCTGCTCCACCTTCCGCAATTCGAGCGTCACGATCTTCTCGAGCGCCTCGATCGAGAGCGGGTCGAAGATCAGGACCTCGTCGATGCGGTTGAGCAACTCGGGGCGGAAATGGCCCCGCAGCGCCTGGAGGAGCCGGTCGCGCATCGCCTCGCCCCCCTCGCCTCCGTGCTCGAGGATGAGGTCGCTTCCGATATTGCTCGTCATCACGACGATGGCGTTCTTGAAATCGACCGTCCGCCCTTGCCCGTCGGTCAGCCGGCCGTCCTCCAGAATTTGCAGAAGAACCTGCGCGACGTCCTGATGGGCCTTCTCGATCTCGTCGAGGAGGATCACGCAGTAGGGACGGCGCCGCACCGCCTCCGTGAGTTGCCCGCCCTCCTCGTAGCCGACGTACCCCGGCGGCGAGCCGATGAGGCGCGAGACGGCGTGCTTCTCCATGTACTCCGACATGTCGATTCGCACCATGGCGCGCTCGTCGTCGAAGAGAAACTGCGCCAGGGCCCGCGCCAGCTCCGTCTTGCCGACGCCGGTGGGGCCGAGGAAGAGGAAGGAGCCGAGCGGCCGGTTCGGGTCCTGGAGCCCGGCGCGCGCGCGACGCACCGCGTCCGAGATCGCGCGGACGGCCCGCTCCTGGCCGACGACGCGCTCGCCCAGCCGCGCCTCCATCTGGAGGAGCTTCTCCA
>JBBTHR010000147.1:0-1904 GCA_038060295.1 Candidatus Eiseniibacteriota bacterium
TCAACATGACCGGCTGGCGGCTCGGCTTCGCCGTCGGCGCGGCCCCGCTGGTGGAATCGCTGGTGCGGCTTAAGGCGAACGTCGATTCGGGCGCGCCTCAGGCGATCCAGATCGCCGCGTCATGGGCCCTGAACGCGCTCCTGCCGTCGCACGGTCCGGCGCTCCGAACGGTCTACCGGGAGCGGCGCGACGTCGTCGTCGAGGGATTGAAGCGGCTCGGCTGTCCGGTGGAGGCGCCCGGCGGGGCGTTCTACGTCTGGGCCCGCGCCCCCGAGGGCGAACGGGCCATCGATTTCGCCACGCGCGTCTTCGAGAAGACGGGGGTCATGCTCACCCCGGGCGTCGGCTTCGGCGAGCAGGGCGAGGGCTACTTCCGCATCGCGCTCACCGCTTCCGTGCCGGTGATGGAAAAGGCGCTCCGCCTCCTCGAAGGACTCTCGCCCTGGAAGGCTCCGCATGCCGTCGCGCCGACCGCGTCGCGCTAGCCCGCGCGGCGTTTCGCGCCGGGCCGAAGGCGAAGCCGGATTCCCCGCCGGGGAAGACTGGCTCCGGCTTCGCGGCATCCGAGCCTACGGCTACCTCGGCGTTCCCGCGCGCGAGCGGGCGCTGGGGCAGCGGCTGGAAGCCGACGTGGAACTCGCCTACCCGGCGCTCACGCGGCGCCGGGTCGACTCGCTCCGCGACGCCATCGACTACGAAGAGGTCTATCGATTCGTCCGCGCCCGCCTCGGCAAGCTGCGCCGCCGGCTCCTCGAGACCGCGGCCGAGGACCTGGCCCTCGGAATCCTGGCGGCCTTTCCCGCGTCGCGCGTCGTGGTGCGCCTGCGAAAGCTGCACGTGCCGGTCGCCGATTTCGACGTGATTCCCGAGGTGGAAGTGGAGCGGGTCCGCGCGTGACGAAAGCCTTCGTCGGTCTCGGGTCGAATCTCGGCGAGCGGGAGTCGCAGATCCGCCGCGCCGTCGAGGAGCTGGGAAAACTCCCGCGCACGAAGCTCGCGCGCGTTTCCTCCCTCTACGACACCGAACCCGTCGGCGCGGTGGATCAGCCCCGGTTCCTGAACGCCGTGGCATGCGTGGAGACCGAACTGACCGCCGGAGAACTCCTCTGGAATCTCCTCCTCGTCGAGCAGCGCCTGGGGCGCGTTCGCGCCAAGGTGAAGAAGTGGGGGCCGCGGACGATCGATCTCGATCTCCTCTTCTTCGGCGACCTCGTCGCGGAGGCGCCGGGTCTCACCGTGCCGCATCCGGAGGCGCACCTTCGGGCCTTCGTGCTGACTCCGCTGGCCGAGATCGACCCCGATTTCGTTCACCCGGTTCTCGGCGAGACGATCGCCGCGATCCTCCTCCGCCTTCCCAAGGAATCCGGCGTTCGCAAGGGCGGCCGGCTCTGGACCTAGCGCCCGGCCGCGCGCCTCGCGACGGACGAGACCTGATGGACCTCCGCGGCAAGCACATCGCCATCGAAGGTGTGATCGGCGTCGGGAAGACGAGCCTGGCCCGGCTTCTCGCGGAGAGAACCGAGGCGCGGCTCCTGCTGGAGGCGCCGGACGCGAATCCCTTCTTGGAGTCTTTCTACAAGGACCAGCGGCGCTTCTCGTTTCCGGCCCAGATGTTCTTCCTGGTCAGCCGCTACCACGAATTGAAAGATCTGCGGCAGCCCGATCTTTTCCACAACGGCGTGGTGAGCGACTACCTCTTCCAGAAGGACCGGATCTTCGCGAACCTGAACCTGAGCGACCAGGAACTGGCGCTCTACGAGCAGGTGTCGGCGCTCCTGGAACGTGAGATTCCCGTGCCCGACCTGGTCGTCTACCTCCAGGCGAGCCCCGAGATCATCTGGTCGCGCATTCAGCAGCGCGGCCGGGCCTACGAGCGGGCCATGGATCCCAAGTACACGGCCACCC
>JBBTHR010000148.1:0-1637 GCA_038060295.1 Candidatus Eiseniibacteriota bacterium
ACAAGCCTGAGTGGGGCGGCTTTTCCGGGCGTAGTCGAGTTGTGGGTGGGCGGCGGTTCTGGCGAGTAGGCGATCAGCGCCCTTTGGCTCGACTGCGGGCGGGCGAGGCGGGCTGGGGAGCGCGTTCGCGGGCAGGCGGAGGCCGGTCGGCGGCTCGGATCGTGTGGCGGGGGCGAGTGGTTGCCGTCTACGGTGCTTGCGGGAGTGCGCGCAGCCGCGCGAATGCCTGCAGGAGCGCGTCGCCCCAGGCCCAGCCGCGTGGTAGGTGGAGGCGGAGGCGGCGGGCATGTTGGGTGAGCCGGCCGGCGACGTGCAACAGCCGGTAGCGGAGGCGCTTGGGCTCGCAGCGGGCGAGCTCACCCTCGAGCAGCAGCCGTTGCGTCCAGGCGAGCAGGTCCTGGGCGCAGAGGGCAAGCTCGGGCCAGGCGGCGTTCGCCCGGAAGCCGCGGAAGGGGAGGTTGGCGAGGCCGGTGTCCTTACCGCAACGGATCCGGTCCTCGACGACGGCGTGCTGGCGGTGCAGCTGCTCGAGCCGCTCGATCCGGCCGCCCCGTTGGTTGCTGATGAAGACCTGGAAGCGGTAGCCGTTGTCGTCTGTGAAGGAAAGCTGCGCGCCCGGGTGCGGCCGTTCGCGGCGGCAGATCGCGCGCGTCCCCGACGGCCAGGTCGAGAGGTCGAGGGCGAGCTCTGCCACCGCCGCCCCGTCGCGCTGCTCGCCGGCCTGCGTGAGCGCCGGCCGCCAGGCCCGCTCCGACACCGCCAGCACCGCCTTCCGCACCGGCTCGGTCAGGTCGAAGCCGACCGAGAAGCAAAGGCCGAGCGAAGCGACGTGGTCGAGGAAGGCGTGGCTGGCACCGCCCGAGTCGGCCCGCACCAACAGCCCCGGCCCGACCGCCTCCTCCGGCAGCTGCTCCAGCGCACGGTCGAGCAGCTCGACATGGTCGCAGGCGGTGTTGGCGCCCGCGTTCCCGGGTCGCAGGATGCCGGCGAGCGCCTCCTCGGTCGTCGCCTCGTAGCAGAGCAGCGGATGGAAGCCAAAACCGTGCTTGTAGGTGCCGGCCGCCTGCTCCTTGTCCGAATGCGCGGTCACCAGCGTCGCGTCGAGGTCGAGCGCCATCCGCTCGGGCGCCCCGGCCAGCTCCCAGACACGCGCCCGCGCCGTCGCTCGCGCCCGCCGCACCGCCGCCAGCCGCTGCGTGTCGAGCGCCGCCAGCGCCCGCCAGCCGGTCGCATCGGAGGCAACGTCACCAAACAGGGTCGGCTGGTCGCGCAGCGCGCGCAGATCAGTCAGACAGTCGCCGCCGTCGGCGATCATCACCGCCAGGTCGCGCAACGTCCGGCCCGGATCGTGGCGCGAGCGACGCTTGCGGACACCACCCATCGCCTGCGACAGCGCCCCCGTCAGACCCACCCGGTCGGCGAGCCCGGAAAGCAGCGCCGTCCCTGCCCGCGAGGTCAGGCGATCGGCGTCCGCCACGACTTGTAGGCTCTCGACCAGCTTCGCACGCTTCACCTGCAGGGTGATCCTCCTGGGCAGGGAGACGGAGACTCAACAACTCCAATCCTCCCTGCTCAGGCGGACATCACCAGATCCTCCCAGCGCACCCTCGCGCCGCTTCTTGAAGGATCCGGGCTAG
>JBBTHR010000149.1:0-30092 GCA_038060295.1 Candidatus Eiseniibacteriota bacterium
GCGTGGAGAAGGGCCAGAGCCAGGAGGAGAACCAGGTGTCGAGCACGTCGGGGTCCTGCTGGAGATCGCTGCCGCCGCACGTCGGGCAGGCGCGGGGCGTCTCCACCTCCACGATCTCGGCCTGGCATCCGGCGCAGGTCCAGACCGGCACGCGGTGGCCCCACCAGAGCTGCCTGGAGATGCACCAGTCGCGGATTCCCTCCAGCCACCGGAGGTAGACCTTCTCCCAGCGGCGCGGCAGGATCGACAGCTCGCCCTTTTCGACGGCCGCGTAGGCCGGCTCGGCCAGCGGCTTCATCTTCACGAACCACTGGAGCGAGAGGTAGGGCTCCACCACCGTGTCGCAGCGGTCGCAGTGCCCCACGGCGTGGCGGTGCGGCTCCACGCGCACGAGCAGCCCGCGGTCCTTCAACGCCTCCACGATCCGCTGGCGCGCTTCCTCGCGAGAAAGCCCCTGGAAGCCGCCGGCGTTCTCGTTCATCATCGCTCCCTCGTCCATGACCGTCACGAACGGGAGGTCGTGCCGCTTCGCCATCTCGAAGTCGTTCGGGTCGTGCGACGGCGTCACCTTCACCGCGCCGGTGCCGAACTTGGGATCCACGCTCTCGTCCAGGATGATCGGGATTTCGCGTCCCAGGAACGGCAGGACGAGCGTCTTCCCGTGGAGCGGCGCATAGCGCTGATCGCCGGGGTGGACCGCCACCGCCACGTCGCCGAGCATCGTCTCGGGACGCGTCGTCGCGACCGTCACGCTCTTCTTCGAATCCTTGATCGGGTACTGGACGTGGTAGAGCTTGCCGTCCGTGTCGACGTGGTTCACTTCCTCGTCGGAGAGCGCGGTCCGGCAGCGGGGGCACCAGTTGATGATCCGGTTCCCGCGGTAAATGAGCCCCTTCTTGTAGAGGCGGACGAAGACCTCGCGCACCGCGCGCGAAAGCCCCTCGTCCATCGTGAAGCGCTCGCGCGACCAATCGACCGAATCGCCGAGGCGCTTCATCTGCTCGGAGATGCGTTCGTGATAGGTCGCCTTCCAGCGCCAGACTTCCTCCACGAAGGCCTCGCGGCCCAGATCGTGGCGCGTCTGCCCGCGCTCGGCCAGCCGCTTCTCCACCACGTTCTGCGTCGCGATTCCGGCGTGATCGGTGCCCGGCAACCAGAGCGTCGGCTCCCCCATCATCCGGTGCCAGCGAATCAGGAGGTCCTGGATCGTGTGGTCGAACGTGTGCCCGAAGTGAAGGCTTCCGGTCACGTTGGGGGGTGGGATCAGAATGACGAAGGGGGGGCCCGGCGCGTCCTTGGGCGCGAAATAGCCGCGCTCCTGCCAGTGGGCGTACCAGCGGCGCTCTACCTCGTTCGGATCGTAATTCTTGGGTAGCTCGGTGCGGCTCATCGTCCCTCGAAGCGGATCGGGGATCGTGCGCGGCGACTCCCGCACGTCGGCGCTAACTTCCACCATTCCAAGAGAATGAGACAATGTAGCATAGGGGTTTCGAGGGGTCAAACGGACCCTCCGGAAACGTCGCCCCGCCAGGCGCCGGAGGCCCTCGCGTGGAGAGCCTAAAGCCGCAGGGCCATCGCGCCGATCTTTGAGTGAAGTTCGGGATGGCGCCGGGGCGCCTCCCCTCTCGAAACACCCTCCACGAGGTAACCGACGTGATTTCAATGCACTCAAGATTTCCCCTCAGGCGCTGCGCGATGGGCGTGCTGATCGCCTTCGCCGCCCCCATTCTGTGGGGCGGCGTTTCGGTCCGGAGCGCCCTGTCCCAGACGCTCGACGCCCGCCGACTCGGCATGGGCGGAGTCGTCACGAGCGACATGGCCGCGGCCCGCGGCGCCAACCTCGCGTTCCGCGCCGTCCCTCGGGGTCGCGCGCACGGGTCGATCCCGCTTCCGCTCGGCCTCATCCAGTTCGCGTCCGACCCTCCCGAATTCAATCCCGACTCGTCCGATTTCAACGTCTTCGAGATCGCCGATCTCATCACCAACCCTCCCCTGACCCTATCGCTCAGCCGTCCCGACCCAGTCTCGAGCGACATCTCGATCTATGTCGCGCGCGACTCGCTGAGCATCGATCTGGAAGATCTACGCCGCATCGTTCCCGAATCTTCCATGCGAAACGGAAGCGTGACGCATCTCCCGGGCCTCGGTTTCGGCTTCCGGCGCGCCTTCGCGCAGGTCGCCCCGCTCGTCCACACGCAGAACGAACTCGAGCTGGACGACGCGCTTCGTGCCGCCCTGCGGGACGCCGAGCCGTTCACCACGCGCACGCGCTACGGACTGGCCGACGTCGGCGTGGCGCAGGGCGCGGTGGCCTTCCAGGCGGGATTCGCCTTCCGCGCGCTCCACGCGCCGGCGCCCGGCAAGGGCGAGGAGGATGAAGGCGACGAGGATCCGCGCCGGAACGGCTCCACGGCGCTCTACGTCGGCGCGGGCCCGAAGTATCTCTACGGCGTGGCCTACGGCGACGTGCGCGCCGTGGCCGGCGCCACGACCGGCGACACGCTCCTCGGTAGCGGCGATCCCGTGGCGCTCGACGTGGCGGCGCGCACGCGGCACGCGGTGGCCGGCGGCGACGGAGGCTCCGGACATGGAAAGGGCGCCGACGTCGGCGCCGTCCTCTACTGCAGCAACTTCGAGTTCGGCATCGGCGTGAACGACCTCTCGAGCGAGATCTCGTGGAAGATCACGGAGCGCAGGCACGTCTACAGCGACTCGCTGAACGAATTCACCACGACGGAGACGGCGATCGATCGCGAGTTCACGAGCCGCATTCCGGTCACGACGACGATCAACGTGGCGAAGCGGTTCGGCGATACGACAGTCGCCGCGGATCTGGTCGACGGACCTCTCTCGACGGCGGTCCATTTGGGAGCGGAGACGTGGATGGGGCGGCTGGCGGTGCGCGCGGGGACCTACCGCGACGCGAACGATCAGTGGCAGCTCACGGGCGGCGGCGGGATCCGGTTCGGAGGAATCGGGCTCGACCTGGCGGTCGCCTCCCATCAGCGCTACCTCGAAGACAAGCGCGCGGTCGAGATGGCCGCTTCCCTGACGCTCTACTAGGAGATCCCGATGCGACGCGTCCTTCCGACCCTCTTCGTTCTAGCGCTCCTGGCGACCGGCTGCGGCGACCGGAGTCTCATCCTCACGGTCAATGTCCTGTCGTTTCTGGATCCCGCCCAGGTGTCGGCGGGCTACTCGGCGCCGGGAGGCCTCCCGGCGGTGACCGTGGACATGGTGGATCAGACCGTGAATCTGCTACAGGGAGTGGACGACGTCACCGACATCTCGTCGGCGACGCTGGACATCGCCGCCACCCTCGACAACCAGACCGGGACGGCGACCGGAACGCTCCTTTTCTACGCGGTGCCGAGCGACACGCTCTCGCCCTTCGCGTCGGTCCCCATCGCCTCGATCCCGATCTCGCTCACGCCGGGCACCCTCACGAACGTGAGCACGCGGGTCTCCTCGGTCGCGCTGGCGGAGGCGCTCGTGAGCGACCGCGCGCGGATCGGCATCCGGATTTCGCTCGACACCTCGGCCACGCCACTGCTCCAGTCCGTCCAGGGCACCGAGCTGCTGACGCAACTCCTCGCCACCGTCGTGACGAAGAAGAAAATCTAGGAACGCGACCCTTCGCCACGACGGGCGCGCCGTCCGGGCCGGGGCTACCGCACGCGGCGGTGATTCGTCAGAAGCATCTCGCAGACGACCGGGCCCGGGTCGAACGGAATCACCTCGCGCGACTGGGCCTGAGGTTTCCTCACCTCCCGGATCTGGATCGAGATCCCCTCCGCGCGCGCCAGCGCCGCGTTCTTGATCTCCGCCGCCCCCACCGGGCGATAGCCCTCGCCGTCGAACAGGATCGCGGCGGAGCCGAAGGACCACTCCTCGCCGTTCGGCTGGCGCTGCTTCTGGGTCATCCAGAAGAGGTTCTTCCAGGTGCGCCCGTAGAAGGCCCGGAGCGAGTCCTGCGATCCGGGAACCCAGTAGGCGCGCACGCGCGCGTTCGCGTCGTCCAGTCCGCTCGCGGTCATCCACTCGGCGATTCCCGCCGATTCGCGCATGGAGAGCACGGCGCCCGACGGAACCGGGAAACGCTCCCACTCGGCCAGGAGACGGAGCATCGGACTATCCCGCTCCTTCCCCGCGCGTAGCGTCTTGAGCGCCGCGGCGTCGTCCCCGCTCAACATCTGGTACGTGGCGAGCGCGGTGCGATGGGAGGCGGAATCGGGGGCGAGCACGACCGCCATCTCCGCCGCTTTCACCGCCTGCGGAAGCTGGGAGCGCTTCGGATCGAGGGCCAGCTTGTCGAAGATCGGCTCGAAAAGACCGTGAACCAGCGACTTCCAGTAGTAGAGTTCGGCGTTCTTCGGCTCCCGCTCGATCGCGTGGTCGAGGCGCTCCAGGCAGTCGGCCACCCGCGCCTTGGAGGCCGCGGCGAGAGAGAAGTGGTCGAGCGGCGCACCGCTCGAATCGACCGGCGACTCACCCGGGGAGAGCGCCTCCTCGGCCAGTCGGAGCTTCACGTAGATGACGGCCGCCGGTACGTCGTCGCGGTGATTCGTCAGGAACTTCTTCGTCTTCTCCCGGGCGGCGGTGACGAGGCGCGCCAGCGATTCGGGATCGCTCGGCGTGAAGCCGCGGACCAAGGAGTCGGCGAGCGCGCGTTCCACCGCGAGTTCCTTGACGGACGCGGGGCCTCGCGAGCACGCGCCCACAACCAGCACCAAGGCCACCAACCCTCCACGTACCACGGCGCTCCACAAACGACGCACGAAACCTCCCGCGTTGCGGTTCTTTCGAGACTCCCCTAGGATCAGGAGTCGATGAGTGACGTCATGAAAACGCCGCCCGCCGTCACGGAGAGCGGGCTGCTCGACCGGGACCGGGTGCTGGCGCTCCTCCACGAGTACACCGAGGGGCCCGGCCTCCGCAAGCACGCAGTCGCGGTGGAGGCCGCCATGCGGGCCTACGCCCTTCGTGGCAGCCACGACGAAGCCCTCTGGGGCGCGGCGGGGCTCCTCCACGACATGGACTACGAGAAGCACCCCACTCCCGAGGAGCACCCTCGCGTGGGATGCCGGATCCTCGAGGAGCGCGGCTATCCGCCGGAATTGATCGAGGCGATCCTGGGACACGCTCACTACACCGGCGTGCCGCGGGTCAGCCCGATGGCGAAGACACTCTTCGCGGTGGACGAGCTGTGCGGACTCGTCACGGCCACGGCGCTGGTGATGCCCAGCAAGCGCCTCGCCGACGTGACGACCGAATCGGTGTTACGGAAGATGAAAACCAAGGGATTCGCGAGGTCCGTGAATCGTGATGAGATCGAACATGGCGCTATCGAACTTGGCGTCCCCCTGGAGGAACACGTGACCTTTGTTCTGACTGCCATGCAGGGCGCCGCCGAGCGCCTTGGCCTATGAGCCCCGCGCGTAAGAAACCGGCCAAGCGGGCGAGCCGGCGCCAACTCCGCCCCGGGACCCCCGACGTGGCCGCGCTGACGCGGTTCCTTCACTCGATCGGCGTCGATACCGAGCACGACGAGGAGTACTCCCTCACGGCGCCGCTCCTGGCCGATCTCCTGGCGGAGCTGACCGCGGGGCTGCGCGAGGAGCCGCCGACGCTGCGGCCTCTCCCGTACCGCGGGCGGGCCGGGGAGACGGTGGCCATCGAGGCAATGTACTTCTACGGGCTCTGCCCGCATCACCTCGTTCCCTACTTCGGCGAAGTGACGGTTCGCTTCGTGCCGCGCCAGCGCCTCTGCGGCGCGGGGGCGCTGGTCCGCGCCGTGCGGGCGCTGGCCACGGTGCCCCGGCTTCAGGAGGATCTGACGCAGGAGATCGCCGACCTCGTGGAACGCTCTCTGGAGCCGCGCGGGGTCTACGTCCATGCCGCCGCCCGACATCTCTGCATGGAGCTTCGCGGCGCGGAGGGACGCGCCCGCCTCGTCACCGAAGCGCGGAGAGGCGACCCGATCATCGCGGCCGGCGAGGGCGGAACGGCCCGGCGGCGCCGCTAGCCGCGTGGCCTCGGTCTCGATCCTCCTACCGACGCGCGACCGCCCGGAGTTTCTCCTCGAGGCGCTCCAGTCGGTTCGACAACAGACGCACCCCGAGCTGGAATTGATTCTCGTGCGGGACGGCGGGGCGCCGCTGTCCGACGCCGCGCGAGCGGTGCTCGACGGCTTCGAATTCCCCGTGGCGATCGAGGAACACGACGGCGATCCGGAAGGGGCCGCGCGAAGCCGCAACCGCGGCGTGGAGCGGGCCCGCGGGGACATCATCGCCTTCCTGGACGACGACGATGTCTGGGAGCCTCGCCATACTACCGCGCTCGCCCGCGCGCTCGACCTCAATCCAGATATCGACGTCGTCTATGCCGACGCGCGCGTCGTCCGCGAGGAGACCGGCCAGGTGCGCCGCATCGGCCGCGATTTCGACGCCGGACTCTTCATGCGCGACGGCTTCATCCCGCCGAGCAGCATGGCGGCGCGCCGCGGAGTGTTCGAGCGCTTCGGCCTCTTCGATCCCGAGTTCACGTATTCCGAGGACTGGGAGTGGCTCATCCGCGTGCTGCGCGGCGGCGGGAAGCTGAAGCGGGTGCGTGGCGAGACGGTCACGGTCCGGATCCACGCGGGAGGACTCTCCGCGCCGGCGCCGGAGCGGCTGGCGGAGCGGCGCCGCTGCCTCGCGCTCCTCTCCGAGCGCCACGGGCTGGCTCCGATCGAGCCGAAGACGTTCTGGGAGGTCGCGGCTTCGGTATGACGCCTGCCGCGCGCGCCGCTCGGACTCCCCGCGCTTCCGGTCGCGCGCGTTCCGCTCGTTCTTCGCGACCCGCGGCTCGCCTCGACGTCGTCGTGGTGGGAGCGGGCGTCGCGGGCCTCTCCACGGCGCTCTGGCTCCGCGACTTCGGCCTCGACGCGCTCCTGATCGAAGAATCGTCCCGCCCCGGTGGACAGGTCCACGAAATTCACGCCGCGATCCCGAACTACCTCGCCACGTTCGGCTGGGATGGCGCGCGGCTGGCGGGGGCGGCGCTCTCCGACGCGCGCGCGGCGGGACTTACCATTCTCGTGGGCGCCCGCGTCACGCGCGTCTCCACGAGCGGCCGCTGGGTGGAACGGGCGGGGGATGAGGCGGGCGGCCCCGTGCGGGTTACCGCGCGTGCCCTGGTTCTCGCCACCGGGCTTCGCCGCCGCACGCTCGGCGTCCCCGGGGAGGCGGAGTTCGTGGGACGCGGCGTCTCCCATTCCGCGAATCGCGATCGCGACCGTTTCGCCGGAAGGCCGGTCGTGATCGTCGGCGGCGGCACCGCAGCGGTCGAGGACGCGCTCCTCTGCGCCGAGGTTGGCTCCGACGTGACGCTGCTCCACCGATCGGCACGCTTTCGCGCGCGGGAGGATTTCCTGGAGCGCGCGCGGGCGAATCCGCGCATTCACATCGTCGTGAACGCGGCCGTGACGGGAATCGAGGGAGGCGATGGCGTGAAAGCGGTTGTCTATCGCGCGCGCGGCACTCCATCGCGCAAGGGCGCGGCGGAGCGGATCCCCTGCTCCGGCGTCTTCGTCCGGATCGGCCGGGAACCGCGGACGGAGCTGGTGCGGAAGCAAATCCGCTGCGACCGCGCCGGCTTCATCCGCGCCGGCGCCGCGGGCGCCACCAGCGCCCCGTGGGTCTTCGCGGCCGGCGATGTCTGCGCACCACGCTGCCCGTCGATCGCCAACGCGGTAGGACAGGGCGCGGCGGTGGCATGGGAGATCGCGCGGAGGCTGGGGCGCGTGCGGGGGTAGATCTAGTTCAGGGCGGCGCTAGACGCGCTCGACGAACGAACCATCGCGCGTGTCGATCTTGACCCGATCGCCGACGGACATGTGCTGCGGGACTTTGGCCGTCAGCCCGGTGTTCATCTTGGCCGGCTTGGGCGACGAGGAGACGGTGGCGCCCTTCATGACCGGATCGGTCTCGACGATCTCGAGCTCCACGAACATCGGCAGGTCGACGGCAACGGGGCGGCCTTCGTAGTACGACATTTCGACCGTCATCCCCTCGACCATGAACGACACCGCGTCGCCGATCTCGGCGGCGGTCAGGTTCACCATCTCGTAGTTCTCGGTGTTCATGAAGGTGAAGTCCTCGCCGCTCCGGTAGAGATACTGGAGCGGATGGTGATCCAGGTCGGCGCGGTCCACCTTGTCTTCCGACCGGAACCGATGCTCCGCCTGGGAGCCCGTCACGAGGTTCACCATCTTCGTCTGGACCATGCCGCGCCAGTTGCCCGGCGTGACGTGGATGACGTTCGTCACCCGGCACGGGTTGCCATTGTGCAGGATGACCATTCCGACTTTCATTTGCGTGGCAGGAATCACGACGAGAATCTCCTCGGTTAGCGTCTTCGTGGAAGCCCAAGAGTATAGAGGAGAATCGGTCCTGAAGCAACCGGGGGAAATTAAACCGAAGGGTCTGCAATCGGCCGAATCCGACGCACCATCGACCAGCGGGTGCTATTCCCCGCGCACCACCTCGATCGCCCGTTCGAGCTGCTCGTCGCGACCTGCCGCGATCCCCGCGATCGTCGGGGAGACGGGCACGGTGGGCAGGATTCCAACGCCGTGGTGACGCGAACCGTCGTGCTTCAGCACTTTCATGCCAGTAAAGGTCACGGAGTACTGGCCCGGAAGCAGCACGGAGTTGATGTTTCCATTCGTGCCGGCCGTGGGCTCGCCGACGAGGTCGGCGAGTCTGTAGCTCTCGACAATACCCAGCAGGGTCTCCGCGGCGCTGATGGCGTTCCCGTCGATCAGGAACGCGGCATGAACCCGGACTCGCAGCGACTCGGGCTCCACTGGATAGGCCTGCCACGCGAATGTGGTATCCCGGTGATCGGGACGCAGCACGACCGGAAATCCCCAGCGCGGGCTCGCGACGGTGGAATCCGCCAAGTGCGCGATCACGGTCCCGAATATCCGGTAGGGATAACCGCGCAAGTCGAAGATGACGCCCTTGCCGGCATTGATCTTCGGAAGTGCCGTGAGGAAATCGGCATCGGTGATTCGGTTCATGTCGAGGTAGATCACACCGGGCGCAACCTCCTGAACGCTGTCGGGCCTGGCCGGCGTGAGCTTGGCCGTCGCGTGTGGCGTCACCCGGATGTGCCGCGCGGCCCCCTTCGGAGAACGGAGGTCTAGCACTAGCGTGTCTCGCGCGGCCATGGTCTGCAGCACCCGGGCCACCCGAACGCGAATTCGTTGCGGGGTGGCGCCGCTCTCGAGGGCCTGCGCCTCCTTCACCCACTGGGCCGTGGGTAGTCCCTGGATCGCAACTACTTCGTCCCCGACGCGAGCGTCCCCCACACGCGTAGAGTCCACGCGGACTAGGACCAAACGGTCCTCTACGAAGGACCAGGCGAACGGCCACGGAGGAATGTCGGGGTTCCAATAGGGCGAGCTCACGAACGCATGTCCATCGCGTAAGGCCGCCGATAGCCGATGGAGCGTCACGTCGAAACTGGCGCCATCGGGGTCGGTGGCAGCGGCACGCAGCGCCGCCGGCAATTCCGACGGCCAGTCGGTGCCCGCCTCCTCGAAGTAGGGGTAGAAGTGCTGCATGACGTTCCAGAACAGGAGCACGCCGGCAATTCGGGTCGCCCGGTCGTTCCCGGTGGGTACCCAGCTATCCGGCCGACGAGGGCTCGAAACCTCCCCAAGTCCGCGAGGGACGGTGCCGTCCGCGCCGACGTACAGAGTGTGTGGAACGGAGCACCACACGCCACCACCGAGTGAGGCGTTCACTTCGCTTCCGATTGGGAGCAGCGAATCGCCCGGAGCCTCGGCGGGAGCCACAACACGACGCTTGGAGTAGAACCATGGATACCGTGCCGCCCATCCACGGTGCTGCCAGCCTGTGATGCGCTCGGGCGCCACGCCCGAGCGGCGGAGTGTCACAGCCGCGAGCGGAGGTAGCGGCTTCGTCGCGAGCCGCAGCGTGGGCGCGATTGGAAGGAAGAGCCGTTCGAGCCGGGATCTCAGCTCCTCCGGCGTGGTCGCACTTTCCACTTCGTCCACTCCTGCAATCGCGAACGAGTCCCAATCGACCGCGGCCGCCTCGTCGCTCGGGTGGAAGTGGCGCACGTAACCCAGGAGTCGCCCGAAGGCGCAAAGATTCTCCACTTCGCGCTTGTCGAGAGCGCGCACGGGCTCGTTGCCCTCGCCGTTGCCCCCTAGGACATCGAGCTTCAGGTCGTCGAACCACGCTCTGCCGTACATGCTGAGGGTCGCGCCGAGCACGATGCTGTCCGCGTCCGACGCCACTTCGCAGCGGACTTCCGCGAGCATCCATTCGGCGGAACGGACGGGGTGGTCGCCGAGGTCGTCGTAGAACCATGGATGCCCCCCCGAGCGCATCCGGATTCGCGCGGAGCTGGAGGTGGCGAATACCTGCTCACTATCCGACGGCTCGAATCGAAGCCACCCCGATAGCCGGACGCGCCGGCCTCGGTATGGAGTCGCGTCGATGGCTTGGCGCACAAAGCAGAGCGGCCACTTCCCGCCAGTGTCACGGCGGATTTCGAGGCACGCCTCCCCACCATGCGGCTGTTCGCGGCTCAGGGCGGCTGTGAAGCCACCCACCTGCGCGCCCGCAGCCGACCATCCGGGTGGCAAGGCACCTGGTTGTCCCTGTTCGAAGTCGAGGTTGCGGGCCGCAGCAGGCCCGGCCGATGACCCTGCGACGAATGTAGCGGTCGCCAGGGCCCAGGCCATGGCGCCACAGAGCAGCCGTCTCATGGTTGTGCTGGCGGGGGTCGAAGTCATCGTGCGTCCCTCCCTTCGAGATGATGATCGGAAGAGGATGGACGCGGGTCAACTTATATTATTGTTTGTTACTGTTTGTTGGCATCGACATCCTTGGAAGGTAAAGCCGGCGGCGGCACTCGGACCGCCGGACTACGCGAAGCGATCGGGGCGAAGGAGCGCGGGATCGAACGAGGGAGGCTCCCCCAGGAGGAGCTGCGCGAGAAGCCGTCCCGTGGCGGGCGCCATGCTGAGCCCCATCATCGCGTGGCCCGCCGCCACCGAGAGATTGTCGTACCGCCGTGCCGGCCCGACGTACGGAAGCCCGTCGGGCGTGCAGGGGCGAAGCCCGCACCACGGCTCCACCCCCGCGAAGTCGGCCTCCCCGAATGCCGGGAGGTACTGCCGCAGCGATTTTTGGATTCCGCGAAGGCGCGGCGAGCTGATGGAGAGATCGTGGCCGGTCAGCTCCATGGTCCCCCCGACGCGGAGCGTCCGTCCCATCGGCGTCAAGGCGACCCGCGCTTCGTGGAGAAGCACCGAGCGGCGGATCCGCTCGCGCGGCCGGGCGATCGTCATGCTGTAGCCCTTCCCCGGCTCCATCGGAAGCCTCACGCCAAGCATGCGCGCCAGGAGTCCCGTCCAGGAGCCGGCGGCGAGGACGAACGCGTCCCCCTCGATCTCCCCACCCATGGTGCGCGCCGCGCGCACGGAGCACCCTTCCGTCCGCCAGCCGAGCAGCTCCGCGTTCCACGCGAAGGCCGCGCCCCCCTCGGCGACCCAGCGCTCCAGCGTCTTCACAAATCGCTGCGGCGTCAGGTGCGCGTCGAGCGGATAGAAGACGCCACCGATGATGTCGAGCGTGAGATCGGGCTCCAGCACCGAGACTCCCTTGGCGTCGAGAATCTCGACCGGCTGGCCTAGTTCCCGCGCCCGCTCCGCGACGCGCGCCTCCTCCTCCAGTCCCCGCTCGGTGCGGACCAGGTTCAGCGATCCCTCGGTGACGAGCTCGAAGTCGTTGCCGGCCCGTTCCGCCATCCGGACGAAGAGTTCGCGGCTCTGCATCGTCAGCGCCTGGATCGTCGGCCCCGCCGCGCGCGCCTGCGCCGGAGTGGCCGCGCGCCAGAAGCGCCAGGCCCACGAGAGGAAATGGGGGTCGAGGCGGGGATGGACGTAGAAGGGACTCTCGGGATCGCCCATCCACCCGAGGGCCTTTTTCACGATGCCGGGCGAGGCGAGCGGAAAGACGTGGCTGGGCGAGACGTAGCCGGCATTCCCAACCGAGCAGGAGTCGCGATCGGGACCTCCACGCTCCACGACCGTGACGCGGCAGCCCCGTTCCAGAAGCGCCTGCGCGCAGGAGAGCCCGACGACTCCCGAGCCGATGACGACGACGTGACGTGGAGTCATGGGGGCGCTAGTCGCGGTCTCCCGCTTTCTCGCCCGGCTCCTCGGCGTTGCCCGGCGCTTCATCCGTCGCGGGCGCTTCCCCCGCGCCGGGCGCCTTCCCCGCCGCGGCGGCGGCGCTCACACGTCCCGCGCCGTGAACAAACACCAGCGTCCCTCCCAGGTGAGCCGTCCGGAGGACCGCGGCCGCGGCGACCACGGCGATGAGGGTCGAGATCCAAAGGCCGCGCCGCTTGGCGTGCGTGGCCCAGGAAAGAAGCGCCGCAAGCGCCAAGGCACCCATGGCGTAGAGGCTGCCCTCCTCGTGCTCCTCGATCGCCGCCTCCGGGACCTTTAGTGCTTCGGCTCTATCCTCGGCGCTCTGCCCGCTGAAGTAGGCGGCCACCGCGCCGAGCAATGCGATCGTAAGTAGGATCGGCGCGAACCACCGGAGCCACTCCTTCCGGAGCAGGAGATAGACGACCGCGGCCAGCGCCCCGACGGCGCCGAGCGCGATCGGGAAATGCACCACCGCGGGATGCAGCTCGAGTCCGAACATGTTTCTCCTCCTGGCGCCCCTACGCCGCTAGAGCCCGTACGCCCGCCTCAAGATGGCCATGGGGTGGACGACGGGCCGTTTCAGCCCACTCGCGATCTGGATATTGCAGGTGCCGCACCCCGTCAACACGACCTCGGGGGCGGCCCGGCGAATTTCCGTGAAGAGCGGGCCGCCGATATCCTGCGCCCTATCGTAATTCTCCGCGCGCATGCCGTAGGTGCCCGCAATGCCGCAGCAGGAATCGTCGATCGGCCGAACCTCGATCCCCGGCACCAGGCGAAGCAGCCGGATCGGCTCCTCGCCGATCCCCTGCGCCACGGAGTGGCAGGCTTGGTGGTAGACGACCGACATCGGCATCGGGCGGAAGTCGGTTCGCAGCTCTCCCCGTTCGTGGAGCTTCCAGAGATACTGGTGCACGTCGATGGTGGCGTCGGAGACGCGGCGCGCCGCTTCATCGCCGAGAAGTCGCGGATAGTCCTCGATCAGCGCCAAACCGCACGAGGGGGCGCTGGCGACGATGGTGAAGCCGCGTTCCACGAGCGGCAGGAGCGTCGCCACGTTTCGGCGCGCGTCCTCCATGACCGAGCGCTCGGCGCCCATCGTGATGAGCGCGATGCCGCAGCAGCGCTGGTCGGGGACGACGACCTCCACGCCGTTCGCCTCCAGCACCTTCACCGTCGCTTCAGCCTCTCCCTCGGGATCGTGGAAGCGGGCGAAGCAGCCGGCGAAGTAGGCGACCCGCTTCGTGATGGCGACCGAACGCGGCGGGATGGCTCCGAGCCGCGCGTGCGCCGACGGCGCAACGGTAGCTGCGGCGCCGTGCTTCGCCGAGCCGCTCGGCGCGCCCGCGGTGGCGGCGAACACGAGCGGCAGCGCCAGCGCCCGCTTCGCCTCCCCACCCCCTGTATGAAACGCGCGGCGGAATAGCGGCAAATCGAGCCGTCCGGCGATCTTCCCGATTCCCTCCCGCGCGGCCCGTTCCACCGGGAGTCCCACCGCGAGATTCGCAAGCGCGGGGATCACTGTCGCCACCTTCGAGACCGCCTCGCTCTTCCCCAGAATCCAGTTCCGGAGCGGCATCCCGTGCGCCTCCACGAAGACGCGGCGCGCGGCGATGGCCAGCCCGGGGATATCGACCTGGCTGGGGCATTCGGTCAGGCACAACTTGCAGTTGAAGCACGAGTCCATCACTTCCTTCACCGGCTTCGACGTGAGCGCCTCGGCGGGAATCTCGCCGCGCAGGATCTCGAGGAGAAGGACCGACTTGGCGCGCGCCGTGTGCGGCTCGCGGAGCGTCGTGCTCCCCACCGGGCAATAGTCGCGGCAGGTGCCGCATCCGTGGCAATGCTCCACCATGGTGCGGTAGTCGGGCTCGTCGAAGACGGTGCCGGTCTGGATGAACATGTTCGTGAAGCGGAGATACTCCTCCGGAAAGACGCTCGCGTCGGAGATCACGTTTCCGGGGTTCAGGATTCCGGCGGGATCCATGAGACGCTTCACGCCCGCCATCGTTTCGTACGAGCCCGGATACTGGCGGCGCAGGTACGGCGCGCGCAGGATGCCGTCGCCGTGCTCGCCGCTCATCGTCCCGCCAAGGCGCCACGTCAGTTCGTACGCCTCCTCCGTCATCGCCGCCATCCGCGCGTTGAAGGTCGCCTCGTGGGGATCCATGAGCGGCGCGACGTGGACGTTTCCGTTCCCCGCGTGTCCGAAGATGACGTAGCGCGTGCCATCCCGCGCAAAAATGGCCCTGAGCCCCGCGATGTAGGGACCCAGCGCCTCCACCGGCACGGCGGTGTCGTCGATGAAGTTCATCGGCTTCTCGACCGGCGAGGCGCGGTAGACGAGCGGCAGGGCGGCGCGGCGGACGCTCCAGAGCGCCTTCCGCTCCTCGGCGTTTCGAGCAGCGCGGAAGTCGAGCACTTGGCCGCGGCGCGCGGCGACCCACTCCTCCATCCCCGCCAGACCGGCGCGCGCTTCCTCTTCCGACTCCCCCTCGAACTCCACCAGGAGACCCGCCTCGAAGCGCTCCGGCACGAGATCCCGCAGATCGGGGCGGTCGGCGCGGACGAAGGCGAGGAACGTGTAGTCCATCGCCTCCACCGCGGAGGCTCCGAGCCGGCGCCCCTCCAGCACCGCGGCGCTCGCGTCGTCCCACGAGCCGAAGTAGAGAAGCGCGACCGCCGTGGCGGCGGGCTTCGGCACGAGGCGCATGGCCACTTCGGTCACCACGCCGAGCGTCCCCTCCGATCCGACGATCAGGCGCATCGGGTCGAAGCGAGGCTCGATGGACGAAACCGCGTCGCCGGCGTTCCAGGCGCCCCAGAGGTCGTAACCGGAGGAATTCTTGTTCGCGCGCGGACGTTCCGGTTGGAACGCCGGAGCGCCGGCTCGAAGGAGCCCCACGACTTCCCGCTCCATGGCCCGCCACGTCGCGTCTCCCTGCGGCACGCGGCCCGCGGGCCCGCTCCGCGCCTCCGTTCCCTCCCCCAGCGCGACGACGGTGCCGTCGTGCAGCACGACCGTCATCCCGACGACATGCTCCTTCGTCGCCCCGTGGCGAAGCGAGTGGGCGCCGGCGGCGTTGGTGCCGACATTCCCGCCGATCGTGCAGAAGTCTCCCGACGAGGGATCCGGTCCGAGCCTCAGTCCGTGCGGCGCCGCAGCCCGCTGAACGCGCGTGTGGATCGCCCCCGGCTCCACGCGGACCCGGCGGCGTTCCGCGTCGACGTCGAGCACGCGGTGAAGGTAGGTGGAGAAATCGAGGACGATCCCGGGCCCGAGGGCCTGGCCGCAGAGGCTGGAACCGCCTCCCCGAGGTGTGACGGGAATCCCGTGGGCGTTCGCGAAAGAGAGGATCGTGGCGACGTCGGCCGCGGAGCGCGGCGCGGCCACGGCGAGCGGTTTACGACGGAAAATGCACGCCGCGGTCGAGAATAGCGCGAGCGTGACCGGGTCCGTCCGGAGGTCTCCCTCCAGGAGTGGAGCCAGGTCACGCTCGAGATTTCGTTGCCGCGGGTCGGTCACGCTCGGCGTCCCGCGCGCCGTGGTCCTAGGCGCGCGACAGGAAGAAGCGGTCGTAGAGGAGCGCCGCGACGGCGCCGCCCAGCATCGGACCGACCCAGTAGAGCCAGTGATCCTGCCAGTAGCCCGCCATCAGCGCGGGACCGAACGCGCGGGCAGGGTTGAACGACGCTCCGGTCAGGCTTCCACCCACGAGAATGTTCGCCGTGAGCGTGAGCCCGATGGCGAGCCCCGCGAAGCCCTTCGGCGCGCGCGGATCGACCGCCGAGCCGAAGATGACGATGACCAGCATGAAGGCCAGCACCGCTTCGAACGCCATGCCGAGCATGGGGCTTATCGAGGCGCCTAGCGCAGGCGCGCCCAGATGAACATCGGCGGCGCCCGTCGGATAGGCGAGGGAGAGAAGCCATGCCGCGATCGACGCGCCGGCGAGCTGCGCAATCCAGTACGTGACCGCGTCGCCCCACGAGAGGCGGCGTGTGACCGCCATGCCGAAGGTGACGCAGGGGTTGAAGTGCGCGCCCGAGATGTGGCCGAACGCGTAGACGCAGACGAGAATGGCGAGCCCGTGCGCCACGGCGATGCCGGTGATCCCAACCGCTTGCGTGGCGTTCTGCTGCAGGATGGCGCCCGCGCCGAAGAAGATGAGCGCGAAGGTGCCGATCAACTCTGCCATGAACTTCGGACCCTGGTTCACGCGACCTCCTGGTCTCGGAGCCTCCGTTCGCGGGGCGCCAAAGGCCGCCACCGCAGTGTCCCTCCCTACATCTACAGCGAGGCCACGGTCTTCTTGTCCAGCCGCTTCGTGAGCGCCGCGATCAAACGCACCGAGGCGTCGTAGTCCTTCCGGTCCATGATCGTCGTGTGGCTGTGGATGTAGCGCGTGGGAATGAAGATCACCAGCGACGGGACGCCGGTATTGAAGATGTGGAACCGGCCCGCGTCCGTGCCGCCGCGCTCGACTGTGCCCAAGTGGTACGGAATTTTCTCGCGCTTGCACGTCTCCACGGCAAGGTCCCGGAGCTTGCGATTCGGGATCATCGTCGCGTCGTAGACCAGGATGCCGACGCCCGCGCCGAGCTTCTCCTCGCCCTCGCCGATCGTCCCCGGCGTATCGTGGGCGATCCCGACATCGACCGCGATGGCGACGTGCGGCTTCACCGCCGTGACGCTCGTCTGCGCGCCGCGGATGCCGACCTCTTCCATGGTGGTCGCCACGCCGTAGAACGAGTTCGGATGCGGCGTCTTCTGGAGCTTCTTCAGGACGTCGACCACCACGGCGCAGCCGTAGCGGTTGTCGATCGCCTTGCCGAGGTAGAGCCGTTCGTTCGCCATCGACTGGAACGGCGCGTCGGGAACGATCACGTCACCGGCGCGAATGCCGAGCTTCTTCTTCACGTCGTAGTAGGACGTGGCGCCGACGTCGATGAACATGTCGGCCAGGTCGAGCACCTTGCGGCGTTCCTCTTCCTTCAGTTCGTGCGGCGGCTTGGAGCCGACCACGCCGACGACGTCGCCCTTCTTCGTGCGGATCTTCACGCGCTGCGCCAGGACGACATGGCCCCACCAGCCACCCATCGGAAGGAACTTGATGAAGCCCTCCGGCGTGATGCCCTTCACCATGAAGCCGACCTCGTCCAGATGGCCGGCGACCATGATGCGCGGGTCGTCCGCCGCGCCGCGCTTCTTGCAGATCACGCTGCCGAGCCCGTCCTGGGAGAATTCGCCGAGGCCCTTCAGGTGCTTCTTCATGATCAAGGCGACGTCGCCTTCGTGTCCGGGAGGGCCGAATGCTTCGCAGAGTTCCTTGAGGAGGGAATAGGTGGCGTCCATCCAAGTACTCCTGAAATCGAGGGATACGACGATCAGTTGACGGGCCAGTATTACCCCCGGGGGGGCGGTCGTCAAGCCTAAGGGCCGATCAGGAGGGGTGACGCCGGATGCCCTTGATCCGATGGTGCGGCTTCGGGACCGGCGGCATGTCGTCGGTGCGGAGCACGCTGATGGAGCCGTCCACCTCCAAGATAGCCGACCGCACACTCGAGGGATCGTCCACGCCGTGCTCGCGGAGCGCGCGCAGGATGTCGGCGCGCGAAATTCCCTCGCGCGTGAGGTGCTCCTCCAGGAGGTCGCCGTCCCGGATCAGGAGCGTCGGCGTTCCCTCGAGGATCCGTGCCGCACGGCCGCTCGAGCGCGCCACGCGGGCCACGACGGCGTTCAACCCGAAGAGCGTGGCCGCCGCGACCAGCCCGCCGAACAGCGACGTGTCGGGGCCGATCATCGCGTTCTGGACGGCGTTGGAGAGGAGGAGGAGGAGAAGAAGGTCGAAGGGAGTGAGCTGCCCCACCTGACGCTTCCCCATGAGGCGGAGCCCCACGAGGAGCGTCAGGTAGATGACGACGCAGCGTACGACAATGTCGAGGAGCGGGTGGCCGAGCGTGAGAGGCATCCCGCGCCCCGCGCTCTACTTGGAGACGACGGTGATCGGCGCGTCGACGCGGAGGCTGACCTTGCTCCCCGCCGGGACCTCCAGCTCGTACCCCTTCGCCGCGAGCACCGCGCCGGTGCCGAGCACCGCGCCGCCCACCGCGCCGAGGATCGTGCTCTTCGTGTCCTTGCCCGCCACCTTGCCGATGATGGCGCCGGCCAACGCGCCTCCGCCGATCATCAGCTTGTCGCGCGTGCCGGTGCTCTTCGCGACCATCTTGCCCTCGGAGTTCGTCACCGTGGCGCTGATGGTCTTCTCGCCGTCCACCGTCTGAAGCGTGGTGAACTGGAACTTCACCGACGCGCGGTCCTCTTCCGACTTGGCGCGGCTGGCGCGCGTCAGCTCGACGATTTCGCCGCGAACGACGGCGCCTGTTTCGGCGATCGTCTGCCCCTCGTGGAGGAGCGGCGCCGCCAGCGTTCCCTCGACCTTGTCGCCGACGTTCGAGGTGCGCGTATCCACCGGCGTCGTCAGCGCGATATCGAACTGCGTCCCCGCCGGGAGCGAGATGCTGTTCGACTTAGCCGCCGCGTTCGACGCGGGCGTGGACTTGGCGGTCGTCGGCTTGGTCGTCGGCTTGGTCGCCGGCTTCGCCGGCGTCTCGCTGCCCGCCGGCGTGGGCTCGGTCGCCGTGGCGGCCGGTGTTTCGGTCGTGGCGGGCGTCTCGGAGGCGGTCGCGGGGTTCTCGTCGGTGGACGACACCTCGGTCTGCTCCGCCTTCTGGCAGGCCGACAGGCTGAACGCCAGGACCAGTCCAAGCGCCAGCATCAAGAGCGTACGGTTACGATTCATGAGCCTCCTCCTCCGGGCCGTCGGCCCGGTGCTAGTAGATGAAATGATAGGTCAGACCGCCCAGGAGGCGGAGCTGGTTCGCGTCCGAGACGAACGAGTAGCCGAGCTCGCCGAAGAGCGACAGGTTCGGCGTGAACTGGTTCCGCGCGCCGCCTTGAAAGTCGAGCCCGAGCTTGGTGTCGCTGCTGCTGTCGACTCCGGGCACGTTCGTGTCGAAGCTGAAGCGATGGAGGCCGATTCCGCCTCCCAGATACGGGACCATGCGCTGATCTTGAAGGGGAAAGTCGAAATTGACGCCCAGGCGAAATGCCAGATCGCTAAGGTCCGAGTTGTACTGGGCGACGTCGTTCCCGACGTTCCAGTACTCCACCGACGGGACGAGGTGGACGTGATTCACGAGCTCGCCGGCATCGAGGTGGATGCCGTACATGAGCGCGCTACTGCCGCCTTCCGGATCCGTGAGTCCGAGCCGAACGCCGATTCCCTTCAGTCCAATGCCGCTGCCGCCATCCGCCTGCTGCGCGAAGGCGGGGGCGGCGAGGGCGATCGCGACGAGCGCCGCCAGCCCCGAAAGCAGGCCGGCTCGCCGCAACGTCGAAAGTTTCATAGGTGCATTCCTCCTTGAATGAGTCGTTCCGTACGCCGGGTAGGCTCCGAGTCCGTGAACCCGGAGCCTACCCAAGGGCGTGGCGGGCGGCAACTAGAACCGGAAGCGGAGTCCGGCGTGCGCGGCGGCGCCGTCCATGTCGATCTCGTCGCGGACGGTCACGCCGAAGAGCGGATCGTAGAAGTCGGCCGAGACGGTGCTGCTGTTGTAGAGCACCTCGCCGTAGAGCGCGGTGCCGGGCGACATCGTGACGTTCATGCCGCCGAAGATCTGCGCGCCGAATCCGTCGTAGTTATCGCTGAAGCCGTATCCGGCCTGATCGGTTCCTTCGACCAGGAGCCATTCCCAGCCGATTCCGCCGCCGACGTAGGGCTGGATGCCCGCCCCCGAGGGGAACTTCACGCGAACGAACGCCATGAGCGGAACCAGGTCGGTCGAGATATCGCTCGTCTGTACGACGCGCTGGCCCGTGTTGCCCGCGGGATCCTCGAATGTCGTGATGAACTGGCTTCCGCCCGTGGAGCGGTGATACCACGACGCGGAGAACCCCAGGTCGATCGGCGTCTGCAATTCCGTTCCGACCGAGCCGCTGAAATAGACGCCGTTCCCCGGCTGGTCCGACGGTTCGTAGCCGCCGAGTCCGAAGGTGGCGAAGGAGCGCGTATGGTGGGAACCGTACCCCTCGTGTCGCGGCGAACGGCGACGCACCGGTCCGCTGGAACTCCGCAGCTCCGCGTCCGACGCGAGAAGGGTCGCGCGAGCGGCACTGGCGCCGCCCGTGAAGGAGGTCCCCTGGAAATCTAGCTGTGACGCCGCCCGCACCGGCGGCGCGGCGACGACGACGCTGAACAGGGCCGCGACGCCGGCGGCGGCGAGGAGCGACCGGTACGTTTGGCGGTACTTCGAGCGAAGCGACATGGCGGTTCCTCCGTTGGCTAAGGTATGGGGTCGTGTCTCCACGTCCCGGCCTGATGCAGCCTACGTGCCATCGGGATTTTCATTGTCGATAAACGACTTACGTCGATCCGGGCGGCCCCGGCGCCTGCCCGATGCTGCCGTCCGTGACACCCTGTGGACCCACCGGCACACCCGCCGGGTCCGGTCCGCCCCGGCGAGGGCCCCGGCCTCGCGGCTGTTTGACGCCCTCCTGAGCGGCCGGTAGGATGCGGCCATGCTCCCCTCCCGGCCCGGCGCGTTCCGCGTCCACTGGTTCGCGCTCGCGGCCCTCCTGCTCGCGCTCCCCGCCACGACGTCGCGCGCGCTCCCGGTCGAATTCCTCCCCGTCCGCCACGCGGCCTACGACGAGATCGAAACGCTCGCCGCGGAAGGGCTCCTCGATTCGCTCTCGATCTACACGCGGCCGCTGGCGCGCACCGATGTCGCGGCGGCGCTGCTCCGCGCGCGGCGGCTTCACCCCGGCGTGGAAGGAAATCTGAACTACCAGCGCCTGGAGCGCGAACTGGCTCGCGAGCTGGACGACCTCGGCGCGTCCCCGGAGCGCGCGGAGTCCCCGCTCCTCGTCGACACCGGCGCCCGCGACCGGCGCGCGCGCGTCTCGATCGCGGGCCATCTGCGCGGCGACTTCGACGAGAAGCGCACGGTCGCGCACTACCGCCTGCGCGACGAATCGTCGCTCACGGCGCGCGCCGCGCTCCAGCTCTGGCCGGCGTTCGCCGCCTACGAGGAATTCGGGATCACCCGGATCCGCGGGCAGCGGGGCTTCATCGACGCCATCGCGCTTCATTCGGACGTGGAAACGACCGTGCTCCGCGCCGGACTCACGGCGCGCACGGGACCGATCACCGCGACGGCCGGATACGATCTCTTCCGCTGGGGCCCCGGGCGGCGCGGCACGCTTCTTCTCGCCGACGCCGCGGGCCCGATGGGCGTTCTCGCCTTCTCCGGCTCCTTCGGCGGACGTGTGACGGCAACGGCGCTGAGCGGCGTTCTCTCGCGCGCCGACCAGCGCTACTTCGCCGCGCACCGGCTGGAGATGCTCGTGACGCCGCGACTCTCCGTCGGCCTCTCGGAGGCGGTCCGCTACCGGAGCGACGGAATCGATCTCCTCTACGCCACGGGGCTCATCCCCTACGCGATCGTCGAGCGGATCCAGATCCGAAACGCCGCGACCGACTCCGTGCGCGGGCTGGAGCGGGCGAACGTGATGGCCTCGCTCGACGCCGTGGCGCGCGTCAGCCCCGCGCTCACGCTCTACGGCGAGATCCTGCTCGACGACCTGGCGACGGAGAATCGCGAGATGCCGGACCGCCTGGCCTACCAGCTGGGACTTAGGAGCGACCGGCCGTACGGATCGCGCACCGCGCACCTTTTGGCGGAGTACACCCGCGTGCGCCGCTTCACCTACGCCACCGAGTACGCGCAGAACTTCATCCATCGCGACCGGCCGCTCGGCTTTGCGCTCGGCCCCGACGTCGAGACGGTCTGGCTGGAGGTGGGACTCGACTTCTCGCGCGACTGGCGGGCCCGCTGGAGCGGCGAGTTCACGAACCAGGGCGAGGGATACCTGGGAGAGGCGTGGCGGACCGGCACGGGAGCGGTCTCGAATGCCGGACTCTACGGTGTCGTGGAGGAACGGCGGGAAGTCTGGGGCGATCTCCGCTGGATGCCGCGCGACCAACTCGACGTGAGCGCGGGCGTCGGATTCCGGAGAATCGCGAACGAGCGCCACATCGAGGGCGACACGCGCACCGCGTGGCTCGCCCGTATGGCGCTCGACGTCAGGTACTAGGGTCCACCGGTGGCGAGGAAGCCGCCGATTCCGATGATCGAGAGCGAGAAGAGCCAGATGGCGCTGTTGATCAGCCAGCCGATCCCCACCACCGCGACCGCCCTGGCCGTGCTCTTGTAGTCGAGCGACTGGCGCACCGCGACAATCATCGCGACCAATAGCCAGACCAGAACCACGATATCGACGACGCGGCCGATCACCGGGATCACGCCGAAGACGCGCAATAGCCCCGGGCTCTGGGCGAATCCCATCGTGCGGAGCAGTTCCCCCATGTCCGACTTGGTCTCGGGCGTGGCGAGGAACTTGGTGCCGATCACCCACGTCATGAATGCCCAGAAGACCCACCCGAAGAGCGACGAGACCAAGAGCACCGCCGCGCCCTGGATGCCGCCGCTCGCCCCGCCGATTCCCGCCGCGATCGCGGAGAGCACGACCACGCCCAGCGCCGGCGTCGTGTACTCGGTGTCGGCCTCGATCTCCTCGACGATCGGCACGTTCAGCGTCGCCGCGCCGATCATCCGCTGCACGAAATTCGCCATGGCGGTTCCCTCCTACGTTGGCCGTGTCCGCGGCCGGAAGGCGCTGCGGTCGGGATCTCCCGCCCGCTGCGCGCGGTCGCGCGCTTCCTGCCAGAAATGCTCCTGAGCGCGAAACGGCTTCCGTCGTCCGTCGCGGCGCGTGAGCGATCCGTCCGCCTTGAAGTCGCGCGCCTTCACGTTGTCCATGAAGAAGGCGTCCAGGATACGCGAAAGGCGAGCGCGATGCTCGGCGTCCAGGATCGGCACCACGAGCTCCACGCGCCGGTCGAGATTGCGCGGCATCCAGTCGGCGCTCCCAATGTAGACCTCCATGTCGCCACCGTTTCGGAACTCGAAGATGCGGCTGTGCTCCAGAAAGCGGTCGACGAGCGTGATGACGCGGATGTTCTCGCTCAGCCCGGGAACGCCGGGCCGGAGAAGACAGGAGCCTCGGACGTTTAGATCCACTTTCACACCGGCCGCCGACGCCTCGTAGAGCGCGTCGATGATCTCCCGGTCGGCGAGGGAGTTCATCTTGGCGCGGATCTGCCCCGGCCCTTCGGGTCCGCTCCGCTCGATCTCGCGCCGGATGAGTCCCAGGAACTTCGCCCGGAGCCCCAGCGGCGCCATGGCCAGGTGACGCCACGGGAGCGGCTCGGAGTAGCCGGTGACGACGTTGAAGAAAGCGGTCAGATCGGCGCAGAGATCGTCGTCCGCGCTCAGGAGTGAGAGGTCGGAATATTCGAGCGCCGTCCACTCGTTGTAGTTGCCGGTCCCGACGTGCGCGTAGCGCTCGATCCCCGACGGCCCGCGCCGCACGATCAGAAGCGCCTTGGCGTGCGTCTTCAGGCCCGCCAGGCCGTAGAGCACCGTCGCCCCCGCGTCCTCCAGCCGGGACGCCCACGCGACGTTCCGCTCCTCGTCGAAGCGCGCCTGCAGTTCCAGGAGTACCGTCACCTGTTTCCCGTTCTGCGCCGCGCGTTCGAGCGCGCGGATCACCTCGGACGTGGAGGATGTGCGATAGAGGACCTGCTTGATCGCCAGCACGCCCGGATCCTCGGCCGCGAGATGCAAGAGACGGAGCACCGGCTCGAACGATTCGTAGGGATGGAAGAGGAGCCGGTCACGCTCGGCGATGGCGTCCCAGAGCGCGTCTCCGGGCGGGAGGTCGGGCGCCGGCTGGGGCGGCCACGATTCCGCGCGCGGCGCCTGGAGCGATGGAATGCGCGCGAAATCCATGAGGAAGCGGAGGTCCACGGCGCCGGGATAGCGGTAGATCTCCTCGTTCTCCACGCCGAGCGCGGAGGCGAGCCGCGACGTGAGCGCCTCGCTGGCGCCCTCCTCGATCTCCATCCGCACCGGGTCGCCGCTCATCCGCTGCTTCAGCATCAGCCGCACCGCCTCGACCATGTCCTCCGCTTCCTGGTCGTCGGTGGCGAAATCGGCGTCGCGCGTGAGACGGAACGCCGCGGTCTCCAAGATTTCGTATCCCTCGAAGAGCGCGCCGAGCCGCGCGCGGACGATCTCCTCCAGGAGCGCGAAGCGCGGTCCCGTGGAACCGTCCACGCCGGAGCGAGCGCCGCCCACCTGGATGAAGCGCGGACTCAGGCGCGGGAGCGCCACGAACGCCAGACGCTCCGGCGCCTCGTGCGGCGTCGCGCCGTTTCCGGCCTCGTGTTCGTCGGCGCGTGCGCGCGCCAGGCGGACGGCGAGATGGAGCACGAGGTTCGCCACGCGCGGCGTCGGGAGCGCCGGCTCGACCGCCGCGGGCGTAAGAATGGGAAGCAATTCCCGCTGGAAGTAGAGGTCGAGGAATTCGCGCTCCGGAGGCGAGAGGTCGTCGTCGCGCAGGAAGCGGATGCCGTGCGCGCGGAGGCCCGGGATCAGTTCCTTCTCGAGCGTGCCGTAGGCGGTGGCGACCAGTTCGCGGGTTCGCGCCGCGACCTTCGCCAGGAGTTCGCCGGCGGTCAGCCCGTCGTGTCCGCGATACTCCACATCCGCGTCCAGCAGGGCGCGCATGCCGGCCACGCGGATCATGAAGAACTCGTCGAGATTTCCGAAGAAGATGCCCGTGAACCGGATCCGCTCCAGGAGCGGGTTCGTGGGGTCGAGCGCCTCCTCCAGCACGCGGCCGTTGAAGCCGAGCCAGGTGAGGGCGCGGTTCAGGTATCGGTCTTGTCGTGACGTCGCGGAGGGATTCACGGTGGCGGTCAATCTCCTTAAAAGGCAGCCAAGAAATTGGCCAACGGCATTAAGAGAATTCCTTCGCGTTCCCGCCATTCACTACGGTCGCGGGTGACGACGATGGCGCGCGAGACGCCGAACCGCGCCTGAAACGCCTTGATCCCCAAAAGATCTTCCGAATCGATTCGCTTTCGGAACTTCACCTCCACCGGAAGCGTTGTCCCGTCAACTCGCTCCACAACGAAATCGACTTCCCGGATGGGACTCCTCCGGTTGTTCGGCTCGGCATAGTCCCGGAAGAAATGAACCTGGAGGTTTGGACCGCGGAGGCAGCCCTGAACCAGAGTCTCCACCAACGGGCCGAGCACGGCGGGATCGGATTCCCAGAGGGACGGCGCCCCGCGAAAGATCGCGTTACGGACGCCCAGGTCCGAGACGACGATCTTGGCGGGAACGCGCGCCGAAGATTTCTTCGCTAGCGGGTAACGGCGAAACTCCCGGATCAGAAGCGCGTCGCTGAGATAGTGCAGGTACTTTCGGACGGTCGGTTGATTCGTGCTGAACCCAGCGCTGTTCGCCGCGGAGGCCAGTTCGTTCTGGGACAGCTCCTGCCCGGTCAGTCGCGCCACGGAGAGGTAGAGGTGTCGAAGAAGGCCGGGGCTCTCGACGGGGAATAGATCCGGAATATCTGCTCCGAGCACGTTCTCGAACACCGTCTGGACGAGGTAATCAGCCCACCGGTCGTCGTCCACCTCGCCGCTGTGGAGCCGAGGGTATCCCCCACGCGCATAGTAGCGCTCGAGCGCGCGCCGGATGGCCAAATGCTGCTGCGGCTTCAGGCGGATCATTGCCTCGTTCGCATCGGCCAGCCCCCCCTCGAATGCGCTTTCCACGGTTACGGCCGGGGGGAGAATCGAAGCGAGGGTTGGACGCCAGCACTCAAGCACCTCGCGAAACGAGAAGGGCGGAAGCTCCGTCGTGAAAATTCTCCCCGCGAGGCTTTCCCTCCCCCCCCGAGCTACGAGCACGCTCGAGGAACCGGTCATGAGGATGCGAAGCGGATAGGTATCCCCGAGGTGCTTGATTTCCTCGTGCCAGCGTCGAAGCTTGTGAATCTCGTCCAGGAAGAGATAGACGGGGGCGCCCGAATTCAACGAGCGGGCGCGGATCTCCCCCTCGAACCAACGCAAGATCCGCCGCAGTCCCTCCGGCTCCTCCCGAAGGAGTTGAAGGTCGAAGCGCACGAAGAGAACGTCCTTCGGGGAGATGCCATGCCTCAACAGATCCTCGATAATTTGATGAACCCCGGTCGTCTTCCCCACCTGTCGAGGGCCGCGAACGACCTCAATCAACCCCTTCGCTCTCAGGAGCCGACGTGTCAGTTCGGCCACGGCTGGCCGCCGATAGCCCGGCGGAGAGGGATGAACTCCACCTGGGTCCCGCCACCATGGATTCAGCTCGCGCAGAACCTGGGCAGTCTCCGAGGAGAGTGAGTGGGGGCGGGGCGTCGGCACCATGTACAGATAATAATTGGAATTATTATTTGGTCAAGGGCCGCAACCGACTTGCCGGTAGCCACTTCGCTGCCGTCCCCCGGGAGCCCGGAAAGGCCCCATCCCCCACCGGACCGACCCGAGGGATACCAAGGTATCCGTTGACCGTACCGCCGTTTGGGTCGATTGTTAATGGAGTCACGACAGTGTTAAGTCCGCTGCACTCTCTTCGCCGGAGGCCGATACGGAAACCTGGAAGCGGTACAAGGAGAAGGAGCTGAGCCACTCGATGGCTCACTACCTCCAGGCCGTCGCCGCCCTGAAGCGCGAGAAGGGCTACGCCAAGGTGAGCGAGATCGCCGAGCGGCTCGGCGTCACCAAGAGCGGCGTCACATCCATGATCCGTTCCCTCGCCGGCCGCGGCCTCGTGGATCACGAGCGCTACGGATGCGTGGAGCTGACGGATGAAGGCCGCCACTTCGCCGAGACGACCGAATCGAGCCGCCACGTCCTCGAGACCTTCCTGATCGACATTCTACGCGTCCCCGCGCCCATCGCGAACGAGGACGCCTGCATGATCGAGCACCTGGTGAGCAACGAGGCGATGTCTCAGTTCGTCCGCCTCACGGCGCTCCTCCAGGCCGACCACCCCGCGGCGATCGAGTTCCGCCGCCTTTTCGAGGAACAGCTGCGTTGCGGCGCTTCCGGCGCGGCGTGCCCCGTCTGCGGGGACGGCGCCTGCCTGGAGCGGACGTTCCGCGACGCCACCACGCGCGAGGAGCGCGGCGCGGAGCCTGCCGCCCCCGCGCCCTCCGGAGAGAAACCATGACCCCGACGGCCTTCCTCTCGGATCCACATCTCGCGGGCCTCCTCCCCGGCGAGCGCGCGCTCGTGCGGCGCGTTCACGGCTCGCCCGATTTCTCGCGTCGCATGTCGGAGCTGGGGCTTGTCCCCGGGACGGAAGTCCGCATGGTCCGCCGTGCACCCTTCGGCGATCCAATCGAGTTCGTGGTTCGCGGGACACACTTCTCCATCCGCCGTGCCGAGGCGGAGGGGATCCGTGTCGTCGCCATCTGATCTGGCGCCGGCCCCGCGCGAGACGCGAGTGCCGCGCGCCATCCCGCTCAGCGGCGCCCTGCCCGCGGGCGCGCGCCGCCAGCGGCTCGTCGCGGTCGTCGGAAATCCGAACTCCGGCAAATCGACGCTCTTCAACTGCCTCACCGGCCTTCGCCAGAAAGTCGCCAACTATCCCGGCGTGACGGTGGACGTATCTTGCGGGCGCTGTCCGCTCCCGTCGGGCTCCACCGTGAATCTCGTCGATCTCCCCGGGGCCTACAGCCTCCGGCCCCGCTCTCCCGACGAGGAGATCGTCCGCGACGTCCTCCTCGGCATCGACACGACCACACCCCTCCCCGACACCATCCTGCTCGTGCTCGACGCCTCGAGCCTCGACCGCCAGCTGTTCCTGGCGCTCCAAGTCCTCGACCTCGGGCTTCCGACGATCCTCGTCCTCAACATGGTCGATATCGCGCGGGAGCAGGGACACCTGATCGATCGCCCCGCACTGGAGCGGCGGCTGGGCGTTCCGATCTTCGAGACCGTGGGCCGGACCGGCGAGGGCCTCGACGCCCTGCGCCTGGCCCTCGACCAGCCGGTGCCGCGGCCGACGGTTCGCCCTTTGACGCATTCCGACGCGACCGGCGCTGAGGTCCGCGCGCTGGCCGCGCGAATCGGAGCACGCGGACGCGCCGCGGGTACCGACGCGGAGCCGATCGCTTGGGCTCTTCTCTGCGACGAGGGTGGCCGGATGTGGCAGCGCCTGCCGCAGGTGGCGGAATCGGACATCGCCGCCCACCGCGCGCGGCTGGAAGCGGCCGACCCCGAATGGAGAAGCGCCGAGGCGGCACGCGGCTTCGCGACGGTGGAGGCGATCCTTCTGGAGGTCACGCGAAAAGTCTCCAGCGCCGACCCGGTCCGGCGGCGCGTCGACCGGATCGTCACGCACCGCATCGTCGGCCCCCTCCTCTTCGCGCTCGTGATGGGGGTTATCTTCCAGGCCATCTACGCCGGCGCGCAGCCGGTGATGGATCTCATCGAGCGGGGCACCTCGTGGTTCGGCGGCATCCTGAGCGCCACGCTCCCGGCGGGGCCCTTCCGCTCGCTTCTGATCGACGGCGTGGTCGCGGGTGTCGGAACGGTCCTCTCGTTCCTGCCGCAGATCGCGCTCCTCTTCCTCTTCATCGGAATCCTGGAAGACACCGGCTATCTGGCGCGCGCCGCCTTCATCCTCGACCGGCTCATGGGCGTCGTGGGGCTACCGGGGCGCGCCTTTCTGCCGCTCCTCTCCTCCTTCGCCTGCGCCATTCCCGGCATCATGGCGACGCGGACGATCGAGAACCGGCGCGACCGCCTGGCCACGATCTTCGTGGCCCCTTTCATGTCGTGCAGCGCGAGGCTCCCCGTTTACGCGCTCCTGATCGGGGCGTTCGTGCCGAGCCTGGGCTGGGGCCCCGTCAGCCTCCCGGGGCTCGTGCTCTTCGCGCTCTATCTCTTCGGCATCGTGGTCGCCTTCGTCACCGCGTGGGCGCTGCGGCGCACCGTGCTCCGCGGCCCGCGCGCCTCGAGCGTCATGGAGCTTCCGCCCTACCGGACGCCGGCGTGGCGCGGGCTCGTGACCACCATCACCGGCCAGTCGCTGGAATTCGTGAAGAAGGCGGGGACGGTGATCGTGGCGGTCTCCGCCGTGCTCTGGTTCCTGGCCTCCTATCCCGGCGGCGCGCCGGAAACGCGCGCGCTCCAGACGCGGCTGGCCGTGGCCGAACAATCGGGCGACGCCGCCGCCACGACGGCGCTCAAGACGTCGGTGGCCGGCTCGACGCTGCGCCACTCCTTCGCCGGGCAGATCGGCCTCGCGCTGGAGCCGATCATTCAGCCGCTCGGCTTCGACTGGCGGATCGGCATCGGCCTGGTGACCTCGTTCGCCGCGCGCGAGGTGATGGTCTCCACCATGGCCACCGTCTGGAACCTGGGCGACGCCAGCGACAACACCGTCTCGCTCCGCCAGGCCATCCGCGAGGCGAAGAATCCCGAGACGGGCGCCTCCTCGTACGTACCGCTGACCGGAATCAGCCTGATGGTCTTCTTCGCCCTCGCGTGCCAGTGCATGTCGACCGTGGCGGTCGTCCGCCGCGAGACGGGCGGCTGGAAGTGGCCGATCCTCATGCTCGTCACCATGAACGTCCTGGCGTGGCTGGCGTCGTTCGCCGTCTTCCAGGGCGGCCGAGCGATGGGATGGGGATGACGCAATGAGCGGATTCGGCTGGCAGGAGATCGCGGTCGGCGTGGTGGTCCTTGCGGCCGCTGCGTGGCTGCTGCGTCGCATGCGCCGCGCGCAGCGGGAACGGGCCGTCTGCTCGAGTTGCCCGGTGGGAAAGCTTCCCCGTCCCTAGACAATATGGAACGACCGGCCCCGCGTTCGTAAAGTCGTATCCTCTCGCGAG
>JBBTHR010000150.1:0-10247 GCA_038060295.1 Candidatus Eiseniibacteriota bacterium
AGGCGACCGGCAAGGAGCAGAAGATCCGCATCGAGGCGTCGAGCGGACTCTCCGAGCAGGAGATCCAGAAGATGGTGAAGGACGCCGAATCGCACGCGGACGAGGACAAGGAGCGGCGCCAGCAGATCGAGACGAAGAATCGCGGCGATGCGCTGGCCTGGGAGACCGAGAAGCAGCTGAAGGAGCTCGGCGACAAGGTGGACGCCGAATCGAAGGCGAAGGTCGAGGGCGCGCTGGAGACGCTGAAGAAGGCGCTGGAGCGGAACGACACCGCGGAGATCAAGGCGGGGAGCGAGGAACTCACGACGATCTGGAACGAGGTGTCGGGCAAACTCTACGCCGAGGCGGCGAAGGCGGGCGGAGCGGGTGCTCCCGGAATGGGCGGACCCGGCGGACCGGAAGGCCCCGGGGGCCCGGCGGCCGGGGGCGGCGCGCCCGGTAAGAAGGGTGACGACGGCGCCGTGGACGCGGACTACGAGGTGGTGAAGTAGCGGAGGCCGCCGGTCTCGTTCCCTGATCGACAAGACGACCCGCCCCGGCAGGGAAACCCGCCGGGGCGGTTTCGCATTCCGGTCCCACGGGCCCCCGCGATCCGCAATTTCAGCGAGCGGAACCGGGACCACGAGATTCCCCGAACCCCGGCGCCGCGACGAGGCGTCCAACCAATGTCGGAATCGACCGGGATGTTCCAGCGCCCCGGTCCCGCCGAAAGGAGCAGAACGCCATGAAGGCCGTGATCCTGCGTAAAGCCACCTTCGCCGCCGGATGTTTCTGGGGCGTCGAGGAGACGTTCCGCCAGGTCCGGGGCGTGATCGACACCGCCGCCGGCTACACGGGCGGCGCGTCGAGCCAGCCGACCTACGAGCAGGTTCGCTCGGGACGGACGGGGCACGCCGAGGCGGTGGAGGTGACCTACGATCCGACCCAGGCGACCTACGAGGCGCTGCTCAAGATCTTCTGGGAGAACCACGACCCCACGGCGCTCAACCGCCAGGGACCCGACGTCGGGGAACAATACCGCTCGGCCATCTACGTTCACTCGCCGGAACAGGCAGCCGCGGCGAACGCATCGAAGGCGAGCCTGGAAGTGTCGGGGCGATTTCGGCGGCCGATCGTGACGCAGATCGTGCCGGCCTCGACCTTCTGGCGCGCCGAGGAGCATCACCAGCAGTACCTTGCGAAACGAGGCATCGGCTCCTGTCACATCTAGGAGCGATCCACTAGGAGCAGCGATCCACTCGGAGCTGCGATCCTCGGGTCGGTTCGAAGTCGTATCGGTTCTTAGGGGCGAAAACGCGGCGCCTGCCCAGGCGCTCCCCATCTTTGAAAAGCGCCGCGTCTAGCCCCGTCCAACGGAGACCCTGCCGCGCCGCACGGCGCGCCAGATGGCTCGCACCGCAGCGAATCCCCCCCCGCCCCCGATGGCAGCCGCGACGATATCGGTCGAGGCGGACACCCTATCCGGCAGAAAGACCTGCAGCATCTCGATCCCCCCGGCCACGGTCGCGGCCACCAGGCAGGCAGCAAACGCACCGACGCGGCTCGCCCACGGTCCTCTGACGCTCGTGATGGCCAACGCAGCAAGCATGCCGAACGGAACGAAGAGCGCGAGCTGCGTCAGGAGATCGTGGGAATGCCGCGCCCCGGTCGCCGGCCAGATCGTATGGAACGGAAGCGCCGTGAGCGCGCCGGTTCGAGCCGATATTTCCGATGGCTCGAACGAGAAGTCGAATGGGTAACAGGAGCCGACGATCAGGAGCACTGCCCAGGCGACCGCCGCGAGGAGCGAGGCGAGAAGGAGCGGGGGAATCTCCACTAGGCTCTCATCTTCCACCGCAGTGCCCCGTCGGAGGCGCAGTCCCAGGAAGACGCCCGCGCCCGCGCCTGCCGCGGCGCAGAGGACATGGGTCGAATCGCTCACTCGACTGAGAACCAAGAGTTGAAGCGCCTCGATGCCGACGGCGAAGAGAACCGTCAGGCCCCAGGCCGTGAACCCGCGAGCGCGGCCCCCGAGAAGCAGGAGCGCCGCCAAGGGCAGCCAGAGAAGTGCCTCGGCGGCGAGGCCGAGGGCCGCGGCCACCGGATCGTCGCCCAGTGATGTGAAGGGGATCGGGCGGATCAATCCCCGGTCCCATTTCCTATAGAGCGACGCGGCCTTGAGCGTGAGATCGACGGGGATGACACTGTAGACAATGAGAAAAATGGAATAGGGCGCGACCAGCCAGCCGGCGACGCCCTGCCGGCCGCACGCGGCGCTCCATCGCTCGAGGGCCCGCCCGACCGCGCCCCCGGCGGCGCTCCATGCCGCCACGCCGATCGCCGCGCCGCAGGTCGCGGCGAGAACGTCCCAGAGCGACACGCTCCGTGGCGGCGCGTAGACCTGCGCGAACTCCAGCGCGGCCTGGAAGAGGACGGCCGCCGTCCAGACGAGGACGCTCTTCGAGATCGCCCCTAGTCGGCGCCAGCCGGCCCCGATCGAGCCGGCCCAGAGGAACGCGAGCGGCAGGAAGAGGAGGACGTTCGCGGTGAAGTCGGTCCGCGACGAGGGGCCGGGTCGGAACTCGGGTATGTGCCGGTAGATCGCCCACGCCTCGGTCCAGGGGACCGGCGTGAAGTCGAGTGGAATCAGGCAACCGTAGACGACGAAGAGCGTATAGAGCGCCGCCGCGACGCGGAGGGGCGACGTGGGCGCCGCGCCGCCGTCCGGCGATCCGACTGTAAGTGAGGCCGCCACCGGCGCATGGAAACACGACCGGCCCCCTTCGCGCCAGCCCCGGCGTTCTTTTCCGCTAAGCAACCTCCGGATTCGGGCCGATATCCCTCACGTCACGGCGGGTCGCCATCGGCGGCCCGGCGCCACGGGGGCGTCGCCGCCGCAGGGGGTACTCGAGCGTTGAATCTGACTGTTGCCATCGTCATGCCGGCCGGACCGGAGCGGGATGCTCTGGTCGATCACGTCGCCACGCAGAAGTGCGCGGTGCAGGTCGCGGATCGTGTGGAGGATTTCCTCTCCCGCGGGGGGCAGGAAATGTGCTCGCTGGCGATTCTCGATTTCGGGGATGGATCCCTGGGGTCCGGTCGTTCTTCCACGCACGATCCTCCGTCGTTCGCCGAACGCCGGGACGCGGTCCGCCGATTGAAAGAGCGGTGGCCGCGGATGCAGCTCGCCGCCTTCCTCGACCGTTCGAACGCGGCCGAAGCGGCGGAGATGAACGAGCTGGGGATCCGAAATCTCTTCCTGAAGCCGATCCGCTACGATGCCGTCGAGGGCCTGCTGAAGGCCGTCGGACGGAGCGCCGTGCAGCAGGCGCGCGAGCAGCGTGAATCGTCGCGGGTGCGGGAGGAGTTCCGCTTCGATCGGATCCTCGGCGAGAGTCCCGCGCTCCGCAATAGCATCGAGCTGGCGCAAAGCGTCTCGCTCTCCAGCGCCACGTCGGTGCTGATCCTGGGCGAGAGCGGCGTCGGCAAGGAACTCTTCGCCCGCGCCATCCACGGCGAGAGCCCCCGCGCCCGGGGGCCGTTCCTCGAGATCAACTGCGCCGCGATCCCGCGCGAGCTATTGGAGAGCGAACTCTTCGGACACGAGAAGGGCTCGTTCACCGACGCCTCGCAGCAGCGGATCGGCCTCTTCGAAGCGGGGGAAGGCGGGTCGGTGTTCCTGGACGAAGTCGGCGAGCTGCCGATCACGCTCCAGGCCAAGCTCCTCAAGTTCCTCGACCACAAGGTCGTGCGGCGCGTGGGCGGCACCCGCGACATCGCCGTCGACGTACGCATCCTGGCCGCGACGAACCGCGACCTTTCGGGCGAAGTGCGTCAGGGCCGCTTCCGCGAGGATCTCTACTATCGACTGAACGTGGTGCCGATCGTCGTGCCGCCGCTGCGCGACCGCGGCGACGACATCCCGCTCCTCGGGCGCGCCCTCTGCGAGCGCGTGGCGCGAAAGCTGGGACGCACCGCGAGGCTCAACGGGGCCGCCGAGCGTGATCTGATGCGCTATCCATGGCCCGGCAACGTCCGCGAGCTGGGGAACGTCATCGAGCGCGCCGTGCTCCTCGCCAAGACCGAGGAGATCGGCCCGGCCGAGCTCGCGCTGCCGCGCGCCGGCGGGACGCCGGGCTCCGAATCGCCTAGCCTGAACGACCTCGGACTTCGCTTCCCGGCCGACGGGATCTCGCTCGTGACGCTCGAGAAGGCGGCGATCGAGGGGGCGCTGACGAGGACGGCAGGGAACGTGGTGGAGGCCGCCAAGCTCCTCCACATCGGCCGCGGCAGTCTTCGCTGCAAGATGCGCCGGCACCGTATCGATCGCACCGAGCCGCGCCCCGCGGCCTCGTCCTCCGGGGCTCCGGCGCTGGTCCGGGTCTAGACGTCTAGACCCGCGGCGCCTCGCTTTCCGCGCCGGCAGGCCCCTTTCCGGGGGGTGGCGCTTGACACGATTCGGCCCCGCCCGTAGCCTTCCTCCGTAGCTCCCAAAGTATTGCGAACCCAATCCCACCCCCGAAGCGTCTCTAATCGAGGCAACCGTGGCCCAGGAACTGAAGGCCGTCCCGGACGAATCGTTGGTGCGCCGCGCCCAGGAGGACGACGATCGGGCGTTCGGCGAGCTGATCGAACGGTACGAGACCAAGGTCTACAACCTGGCCCTGAAGATGCTGCGGAACCCCGAGGACGCGGAGGACGTGCTTCAGGACACCTTCCTCCGGGCCTATCGGGGGATCAAGTCGTTCCAGGGAAAATCGACGTTTTCCACGTGGATCTACCGCATCACCGCCAATTCGGCGCTGATGAAGCTCCGCAAGAAGCAGCTTCCCACGGTCTCAATCGACGACGCGGACGAGCGAGAGACGCCGATCAACATCGCCGATTGGGCCCCCGGCCCCGTGGAACAACTCTTGAACAAGGAGACCCGGCAAGCCATGAGCGAAGCCATCGACGCCCTGCCCGCGGAATTCCGCCAGGTGTTCGTGCTGCGCGACGTGGAGGGGCTGTCGAACGCCGACGTGGCCGAGGTCCTCGATCTCTCCGTGGCCGCGGTGAAGTCCCGCCTCCACCGCGCGCGGCTCAAGGTCCGCAATCATCTCGCCCACTTCTTCAACGACACGCGCGGTCGGCGGACGATGGGAGCCCGCACATGATGACGTGCAAGGAAGTCCTCGATTCGATCTCCCTCTTCCTCGATGAGGATCTGAAACAGGACATCGTCGTCGAGATGGAGCGCCACATCGGAAAGTGCTCCGACTGCCGGGCCGAATTCGACACCCTCACGATGACGCTGAAGCTCTACCGCCACGACGAAACGCCGCAGATGCCCACCGGCTGCCACGACCGCCTCATCAAGGTCCTCCGGATCGAGAAGATGCGGGAGAAACAGGGCGGCACGGACCCGGACCCGACGAAGGCCTAACTCCCCCGTGACGGTGGACGCCGCTCCGCGCCGCATCCACCTCTATCGCCCCCACAATCAGCTCGGCGATCTGCTCCTGAACGTCCCGGCCATCCGTGCCGTGCGCGAGCGCTTTCCTCACGCGCGCGTCACGCTCGTGGTGGGGAGGCAGAACGCCGCCGCGGTGCAGGGACAGGCGTGGGCCGACGAGATCCGCGTCGTCGACACGAGGAATTTCGTGGGGGTCGCGCGGGCGGCGCTCCGCCGCGGGCCGCGCCCCGACCTCGCCCTCTACTTCACGACGGTTTCCTACTCCCGGAGCGGCGCGCTCCTGGTCGCACTCTCGGGCGCGAGGGAGAGGCTCGGCTTCGACGCGCGTCATTACGGCGAGCGCGACGCCGCGCGCCTGACGCGCGCGCTGGCGTATCCCGAGGGGGCGCTCCATCAGTCGGAGATCTCCATGGCGCTCGCCCGCGCCGCCGGCGCTGAACGAATGCCGCCGCCCCCCTACTACGTCGCCGACGCGGCCTCCGTGGCGCGGGCGCCGGCGGGCGCCGTCTACCTCCACCCCGGGGCCGGAAAGCTGAAGAACCGCTGGCCGGCCGACCGCTTCGCCACCGTGGCGCGCGAGCTGCTCGGCCGGGGGAGGGACGTCCAGCTACTGGAGGGGCCCCAGGACGGCGGCACGGTGGAGGCGGTCAACGCCGCGCTGGCGCGCGCCCTTCCGGTCGTGCGGGGCGAGACGATTCCGCAGCTGGCCGGCCGCTTCGCGCGGGCCTCGCTCTACATCGGCAACGACACGGGGCCGCTTCATCTCGCCGGCGCCGTCGGCGCACCGACCGTCGGCATCTACGGCTGGACCGACCCGCTCGAATGGGCGCCCGTGGGGCGCCTGGTCCGCGCGGTCCGTGCCGCCGACGCGACGCTCCCCTCGATCGATCCCGTGACGGTTCTCGACGCCGCCTACGCGCTTTTGGACATGGAAGGAACGGAGGAACGATGCGCCACGAAGTGAATCCCGCCTGGGCCGCGCTCGCCCGATCGGCCGCCGCGCTCGCGCTGGCCGGCTGCTGTTTCTCTGCCGCGCCGGCGGACGCCCAGACACGCGCCGCGTCGGCGAGTCCCACGCCCGAGGAGACGATTCTCCGGCGCGAGGGAACGCGCGATACGACCGGCCTCGCCCTTCTCGCCCGCGGCCACGCCCGCCCCGCCCTCCGCGCCCGCGCCGCCCGCGCTCTGGGTCACATCGGGAGCCGCGGAAGCCGCGCCACGCTGGAGTCGGCGCTCCGCGATCCCTCTCCGCTCGTTCGCCGGGAGGCGGCCTTCGCGCTCGCTCTGGTCGGGGATTCGCTGGCCGTCCCCGCGCTTCTCGATCGGCTGGAGCGGGAGAGCGACGCGGCGTCGCGGGTCGCCGCCGTCATCGCGCTCGGAAACTGTGGAACCATGGGAGCCCGATCGGGAGGCGCGGTGGGCCGGGCGCTGGCCGGATCGCTCCGTTCGCCGCGCACGCCGGAGCGCTGGGCCGCCGCGCTCGCGGCCGCCCGCCTTCGCGATTCTTCGCTGGTCGAACCGCTCCAGCGCGCCGCGCGAGATCCGCGGCCCGATCTCCGGTGGCGCGCCGCCTATGCGCTCGGGAAGATCGGCGACCGGCGGGGCGCGCCGGCGCTTCGCACGCTCTCCTTCGACAAGGACGCGATGGTTCGCGCCGTGGCGGCCCGCGCGATCGGCGAGGTCGGCGACTCCAGCGCGACCGCCCGGCTCGGCGGACTCCTCCACGACGAGTCGTGGCGCGTGCGCGTGAACGCCGCCGCTTCGCTCGGCGCGCTCAAGATCGCCAGGGAGGCGCGCACGATCCTTCCGTTCCTGAGCGATCGGCATCCGCACGTCCGCTGGCAGGCGGCGATCTCGCTGGGGCAGATCCGCGATTCGCTCGCGGCGTCGGCGCTCATGAAATCGCTGGGCGATTCCTCGACCGGCGTCGTCCAGGCGGCGGCGATTTCACTCCTGAGAATCCAGGGCGATCGCGCCGTGCCCGCGATCGCGCCGGCACTCGATCTCCTCCCCGCCTTCCTGCGCGGTGGGCTGGCGGAGGCGCTGGGGGACGTGGAGGGACCGGCGGCGCTGGAGCTGATGCTGGCCCGAGCCGGCCAGAGCAAGGACGCGGCACAGGCTGCGGGCGCGGCCTCGGCGCTGGCGAGGCGCCCGGAAGCACGCGACGCCTCTCTCCCGGTTCTCCGGCCGCTGCTCCAAGACCGCGACTTCAGCGTCGTCTGCTCCGCAGCCGAGGCGCTCGGCGTCCTCGGCGACACGGCGTCAGTCCCCGCGCTGGCGGCGCTCTTCGCGCGGCGCTCCACGAACCAGGACGACGACGTCCGCGCCTCGGCCGCCACGGCGCTGGCCGCGCTCCAGTCGCCCGACGCGCTGACGGCGCTCCTCGGGGCGCTCCGCGACTCCGATCGCCGCGTGCGCGAGATCGCCGTCCGTGCGCTCGGGCTCCCCGCCGACTCGATCGCGGAGGGTCCGTCGCCGCCACTCAAGACGCGCGCCACGCCGGCCGGCAAAGGGCGGCGCCTCACGGCCGTCGTCACGACCGAACGCGGCATCGTCACGATCTCGCTCGATCCGTCGGCGGCGCCGGAGAACGTGGAGAACTTCACCTCGCTCGCGCGGGCCGGCTACTTCGACGGGATTCTCTTCCACCGGGTCGTGCCGAATTTCGTCATCCAGGCAGGCTGCCCGCGCGGCGACGGCTGGGGAAGTCCGGGCTACGCCATCCCGTGCGAGTACAACGATCGTTCGTACGAAGTCGGCACCGTCGGCATGGCGCTCTCGGGCAAGGACACGGGGGGGAGCCAGTGGTTCATCACGCTCTCGCCGCAGCCGCGGCTGGAGGGGCGCTACACGGTGCTGGGGAAGGTGACGCAGGGGCTCGACGTGGTGGAGCGGATCATGCCGGGAGACCGGATCGTGAAGGTGGCGATCCGCTAGAAACGCCTAGACGATCGCGACCACCAGCCGCTCGAGCATCGACTTGAGCGGAACGGCCGCGCCGGCCACGGCCTTCGTGACGTCGTCGTGTCGAAGCGGCGACGTGGAGCGTCCCGCCGCCCAGTTCGTGACGCACGAAATCGCGACGCAGGGAAGGCCGAGCGTGGAGGCTTCCGCCGCCTCCGCTCCGGTCGACATGCAGACGACATCGGCGCCGAGCCGCTCCAGCATGTCGATCTCCGCCGGCGTTTCGTAGGAAGGCCCGAGCATCACGCCGAGCACGCCCCGCTCCAGGCGAACCCCCGCCACGCCCGTCGCCCGAGCGGCCTTTCCCGACAGCTCGGCATCGTAGGTCGGGCGGCGCGTCAATCCGCGCCCCAAACCCGCGCTCGCGCCGCCGGCCCCCGCCCCCATGGCAAACTCCCCGGCGCCGCGGAGCGGCGAGCGCCACTGGAAGTTCACCTGATCCTCGATCAGGACGAGCGTGCCCGGCGACATGCAGGGCGCGATCCCTCCGGCGGCGTTGGTGAGCACGAGCGCCTTCGCGCCGAGCGCCGCGAGGAGCCGCGTCATCCGCGTCACCACTTCCGCCTCGTACCCCTCGTAGAGGTGCGAACGTCCCTGCGCGATCGCGACGGGACGCCCCGCCCACCTGCCGAGGAGGAGCCGGCCCGCGTGACCCGCCACCGAGGAGCGGGGAATCCCGGGGATGTCGGCGAAGGGAATCTCCGCCTCCCACGCGGTTCCCTCGGCCAGGACGCCGAGGCCGCTTCCGAGCACCAGGGCCGCGCGCGGGACGAGCGCGGTGCGGCGGCGAACGACCGCGAGCGCCTCGTCGAGCGGGAAGGGATGGCTGGCCGGATCGGCGGCGACTGGTTGGTGGCGGCGCGCGGACATCCAGGCGCTCACAGCGTGTCGGGGTCGAGCCGTGACTGGCGCGTGGCCGAGATGCGAAGCGAGCGGCGCGACAGGAAGACCAGGTAGAGAAGCGCGAGCAGGAACGGCGCGATCTCGAGCGTCACCGCGACGGGTCCGGATGCTCCCGCGTAGGGGCGGGCCGTCCGAAGCAGCGCGACGCCGGCCGCCAGGAGGAGCGAGGGGGCGAAGGCCCAGCGGCCCGCGACGGCGCAGGCGAGCGCCAGGAGGCCGAGCGCGACCGGGGGCGAAGAGCCCGACTGGCGAAGCAGGAGCCCGGCGCCCGGCACGACGAACAGCGAGCCCACCGCGACACCGATCAGACGCGTGCGCGCCGCGCTGGTTCCGGGGACGCGAAGGCTCGGCGTTTCCCCGAAGGCTCGGAGCCGAAGGCCGAAGGGGGTCCGCCAGTAGATCCACGACGCGAGCGCCACCAGAAGCGGCGCCGCCACGAGCCACGGACTTCCGATCAGATCCTCCGCGTAGGTGCCGTCGAAGATGGTGCCGCGAACGAGGCCCGGCGGAGGCTGCTCGGTCAGGAGCGCGTGGGAGCCGGTGCGCGTCAGGAGGCCCAGTCCGCAGGCGGAGACGAGGCTGGCGGCGAACGATCCGATGGCCGGGTCCGTTCGCAGAGACAACAGGATTGACCCGGTCGCCAGGGCGAAGAGTGCGGCGGACGCGGCGGCCACGCCGGACGCGGCGGCATAGGAAGCGGTGGCGTCGTAGCCGGCGATGAAGCCGATCATCGCCGCGGCGACGGTCCCCTCCACGCCGAGTCCCGTGAAGCCGGCGCGCTCCCAGTAGAGGCAACCGACGACGAAGAGCGCGAGCGCTCCCCACTCGATCGGGAAGCGCAGGAGCGGAATCCAGTCCATGTTCGTCGGGGTCAGCGCTTCTCGGCGAGAAGCGCCCGGATCTTGGTCTTCAGGAGGTCGATGGCGACCACGTTGTAGCCGCCCTC
>JBBTHR010000151.1:0-10722 GCA_038060295.1 Candidatus Eiseniibacteriota bacterium
TCTGCGCGTCGAACCCGCTCTCCACGCAGGACGACGTGGCGGCGGCGCTGGCGCATCGTTACTCCATCCCGACGTTCGCCATCAAAGGCGAGGACGGCGACACGTATTACAAGCACATCTCGGCCGTGCTCGATGCGCGTCCGGAGGTCACGATGGACGACGGCGCCGACCTCGTCACGGTGCTCCACACGAAGCGGGCCGATCAGGCGAAGGCCGTCATCGGCGGCACCGAGGAGACGACGACCGGCGTCATCCGGCTGAAGAGCATGGCCCGCGAGGGCGCGCTCCGCTATCCGATTCTGGCCGTGAACGACGCGAAGACGAAGCACCTCTTCGACAACCGCTACGGCACCGGCCAGAGCACGCTCGACGGCATTCTGCGCGCCACGAACCGCCTCCTGGCCGGATCGACCTTCGTGGTGCTCGGCTACGGCTGGTGCGGCAAGGGTCTCGCGACCCGCGCGCGCGGCATGGGCGCGAAGGTGGTGGTGACCGAGATCGATCCGCTTCCCGCGCTGGAGGCGGTCATGGACGGCTTCCACGTGATGCCGGCCGAGGACGCCGCGAAGATCGGCGACTTCTTCGTCACGGTCACGGGAAACATCAACGTCCTCCGCGTGGAGCACTTCCGCGCGATGAAGGACGGCGCCATCGTCGCCAACTCGGGGCATTTCAACGTCGAGCTCGATCTCGACGGTCTCGGCAAGGTGGCCAAGTCGCGCCGCGTCGCCCGGCCGTTCGTGGAGGAGTTCACGCTCGACGGCGGGAGGAAGGTCTGCGTGCTGGGCGAGGGACGTCTCATCAATCTCGCCGCGGCCGAGGGACACCCCGCGTCGGTGATGGACATGAGCTTCGCCAATCAGGCGCTCGGCGTTCAGTGGGTGCTCGCGAACGCGCGCACGCTCCAGCCGGACGTCTACCCGATTCCGCAGGCGCTCGATGAGGAGATCGCGCGCTTGAAGCTGGAAGCGCTGGGGGTCCGCATCGACGCTCTGACCACCGAGCAGATCGCGTACCTCGCCTCCTGGCAGCACGGAACGTAGGCCGGGCGGGGCGCGATGGGGTTCCTGGGACGGATATCCGTCCGGCGCAAGCACCAGATCCTGGGACTTTGCCTCCTCTCGATCGCGCTATTCGTGTCGCTCGCGCTCGCGACCCGCGACACGCGCGACACCGCCGCGGATCTCCTCGCCTCGGGGGCCGTTCGAAACCAGGCGGGCGTGCTCGGCGCGCTCGCCGCGGCCGGTCTCGCCGGGTTCCTCGGCGCGGTCGGCGCCTGGGCCGTTCCGCTCGGTCTCCTCGCGTGGGGGTGGAACCGCCTCCGTCTGAAAGCTCCCGCCGATCTCGCCGTTCGCACCGCCCTCGCGGCCGCCGCGCTGTGGGTCGGCATCGGGCTCCTCTATCTGATCAGTGCGGGGAATCGTGCGTGGGCCGGGGCGCTGGGAGAGTGGATCGGCGCCGGCTCGGCGCGTCTCCTGGGACGGATCGGCGCCCAGCTCGCGCTCGGCACCTCCCTCATCGTCGTCACCGCCGTCGCGTTCGAACTGGGAGCGGCGTCGCCGCTGCGGCGGGCCCTCTCCGGTATCTTCGGAGGGATTCTCGCGCGCTTCGGAACCGACGTGAAGCCGAAGCGGAAGGGCGCGGCCGACGCGAAGGCCGCCGCCGGGACCGACGACGATCTCGAAACCGTTCCGACAAAGGCGCGCCGCCGCCGACAGGCGCCGGCCGAGGAGGAAGCGGCGCTCGCGAGCGCCTTCGCCCCCGAGCCGGCTCCGGGATCGCGCGAAGCGAGGAACGCGCCCGCCAGCAGCGGCCCCCGAATCATGGGGCGTCCGAGTCCCGCTCCGAAGGCCGAGTCGCTTCCGATTCCGTTCCCGCCGTCGGGCGCTCCTTCCACGGTCGGAAAGAGCGACAAGCCCCGTCCCGGCGCGGCCGGCGAGACGGGCGGGCTCCAACTCGGCGCCGCGATGGCTCCCGACACGCCGCTCCCGCCGGTCGATCTGCTCGACGCGCACGAGTCGCAGCAGGTCGCCGTGGACGAGGCGGAGCTGCTGGAACTCTCGCGCGTGCTCGAGCGGACCCTCTCCGACTTCGGCGTCGCCGGAAAGGTCTCCGAGGTCCATCCCGGCCCGGTCATCACGCTCTTCGAGTACGAGCCCGCGCCCGGCGTGAAGGTGAATCAGATCCTGAATCGGCAGGACGATCTGGCGCTGGCCCTCCGGGCGCAGCGGATCCGGATCGTGGCGCCGATTCCGGGCAAGGCGGCGGTCGGGATCGAGATTCCGAACCGCGTGAAGCAGATCGTCTCGTTCAAGGAGATCGTCCTCTCGGCGGCGTTCCAGCAGGGGAAGGACGCCCTGCCGATCGCGCTCGGAAAGGACGTGGCGGGCGTCCCGTTCACGACCTCGCTGGAGCGAATGCCGCATCTCCTCATCGCGGGAGCCACCGGCTCGGGGAAGAGCGTCTCGGTGAACGTCCTCATCATGAGCCTTCTCATGCGCCGCACGCCCGCGGAACTCCGCTTCATCATGATCGACCCGAAGATGCTGGAGCTGACGCCCTACAACGGCATTCCGCATCTTCGGATGCCGGTCGTCACCGATCCGAAGAAGGCGGCGCAGGCGCTCCGCTTCTGCGTGAAGGAGATGGAGCGGCGTTACCAGATCCTGGCCAAGCACGGCGCGCGGCACATCGAGGGGTATAACCGCCTCGGGCTCGACCCCGCCGCTCACGAGGACGCGAAGCTTCCCTACATCGTCGTGATCGTGGACGAGCTGGCCGACCTGATGGCGCTCCTTCCCGCCGAGATCGAGGAACCGATCGGGCGGCTCGCGCAGATGGCGCGCGCCGTCGGGATTCACCTCGTCCTCGCGACGCAGCGTCCGTCGGTCGACGTCATCACGGGCCTCATCAAGGCGAATTTCCCGTCGCGCCTCGCCTTCCAGGTCGCCAGCCGGACCGATTCGCGCGTGATCCTCGACATGAACGGCGCGGAGAGTCTCCTTGGAAACGGCGATTCGCTCTACCTGCCCGCCGGAAAGCCCGAGCCCTACCGCATCCACGGGGCGTACGTCTCGGGGGAGGAGACGGAGCGCGTCGTCTCATTCCTGCGTCATCAGGGCGTGCCCGCCGTGGCGGACGATTCGGTATTGGAAACGGTGACGATCTCGGACGCAGGGGCCGACGACGAACTCTATGAAGAAGCGATGCGGCTGGTGGTGCTCCATCAGCAGGCGTCGACCTCGATGCTGCAGCGCCGATTGAAAGTGGGCTACTCGCGCGCGGCCCGGCTGCTGGATCTGCTCGAGGAGCGGGGCGTGGTCGGCCCGCCCGACGGGGCGAGGGGGCGCGAAGTCATGGTGACCGAGCACGAACTCGACGAGCGGCGTTCCGGCGTCCCCCCGGTGGGATCGGGCGCGTGAGCGAACCGATTTCGCTCGTTCCTTCCCGCGCCGGCAAGGCGGCGGGGGCGGTCGTGGAAACGCCGGCCCGCGTCGCGCTCGTCACGCTCGGCTGCGCGAAGAACCTCGTCGACTCCGAGATCATGGCGGGGCTGCTGGCGCACGGCGGCTTCACCATGACGGGAGACGTGGGGACCGCCGACGTCGCGGTCGTCAACACCTGCGCCTTCATCGGACCGTCGCAGAAGGAATCGATCGACCGCATCCTGGAACTCGCCGCGCTGAAGCGGGAGGGGACGCTCCGCGGCCTGGTCGTCGCCGGGTGTCTGGCGCAGCGCTTCCAGGGCGACATCCTCCGCGAGATTCCCGAGGTGGACGCCGTGGTCGGCACCGGCCAGGTGGACGCCATCGTCCGCGTGGCGCACCGCGTTCGCCGCGGCGGAGCGGAGCGCATTCTGGAGGTGGGCCCTCCGGGGACCGCCGTCGATCTCACCGCTCATCGCGCGGTCTCCACGCCGCGCCACCTGGCTTACCTGCGCATCGCCGACGGCTGCGATTTCCGCTGCACGTTCTGTATCATTCCCTCGCTGCGGGGCGATCTCCGGAGCCGCACGGTGGAGTCGATCGTGGAGGAGGCGGGCCGGCTCGCGGGAGCGGGCGTGCGGGAACTCCACCTCATCGCGCAGGATTCGACCTCGTACGGCGAGGATCTCTACGGAGAGGCGCGGCTTCCGGAATTGCTGCGGGCCCTCGCGGCCGTGCAGGGGATCGACTGGATCCGCGTGCACTACACGCACCCGAAGACCTGGAGCGAACGGCTGATTGACGTGTTTCAGGAGGAAGCGAAGGTCTGCAGCTACGTGGACATTCCCCTCCAGCATCTGACCGACCCGATGCTTCGCCGGATGCGCCGGGAGGTGAAGCGGGCCGACATGGAGCGTCTCTTCGCTACGCTGCGCGAGCGGATTCCCGACGTGGCGATCCGGACGCACTTCATCGTCGGATTCCCCGGCGAGACGGAATCCGACTTCGAGGAGCTCCTGGCCTCGGTGGAACGGGCCGACTTCGACCATGTCGGCTGCTTCGCCTACTCCCGCGAGGAGGGCACTCCCGCCGCCAAGATGAAGGAGCAGGTGCCCGAGCGGACGAAGCTGGAGCGGAGGCGCCGGCTGATGGACGCGCAGCGCGACGTCGCCACGCGCGTCTGGGGTCGCTGGGTGGGGCGCACGGTGGACGTCCTGGTGGACGGACCGTCGCCGAATCGAAAGGGGCTCTGGGTCGGGCGCGTGGCGCAGCAGGGATACGAAGTCGACGGAGTCACTCACGTCCGGGGCGGCGACGGAGTCGCGGCGCCCGTTCCGGGCACGTTCGCGCGGGTTCGCATCACGAAGGCCCGGCACTACGATCTTGAAGGGGAGGTAGTCGCGTGAGAGGGGCCTGGTTGGCCGCCGCGTTGCTGGTTGCCGCGCTCGGTGGCATCGCCGCGCCGGTGCAGGCGGGAAATCCGCTCCCGCGGACCCACATCGCCGCGTTCGATTCCGTCGCGGCCGCGGTCGCGGCCGAGCTCGTACCGGCGGGGGCCATCCCCGCGGGGCGGTCGGTGGAGATCACGGCGCCGCTGCCGGGCGACACGCTCTCGCTCTTCGAGCAGCGCGTCGTGCAGCGGCTCCGTGCGGAGGGCGTGACGGTGCGCATGGCGGCGGCGCCGGCGGCGCCGGCGATCGATCCGGTCACCGGAGAAGCGCGCGCGGAGACGGGCGCCGCGGCGGTCGACGGGTCGCTGCGCCTGGGACTCCGGGTCGAATCGCGAAGCGTGGTCTTCGTCCGGCGCATCGGACGGTTTCCCTTCGGCACGAAGGGCTACGAGCGACTCGTGACGCTCCAGGCGCAGGCGCGCCTGGTGGACGCGGCCAGCGGCGACGTGCTCTGGGCGAAGACGGCCTCGCGCGGCGCCACCGACGTGCTGCCCGCGCGGGATCTCGACACGGCAGCCTCGGGGACCGGAATGTTCCGACCCGCGGTGCCGCGCGGAACGCGGTTCGGATTCCTGGAGCCGCTGATCGTCTCGGGAGTCGTGGCCGGTTTGGTGATTCTCTTCTATTCGAATCGAACGTGAGGCGAGGAACGGCGGTTCCTCCAGGAGGGAGGGGCAACGGATGGGCATGACACTCGCCGCGCGCCAGCACTGGGTGCTCGGCAGGGACGCATTCGAACGGGGCCGGTACGACGAGGCGGCCGGGGAACTGGAGCAGGCGATCGCGCTCGCGCCCGAGTTCCCCGACCTCCACAACCTGCTCGGCCTGGCGCTGGGGATGTCGGGGGAGCGCGACCGCGCGGTCGCCTGCTTCCAGCGCGCGCTCCAACTGAATCCGCACTACGTGGAGGCGCGCCTCAATCTGGCCATCGTCTACAACGAGATGGGCCGGTACGACGACGCCCTTCGCGAGTTCCGCACCGACCAGCCACGCGATCCGGACCACGGGAATCTCTCGCCGGAGGTCCGTTCGTACCTCGCGGAATCGCACGTGCTCCTCGGCGACACCTACCGGAATCTCGGCCTCACGCTCGACGCGTCGCAGGAGTACAAGCGGGCGTTGAAGGTCGCGCCGCAGTTCCTCGACATCAAGAACAAGCTGGGCGCCACCTACGGCGACATGGGGCTCTACGAGGACGCGGAGGCCGAACTGACGTCGGCGCTCGCCCAGAACCCCCGGTATCTGGAAGCGAGGGTGACGCTCGGCGTCGTCCTGCACCGATCGGGGCGCCCTCATCGGGCCCGCGAGGAGTGGGAGCGCTGTCTGCAGGAAGATCCCGGCCACGTCCGGGCGCGGGCCTACCTCGAACTCCTCGACCGGGAGGGCGCCGCTCCCCAGGGCTCGGCTCCCCGATGAAGCGACTTCGAGTCCGGCTTCGAGGGTTTTCCCTTCTCGCCGCAGCGGCGTTGCTGTCGGGCGGCTGCGGTGGCACGCTGAAGGAGCAGACGGGCGGCATCGCCGACTACGAACGGGGGAAGAAGGCCTACGACGAAACGAACTGGGCCGACGCCGCGCTCGACCTCAAGGCCTACATCGAGGCCTATCCCGGCACCGAGCGGACCGACGACGCGCTCTTCTACCTGGGCGACGCCTACTTCCGCATGAAGGACTACGCCCTCGCCTCCGGGCAGTTCGACCGGCTGCTCCGCGACTTTCCCGCGTCGCTACACGAGGCGGACGCTCGCTTCCTGCTGGCGCGCTGCGACGATCTCCAGTCGCACGGCCCCATGCTCGACCAGACGGAGACGGATCGCGCGATCACGCGTTATCGCGAATTCCTGGGTGCGCATCCCGACCACCCGCGCGCCGCCGAGGCGACCACGCGCATCGCGGCCCTCCGCGACCGGCTGGCCGAGAAGCGCTTCAAGAACGGGCGTCTCTACACGCGGCTCCGCGAGTTCGACGCCGCCGAGCGATACTTTCGCGGGATCGTCGCCGACTTTCCCGAATCGCGATGGGCGGCCGACGCGGCGCTCCTTCTGGCCGAGACGCTGGTGAAGCGAGGTCGCCGCGACGAGGCGCTGGAGATGCTGCGCCTCGTCCCGCCCGGACTCGCGCGGGCCGAAACGCAGCGGAAGATCGACGAGCAGCGCCGGGCGCTCGAGGGCGGCGGGGGGGCGAAGTGAAGCGACGCGTCGGAATCTTCGGCGGCACGTTCGATCCGGTCCACATGGGGCACCTCCTCATGGCGGAGGAGGCCGTGGAGCGCCTCCGTCTGGACCGGCTCATCTTCCTCCCCACCGGACGACCGGCGCACAAACGCGACCGGAGCATCACGCCGGTGGAGCACCGTCTCGCCATGCTTCGGCTGGCCGCGCGGGGGAATCCCCGCTTCGCCGTCTCGCGTCTGGAAGCCGACCACGACGGCGTGACCTTCACGGTCGAGTCGCTCGAGCGCTTCGCGAAGGCAGAGCACGCGGAGCTCTATTTCGTCATGGGGCAGGACAGCCTCGATGAATTCCGGACCTGGCGCGATCCAGACCGGATCCTCTCGCTTGCCCGGCTGGCGGTGGTACCGCGGGGCGAGATGGAGCGTCCCAGCCTCGACGCGGCGGTTCGCCGTCGAGTCGTCTTCCTGAAGCCGCCCCGCATCGGAATCGCCGCCTCGGAAATCCGGCGCCGACTCGGCCGGAAGCGTTCGGTGCGCTACTGGCTCCCCGATCCGGTTCTCGCCTACATCAAACGCCATGGGCTCTACGGACCCCGCCACTAAGGGCGCGTCGCTCCTTCTCGTCGACGGATCGGCGCTCCTCTACCGGTCGCACTTCGCCTTCATCCGGAATCCGCTCCGGACCGCGAAGGGCGAGGTGACGAGCGCCGTCTTCGGCGTGCTCCAGATTCTCCTTCCGGTCCTGGAGCAGCGGAAGCCCGACCGGGTGGCCATCGTCTTCGATACTGCCGCTCCGACGTTCCGCCACCGCGTCTACACCGACTACAAGGCGCATCGCCCGCCGATGCCGGAAGACCTCGCCGCGCAGATCCCGCGCGTGCGGGAGGCGCTCCGGCTCCTCGGCCTCCCGATCGTGGAGCAGGAGGGAGTGGAGGCGGACGACCTGATCGGCACGCTGGCGAAGGAGGCCGAGCGGGACGGCGCCATGGCGTGGCTCCTGACGAGCGACAAGGATTTTTTCCAGCTCGTCTCCGACCGGATCTTGATTCTCTCCCCACGCGGCCGCGGCGGCGAACTCGCCGTGGTCGACCGTCACGGCGTGCGCGAGCGCTACGGGGTCGGTCCCGAGGAGATGATCGATCTCCTCGGCCTGATGGGCGACGCGTCGGACAACGTCCCCGGCGTCCCCGGCGTGGGAGAGAAGACCGCCGCGCAGCTCATCCAGAAATTCCAGACGATGGAGAAGCTCTACGGAGCCCTCGACCAGGTGGAGCGCGCGTCGCTGCGCGAGAAGCTCCGCCTGAACGAGGACCGGGCGCGCCTGAGCCGCATGCTGGCGACGATCCGGGCCGACCTGCCGCTCGACCGCCACTGGTGGGAACTGAAGCGGGAGCCGATCGACTTCGGCGGGCTCCTGCCGTTTTTACAGGCGCTCGAACTCCACGTGCACCACCGGCGTTTCTCGAACGAAGCGGCGGCAGCGGGCGCCGCCGTCCCTCCCGCGGCTTCCACGCCGGCCGCTCCCGCAGGCGGGGCGGCCGAGGTGGACGCGGTACCGGGCGATCTCTTCCCGGACGCCGTCCGCGCCGGTGGCGGCGCGGCGCCCAAGGGGGGCCGCGCCGCCAAGGGGACGCGAGGCGGGAGCGCCGGAGCCGGTTCCATGGCCGCGCCGGCGGCAATCCCCGAAGAGCCGGGCTCGGCGGGGGACTCCTCGGTCGAAGCGGGGGAGGCGAGCACGCTCGAACGACCCGCGCTGGGTCGCTATTCGATGGTGACCGACGGCGAAGCGCTCGAATCGCTGACACGCGCCCTGGCCGCCGCGCGCGGTCCGGTCGCCTTCGACACCGAGACGACGGGGCTCGATCCGCATCGCGCGGAGCTGGTGGGAATCGGCCTGGCCCTCGCGGAGGGAGAGGCCTACTACCTCCCGATCGGTCACGCCGCGGGCCCGAATCTCGATCCCGACCAGGTCCGGGCCGCGCTGAGCCCCTTCTTCGACGATCCGAAGGCGCGGCGCGCCGCGCAGAACGCCAAGTATGACTGGCACGTGTTCCACAAGTTCGGCATTCCCGTTCGCGACATCTCCGACGACACGATGGTGGCGGCCTATCTCGCCGACCCGGACCGCCCGAAGAATCTGGACGCGCTGGCCGCGTCGCGCCTGGGGATCGACAAGATCCCGACCGAGGCGCTCATCGGCCCGCGCGGCAAGGACCAGAAGAGCATGGCCGACCTCTCCGTCGAGCAGGTCGGCGTCTACTGCTGCGAGGACGCCGACGTCGTGCTTCGCCTCCTGCCGATCTTGGAGAAGGAACTCGAGGCTGCCGAGGGGCTGGCGCTTTACCGCGAGGTGGAGGTTCCGCTCGTCGGCGTCCTCGTGCGAATGGAGCGGGCCGGCGTGAAGATCGACACCGCGGCGCTCGAGGTGATGTCCCAATCGCTCGGCGCGACCATCCAGCGGCTCGAGCTCGAAATCCAGGAGTCGGCGGGCGTCCCGTTCAACGTGAAGTCGACGCGCCAGGTCGCCGAGGTGCTCTTCGAGCGGCTGCAGCTTCCGAAAGGGAAGCGCACGAAGGACGGCTACTCGACCGACGAGGAAGTGCTGGAGACGCTGGCGCCGCTCCATCCGATTCCGCGCCTCCTTCTCGAGTACCGCCAGGCCCAGAAGCTCAAGTCGGCGTACGTCGATGCACTCCCGAAGCTGGTCCATCCGGAGACGGGCCGCGTCCACGCCACGTTCCATCAGACCATCGCGTCCACGGGGCGCTTGAGCGCCAGCGATCCGTCGCTCCAGAACATTCCGATCCGCTCGGAGGAGGGGCGCGCGATCCGCCGGGCGTTCATCGCCGAGGGAGCGAAGGGGCTCCTCGCCTCGTACGACTACTCGCAGATCGAGTTGCGGCTCCTGGCCCACTTCTCCCACGACCCGGTGCTCTCGGAGGCGTTCCGCACCGGAGGCGACGTCCACACCGCGACGGCCGCGCGCCTCTTCGGCGTGTCGCCCGAAGCGGTCACGCCGGCGCAGCGGTCGCAGGCCAAGACGGTGAATTTCGGAATCCTCTACGGAATGGGCGCGGCCCGGCTGGCCCGCGAGCTCTCGCTCTCGCGGCCGCTGGCTGCGGCGTTCATCGACGAGTACAAGAAGACTCACGCCGGCGTGGCGAAGTACATGGAGCAGATGCTCGCCGACGCGCGCGAGCGCGGCTACGCCGAGACGATGCTCCACCGCCGCCGCCCGCTTCCCGGACTTCGCGACACCCACGAGGGGCGCCGCGCCGAGGCGGAGCGAGCCGCGATCAACACGCCGATCCAGGGCTCCGCCGCCGACTTGATCAAGGTGGCCATGGTGAAGATCGACGCGCTCCTCTCCGAGCGAGGGCTCCGCTCCCGGCTCATCCTCCAGGTCCACGACGAGCTGCTTTTCGAAACCGACGACGGGGAAGTCGATGTCCTGGCGCCGCTCGTCCGGGAGGCGATGGAGCACGCGCTTCCTCTTCGCGTTCCGCTCCTCGTTCACGAAGGGCGCGGGCGATCGTGGGCCAAGGCTCATGGCTAGTTCGTTCGTGGCTTACGCGGCAACGGGGTCGAGGCGGGCGAGGAATCTCCGGTCGCTGTGACAGGCGGCTACGCCGCCTGCAGGCTCTCTCCGATTCCTCGCCCGCCTCGCCCCCTTCCC
>JBBTHR010000152.1:0-25650 GCA_038060295.1 Candidatus Eiseniibacteriota bacterium
CGAAGTGTTACCCATCATCCCGGTTTATTTCGTTACCGATGTTCCCGGTTGCTCACTTGTTGTCTTCATAAACCGACCGACCAGTGCGCCGCGCCCATTCTTCAGTGAATCCAACGTGGGAGATTGCGTTCCGGCTCCGGTCCAACTGCCGATTCGTTTCTTCCACAACGGCTTGTGGAGTCAACTCGTAGATGACCTTGCACTTCGTCTGGTTCGCTGTGTAGAAGACCGCGAAGTAAACCTTTCGATTGCGGGTGATGCGTCTCAGCGACTCCGCGCGCTTGTCGGAGGGCTCCTTGAACATGCGATCAAGTTGCCCCGTTCCGCCTTCCTTGCAGGAGAGATACTCGTACTTCTCCTCAGGATTCCCGATGGCGTGGGCATCAGCATCACGCTTGGAGTGAATGAGTTCGTGTCCGAGCAGGTCTGCGATGATCATCTCCTTCACGAGACCCGGCTGGAGCAGGTTGCCTATGCCGATCGAGCGCGCCAGTTCCGCGGCCTTGAGCACTAGATCGATAATCTTCCGATAGACGTCGCGCGCCATATCAGAACAGTCTCCCGGACAGGTCGTGCTCCACTGCCGCCACCCGCTTCCTTGCAGTCTCTACAAAGTCGCGGTCTTTCTCCATCGCGATGAAATGCCTGGCCAGCCTGCGGCAAACAGCTGGACAGGTCCCTACGCCCGCGAAGGGATCAAGTACCAGGTCACCTTCCGCCGAGCTGGCCTTGACGAGTCGGTCAATGAGTCGCTCTGGCTTCTGGATCGTGTTCAACGCCTCCCTGTTCACGAGTTCTTTCGACTTGTACGTAAGTTGCTTTATGTCTCCCCAGACATCCCCCGGGTTCTTGCCATCGCCGTTGAACTTTGTCTTGCCGTACTTCCCGTTCGTGACGGAAGGAACGCGTTCGCAGCGAAGCCGGTGCTCAAGCTCAACGAGTTGGGAGACGCGAATGGCATCAAGATCGTACGTCTTGGGCCTGCCACCCTTAGTGAAATAGCAAATGATATCGTAGTTGTTGGTGTAGTTGATCCGGCCCTGTGCAAGGCGGCTCGGTTGGTACCACACGATCTTCGAACGCAACGTCAAAAACGGGCGATAGTCGATGAAATCCACGCAGTCCGGCTTGCCGAACAGGTACAGGGCACCCCCGTCCTTCAGCTTGGCGGCGACGATGCTGATGAGCCTAAGATTGAACTCCTGGATGTTGCTGATGCGATCCCACTTGTTGGTGGTCACGCCGTAAGGACCATCACAGATCACCAGATCGACGGTCCCATCGTCGATCCTGGGGAGTAGATCAAAGGCGTCGCCATGGTAGATGCGGTCCAAGGCTAGCATTGCGGTGAGGTGTCTCCTTTCAGGCTAACTAGAAGTAGGCCGCCCAATGTAATCAGATACACGGACGATTTCGGGCCGCATAGTGGAGATCTCCTCTCCTTGGCCGCGACAGAAGCGCTGCTGCGCCATCACCTTCGTGGCCAATCGCCGGACTTCGTAGCAGGATACGCCGCCAGGACGCACCCATGTATCCTGATCTGGCCCCCGCTCCGCCGGCAGGGTCAAAACACGCCATCCAGGGGACTTCGTACCCCCCGTCCCCCACGATTCAGGACGTGCGTGTAAATCATCGTTGTCGACACGTCCCTGTGGCCGAGCAGTTCCTGAATCGTTCTGATGTCGTAGCCCGAATCGAGAAGATGCGTGGCGAACGAATGGCGGAGGGAGTGGCATGTCGCGGCCTTCGCGATCCCGGCCCTCAGGGCAGCCTCGCGAACCGCCTTCTGAAGTACCGTCTCATGGAGATGATGCCGCCGCCGCCGGCCGCTCTCCGCGTGGACGTAGAAACGCGAGGCGGGGAAGACCCACTGCCAACCCGGCTCCCACGCCGCGCGAGGGTACTTGCGATCGAGCGCGCCCGGCAATTCCACGCTCCCAAGCCCCCCCACGCAGATCGTCGGCGTGCTGGCGCCTGACTCTCTCGATCTGACCCGCCAACGCGGGTGCCAGTCGCGCGGGCAGAAGCGTAACACGATCCTTCTGCCCCTTCCCATCGCGCACCGTGATTTCGTTTCGGTCGAAATCGACGTCCTTGACCCTCAGCCGACAACACTCGAGAAGCCGAAGCCCCGAGCCATAGAGGAGCGATGCCATCAGTAGGGGAGTGCCCTGCAATCCCCGCAGCAACGCTGACGCCTCCTCACGCGAAAGAACGACGGGCAGCCTGACAGGGCGCTTTGCTCGCACGACTCCGCCCAGCCATTCCAGGTCGCGCGCGAGCACGTCGCGGTATAGAAAGAGAAGTGCGCTCAGGGCCTGATTCTGCGTCGAGGCGCTCACCCGAGCCTTCACCGCCAAATGCGTCAGGAATGCCGTGATCTCGGCTTCACCCAACTCTCCGGGGTGTCGTTTCCCATGGAAGACGACGAAACGACGAACCCACCCCACGTACGCGGTCTCGGCCCTTCGGCTGTAATGCCTGGCGCGGATGGCTGCGCGCACCCGATCCAGGAGACGTGGGGCCTTGGGAGGACTACTGGGTCGCGGTGTGCGGGGGGAAGAGGAACCGTCGTGGCGCTCCCGCACGAGGAGAGGCCGCGGGAGTCTCACAGCGTAGTCCTGGCGCATCGAGTCCGGCATTCCTGAACTCCTTCGCCGGGGTTCCGCTCGCGGGGGGATAGATCGCTGCGAGTATGGCGGGGAACGATGCGGCCGGGCAAGAGATTCGAGAGCCAATGAAAAGGAGCCGTGGCGCACCGCTCCGCCACGGCCCCTCAGAATACCCATCGACCGTATCCCCGACGGACACCACGTGCACGCCGTGCACAGCACCCTTCTCCATCAAGGCGAAGACCGCGTTGCCCTTAGGAAATCCAGGCGCGACCTACTAGTCCGCGTTCGCGTACGACTCGAGGTATCCACACGAAGAGCAGCGATCCGTTCGGACGGGGAAACGGGCGCGCCCCTTGGTCTTCAACCCGGACCAGAAGCTGCGCTCCGGGTTGCCTTCGAGCCATTCGGTTGGTCGAACCATGTCGTAATGAGCCTTGTCCAACAGGAAGCCGGCTTTCATCTGGCCGCGACACTTGGGGCACGGACCGGGCTGGGCCGTCATGGAACCTCCGGGGGGGGGTGCATGCGAAGAGGCCGCGGTATTGCGCCGCGGCCCCTGCGAAATTCGATCGGCGCGGTGACTGCCCGCTACTTTCCCGCCATCATCTGCATCCCCTGCAGGACGCTCATCAAATGACTCTTCATCGTGCTGTCCTGCACGGCAAGATTCAGGATCCCGTCCACCATGGTCTGATCCTTCGCGATCCGCCCCATCAACGACTGCATCATGACGCCATTCCCCAGCACCTTCTCCACCACCATCTCCCGCGTCCCCTCGCCGCCGATCAGCTTGTCGAGAACCTCGCCGGAAACCGCGTTGTCGCCCGCGATGGCGTCCATCAACTTCGCCTTCATCTCTCCATTGGCGAGAACCGACTTCACCATATCCCCGCTGCATCCGACCATCATGATCAATGCGCTCAGCAGAAGCAGGAATGTCGTGAACCGTCGCATCATCGAATCCCTCCTGGAGTTGGATCCTTCCGTGGACCCCCCTACTAGGGCAACGCCGGGAGGATGCCACAGGGAGCGGTGGAAGGGTAGCGTCGTTGAACGGTACACTCCTGCTTCCATGATCCGCCTGAACGATGTCTCCTATTCCATCGGGACGCGCCCGCTCTTCTCGGGGCTCACCTGGACCCTCGGTCCTGGGGACCGCGTCGCTCTGGTGGGCCCGAACGGGGCGGGGAAGACGACCCTCCTGAAAGTGCTGCTCGGGGAGCTTCGCCCCGACTCGGGGACGCGCGTGCTCTCGCGCGGGACCCGGATCGGGTACCTGCCCCAGGAGGCGGCGGAGAAGTTCGAGGGGACCGTGCTCGACCGCGCCCTGGAGGCCCACCGGCACCTGATCGAGATGCGGGAGGAGCTGGACGCCCTCTACCAGGAGATCCCAACGCTCGACCCGGGCGATCCCCGGATGGAGGCCCTCCTCGACCGCTTGGGGGAGCTGCAGCACACGCTCGAGCGGTCGGACGAGCACACGCTGGTCCCGGAGGCGCGCCGCGTCCTGGCGGGTCTCGGCTTCTCGACGGCCGACCAGGACCGGCCGCTCGCCTCATTCTCCGGCGGATGGCGGATGCGGGTGGCGCTGGCATCGCTCCTCCTCACCGACCCGACGCTCCTCTTCCTGGACGAGCCGACGAACCATCTCGACCTGCCGGCCATGGAGTGGCTGGAGGAGTATCTGGAGACGTTTCACGGCGGCCTGATCGTGGTCTCGCACGACCGCGTCTTCCTGGACCGGATCACCGACGAGGTGCGGGAGCTGGACCACGCGGAACTGAACGAGTTCGCCATGTCGTTCACGGACTACCTGGAGGAACGGCAGCGACGCCGTGAGGCGCTGGAGTCGCAGAACGAGCAGCTCGATCAGAAGATCGCGCAGCTCTCCCGCTTCGTGGAGCGGTTCGGTGCCAAGAACACGAAGGCGACGCAGGCGGCGAGCAAGATGAAGCAGATCGACCGCCTTCGCCGCCAGCGCGTGGTCGTGCCGCGCAAGGCCCGGCACATCTCCTTCTCCTTCCCGCCGCCGCCGCACGTCGGCCGCACGCTGACGAGGCTCGACGGCGTCTCGTTCGGGTACGACGAGCGCGACATCTTCACCGGCGCGAACGTCGTGATCGAGCGTGGCGACAAGATCGCCATCGTCGGTGCGAACGGGGCCGGAAAGACGACACTCTTGCGTCTTCTGGCGGGGCAGCTCGATCCGCGCCGGGGGGAGCGGGACCTCCACCCCCAGGCGAAGCTCGCCTATTTCGCGCAGCACGCGGCGGAGACGCTGGACGCGAGCCTGACCATCCTCCAGGCGGTGGAGGAGGTCGCTCCGTTCGGCACGCCGACCTCGGCGCTCCGCGCGCTCCTCGGGAACTTCCTCTTCCTCGGCGACGATGTCTACAAGTCGTGCCGGATCCTCTCGGGCGGGGAGCGCCAGCGCGTGGCGCTCGCGCGGATGCTTCTCGAGCCGGCGAACCTCCTGCTCCTCGACGAGCCGACGCATCATCTCGACTTGGCGGGGAAGGAAGTGCTGGAGGGAGCGCTCCGGCAGTATCCGGGCGCCGTCATCGTCGTGACCCACGACCGCTCGCTCATGGCGAGCCTCGCGACGCGGATCGTCGCGGTGGAGGAGGGCCGCGTCATCCTCTACCCGGGCGGCTACGACGACTACGAGTCGGCCCGGGTGGCGAAGGCGGAGGCCGCGAAGCGACAGGGGACGCCGGGAGGAGCCGCCACGGCCGCGGCCGCGCGTGCCGCAACCGCGGCGCCAGCCACCGCCTCCCCGGCCGCTCCGGCGAAGGAAGCGAAGAAAGCGGGAACGCCCGGACGCGCCCCTGCCGCGAAGAACGAGGCGAAGAAGCGAGCCCGGGAGCGCGAGACGGCGGAGAAAAATCTGGAATCCCGGGAGACCGAGCTGAAGGACGTGGAAGCGCGTCTGGCCGATCCCGCGCTCTATGCCGACGGTGCACGGACGAAGGAGCTCTTGAAACAGTACGAAGCGCTGCGGCGCGAGGTGGACGGCCTCTGGAAGAAGCTCGAGGAACTCGAGGGAGTTTGATCGCCCCGTGACCGCTTCGCGGTCGCAGGCCTCTACCGGGAAGGCTCCAGGAACGAGCGGAGCGATTCGTCGAAGCGGAGGGAATCGACGTTCCATCCCTCCGCGTGATTCGCGCCCGGAAACGGAACGAACGTCACGCGGTCGGGAAATCGCGCCGCCAGCGCCCGGCTGGTGGCGAAGGGAACGATCTCATCGGCGTCTCCATGGAACAGGAGGAGCCGCGCCCGGATCGACGCCGCGCGGCGCCTTAGATCGAGCGCCTTCCAGTCGACTCCGTAGCGCCACGCGGCGAATTGCTTTCCCAGCGTCCCCGCGAGGGCCGGCATCGGGAGCGTCGTTCCCGGAGCGGTCGCGTGCGCGACGCCCCAGTCGACCGTCTCGCCGAAGTCGAGCATCGGCGAGTCGAGCACGGCGCGCGAAACGCTCGGCGCCAGCGCGGAGTTCTCCAGAAACGCCGCGACGATGCCGCCCCCCATGCTCGTTCCCACCAGGACGACATCCTCCGCGCCGTGCGCGATCGCGTAGCGGACGACCGACTCGACGTCTCGCCATTCGGTCAGGCCGTAGTGATAGCGGCCGTCGGGGCTCGCGGGCGCTCCGGCGTCGTTTCGGTAGGTGATCACCAGCGCGGGGAAGCCGAGCGAGTGGACCACGCCGAGCGCGCGAAGTGCCTGCCGGCGCGAGGCGCCCTTCCCGTGCACGAAGACGACCCACGTGGGGCGTGAGCCGGCGATCCTCCAGGCCGGCGCGGGGCCGAGTTCCGTTTCGATCGCCACGTCCTCGAACGGGATTCCGCGCGCGCGAAGAGGATTGCCTTGGTACGCCTCCAGGCGAAGATCGACGCTGTCGCCATCCGCCGGCATTCCCTCGATGGGCGTGAAGGAGCGGACGAGGCGCGAGCCGTCGCGGCGGAAGATGGCGCCGACACGGCCCGTCCCTCCGTTCCAGAAGAGTCCCCACAGCCCCTCGCGCCCCAGGCGACGGCGCTCGTTCCGCAGCGGCGCGAGCGTGATGCTGGCCGAGTCGACGGCGGCGACGAGCGCGTCGTCGTACCGCTCTGGAGCGTGATCGTAGGAGGCGAGGAGCGCCTCGCGGTAGATCCGTCCCGAGATGTGCCACCCGAGCGCCGCGAGAAGCGCCACGGCGGCGACCACCGCCGCGACGGCCGCGGCAAGGGGCCGCTTCACCCTCGGCGCGCGGGGAGGTTTCGAACCGTGCGCTCCACGGCGCCGAACATCCAGAGCCCGGCCCAGACCAGGAGCGGCGCGTAGCCGATCAGGAGATAAGTCCGCGACAGGGGAGTGAGGCGCTCGGCCATGGCAGCGGAATCGAACCAGCTCGCGAGGGTGTTGCCGAGTTGGGTTCCGAGCGACTGCATGGCGACCGAGACCGGGAGGGCGACGCTCTGTCCCGCGTCGAACCGGATCGCCGCCGGCGTGAGGACCAGGACGACGGCCGCGGTGGCGGCGACGGCGAAGCCCGGTTCGGAGAGTAGTGATATCCACCACCGGACTGGCGCTGTCTCCGGGACAGCGGGGAGCGCAAGCGGGCTCGCGGCGCGGACCTGCTCCATGACTCGGGCCGTGAAGGCGGCCCCCTCCGGCAGTGCCCGCGCGGGGAGCGCGAGCGCGCGATCCATCGCCTCGAACGATGCGAGCGCCTTCGCGCATGCGGGGCAGGAAGCAGCGTGTGCGCGCGCGCCGGCCGCGCCTTCCGCGGGCATTCCCTCGTCGAGCCAGCGATTCAGGTCGTCACACCGGGTCATGCTCATGCTCCTCGCTGACCTCTCGCTCCTCGCGGAGCCAGCCTTCCCGGAGCGCCGCGCGCGCCCGGAAGAGATGCGTCTTCACCGTTCCCTCGGGGATACCGAGCGCTGCCACGACGTCGCTCACGGAACGATCCTCATAGTAGTAGAGCGTCACCACGGCGCGCGACAGCTCTGAGAGCGTATCGAGGAGCCGCTCCAGCCGGGCGGCGACGGCCGCGGCGGCTCCACCCTCGTTCGCGCGCGGGGCGCCGGCGCCGGACTCGGCCTCCACGCGCGCCGGGTCGTCGACCGCCACCTCGCGCCTGCCGCGATTTCGGAGCGACTCGACGCGGTCTAGCGCCTTTCTCCAGACGATGCGGTAGAGCCACGTCGAGAAGGCCGCGTCGCCGCGAAACGCTCCCAGCGATTTCCACGCGCTGACGAAGGCGTCCTGCGCGACCTCTTCGGCGTCGGGGGCCGAGCGGGTCAGGCGGAACGCCAGCCCGTAGGCGCGGTCGCGGTAGCGATCGACCAGCGTGGCGAACGCCGTCGTCTCCCCGGCGCGGCAGCGCGCCAGGAGTCCCGGCTCATCCAGAAGGAGGGGCCGGTCGGCGCCGCGCCCCCGAGGGGCCTCCATCATCTGCTCCTTGGACGGGCCGAGCGGGTGCGCCGGTTTCACCTTCTGCAGGGCCGGCGTCTGAAACCGGGCCCCGCCCTCCGCCCGTCCAAGGGGGTGAACGAGGGCGAGCAAGGTCCCGTCTCGACGATAGACCACTACCTTAACCCCCGGAGGGAAAACGCCATGCACGATTTGGAGAGGTTGATGTGGTCGACCATTCCGTTCGCCATCCCGATTATCGCCATCATCGGCGGGATCACGCTCGCGATTATTCGGACCACTGGCCAGCAACGCCTCGCCGAACTGGAGCGCCGCGAGCGCATCGCGGCCATCGAGCGGGGCGTCGATCCCTCGAAGCTTCCCCCCATGGTAGGCCCTTACTCCTACGAGAGTGGAAACGGGTCCGGGTCCCGCACCCGCCGCGCGCATGGGCTCATGATCGGGGGGCTGGTCTGCATCGCCGTCGGGATCAGCCTGATGGTGTTCCTCTCGTCGGTGGAACCGGACAAGCGAATCTGGGCGATTGGGTTGATGCCGTTCCTGGGGGGAGCCGCGCTCCTGATCAGCGCGAAGGTGATCTGGCCGCCGTCTGATCCGAAATAATGCCGCGCGAGAGTCGGCAAGGCGCCAGGCCTCGCACCATCGACGCGTGGAGTGCCCCCCGGTGCCACTCGATGAATGGTGCCGCCGCGCCGCGCGCCGCCTCTCAAACCGATCGCCAACCCTGTGAATCTTAATCAAGTCACCGTCCCCGCGCTGGATGTTGCCGCTTCGGTCGACTTCTACTCCCGCTTGGGTCTGGAGTTGATCGTCAGTTCGCCACACTACGCTCGCTTCAAGTGCCCGGAGGGCGAATCATCGTTCTCCGTGCATCTAGTTCAGGAGCTTTCCGCTGCGTCTCGTGCGATCGTCTACTTTGAAACGCAGGCCCTGGACGAAAGGGTCGAGGAGCTTCAGCGCGCAGGACTCTCGTTCTCGCAAGAACCGCGGGATGAGCCGTGGCTCTGGCGGGAAGCGCGTCTCAGCGATCCGTCGGGCAATGTGATCTGTTTGTACTGGGCGGGAGGCAATCGGCTGAATCCGCCGTGGCGCATTCACCCCTAGGGTAGGTACGCGAAGGGGGCGATCCGAATGGGCCGCGCCTCAGCGCGCGGCAGGGCTAACCGAGCGATAGCAGCCGCTCCCGCAAGTCGGGGCTGAGCGATCCCACGAAGACTTCCTCCACGGGTCCTTTCATGACGACCGCGAGGTCGGATGCGACGTCGATATCCAGCGGGCCGCCTTCCATCTCGATCGTCACGTGGCCATCCACGAGGCCGCGGTCGAAGCAAGCCGCCGCAATGGCGCAGGAAGATGTTCCCGAGGCCAGCGTGTGCCCCGCGCCGCGCTCCCAGATCAAGGCGCGGACCCGGTTTCGGGCGATCGGCTCCGCCAGTTGGACGTTTATTCGCTTGGGGAAGCGGACGTGATTCTCGATCTGCGGACCCAGGTCGAAGAGGCGCGCCTGTGTCATTTCCTCGCCGAAGACGACGCAGTGGGGATTGCCTACCGACAGCACCGTTACGTCGAGCGACTCCCCGCCTACCTCCAGGCTCTTCTGCGCGCGGTCGATCGTGGCTTGGCCCATCTCCAGTCGCACCCTGTTCACGCGGCCCGATTCCCGGAACACCTGCGTTCGCACCGGGCCCGCCACCGTCTCGACCGTGAATTCGTCGCCCTTCACGTAGCCGTGCTCGGCCAGGAACTTCGCCGCGATTCTCAGGCCGTTTCCGCTCCGCTCCGCTTCGCTCCCGTCGGGATTCCAGATCTTCACGAAGTAGCGCTCGCGGGCGTCGACCTCCAGGATGCCGTCCGAACCGAGGCCGAGATTCCGATGGCATAGGAGCCGCACTCGCTCCGGCGTGAGCGGAATGCCGAATGCCGCGGTGTCGACCACGACGTAATCGTTTCCCAGCCCGTGGGACTTCACGAACTCGCCCGCGTTCATTTCGCCTCCGAGAGTCCCGTGGTCTCCAGCGCCTCGCGCACGCTGTCGTCTCCCGCCCAGGGGCGCGCAGCCTCGATCGCCGCGCGCGCGACGGCGCGCGTGCCGCCGACATTCACCGTGCCGATGGCGTGGGAGCGGAGTTGGCGCCACATGCGCGTCACGGTCAAGATCGCGAGGACTCCGGTCTCCCGCTCCACCGGAGTCAGCGCGGGACGAGAGAGCGTCTTCCCGTAGCCTTCCAGGATCATCCACGCGGCCAGGTCTGGCGAGAAGCCGCGCATGGTGTCGAGCAGCTTCTCGTAGTGGCGCCCGTAGATCTCCCGGCAGAGCGCCTCGCCGCGCGCGGTCCACTCGGCGGGAGAAGGCGGCTCGGGCGCGGCGGGAATGCCGCCGTGGTGTTCCAGCAACGGCTTCGCGGCGAGAAACGCCTCGATGGTGCGCGGGAAGCCGACGAAGAGATACGACTGCAAGATCGTCTCGTAGGCGGCGCTTGCCGAGAGTCCGACGGTCAGCGCTGCCGCGGCCTCGCGGGCCACGTCCTCGGGCTCGTTCGCCGCGATGGCGGCGGAGAGCCTGGCGATGGCGCGCCCCCTTGCTTCGCTCACGGGGCCAGGGCCTCCGCGATCTTTGGAAGGCTCACGTCAAAACGATAGGATATCCCCATGTGCCCGTCCTCGAACTCCTGGTACTCGTGCGCGATCCCGAGCGCCTTGAGCTTGGCGGTCATCTGCCGCGCGCCCAGTTCCAGGTAGAACTCGTCATCCACGCCGCAGTCGAGGAAGAGTAGCCGGCAGTGGTGCAAATTCTTCGCGTAGCGCTCGACCATCCGCAGCGGATCGTGCTCCATCCATCGCGCCATCACCTCGGGTCGCGCCGCGCCGGTCTCGAGGTCGAACGGAAGATCGGCGTAGGCCGGAGGCGCGTTCGGATTCGGCGAGTAGCAGGCCGCCATGGCCAGAATGTCGAGCGGAGCGTGATCCTCGGTTCGCATCCGGAGCGCCGTGTGGAACTTCTCGTACCAGGCCGCGACACCGCCCGCCTTCCGGATCCGTCGGAGCGCCGGACCGAACTCGCGCGCGTAGATGAATTCGAAAAACATGTCGCCGCTGTGGCAGGCGATCGCGCCGAATGTTTCCGGGTGTTTCATTCCAATCGCGATCGCGCCGTAGCCGCCGCTCGACCTCCCCGTCACGCCGCGGTGGCGGGGGCCGGGAAGCGTGCGGAAGCGAGCGTCCACGGCGGGGACCAGCTCCTCGATCACGTAGTCCTCGTAACGCCCCTGGCCCGCCGAGTTCACGTACTGGCTTCCGCCGAGATGCGTGAAGCAATCGGGGAGAGCCAAAATCATCGGGCGGCACTTGCCGGAGGCGATCAGAGCGTCCATGCGGTCGTTGAGCGCCGGGGCCCAGGGGCCGTCGTTCAGGAGCTGGCGGCCGCGGCCCGTGAATCCCGAAAGCACCCAGACGACCGGGTAGCGCTCGTTTCCCTCCTCGTAGCCGGGCGGCAGATAGACATGTAGATCGCGGACGTGGGGGTCGCCGGGGAGATTTCCACGAAGGACGTGGCTTTCGACGGGGAACGCTTGAACGGTACCGCGACGATCGCGCATCCTCGCAGGCTATGGGTCTCGAGCAGGCGTGTCAATTGGCGGTCGGGGCGGGAACCGGCTTCACGGCTTTTGCCGCGCTCCTCTGGCTCCACCTCGCGCTTCCGATGGCTTGGGGGCAGCGGAGCATCCGCGGACTCGCCTCCGCCCCCGAGCGCGCCGACGCCGAGCTGCCGCCGGTCACGATCGTCTCCGCCGCGCGCGACGAGGCGGCCCGCGTGGAGCACGCCGCCGGCTCCCTGCTGGCGCAGGACTATCCCGGGCTCGAGATAGTGATCGTGGATGATCGCTCCACCGATCAGACCGGCGCCATCCTCGACCGCCTGGCCGCGTCGGATCCGCGCCTCCGCGCCCTTCGCGTCACGACGCTCCCCGAGGGATGGCTCGGCAAGTGCCACGCGCTCGCCCGCGGAGCCGAGGTGGCGCGAGGGGAGTGGCTCCTCTTCACCGACGGCGACGTCTGGATGAAGCCCGATGCCGTGCGGCATGCCGTCTCGCTCGCCATGGACCTCGGCGCCGACCACCTCGCGGTGGGCGCCGACCTGGAGTTCCACACGCTCGGAGAGCGGATCTTCATCGCCTACTTCAGCGCGCTCTTCTACGCGAGCCAGAGACCGTGGGACGCCCCGAACCCGAAATCGAAGGCGCACGTCGGGATCGGTGCGTTCAATCTGGTCCGCCGCGACGTCTACGATCGCGCGGGCGGGCACACCCGACTGCGGATGGAGGTGCTCGACGACATGGCGCTCGGACTGATCGTGAAGGAGGCGGGCGGGAAGTCGTGGTTCGCGCTCCACGACGATTTCGTCCGCGTCCGCTGGCACGAAGGAGTGCGCGGCCTCATCCGGGGCGTGGAGAAGAATTCCTTCGCGGCGCTTCGCTATCGCGTAGGGGAGACGACCGTATCAGTAGTGTTTCAATTCTTCGGCACGATGGCGCCGGCGTTCGGGTGGTTGCTTCCCGGGCCGTGGCCGAAAGTGTTCGCGGTCGCGGGATGGTTCGGGATCTGGCTCCTCTACCGGGCGATTGGGAGGAATCTGCGGCTCCGATGGTGGGACTTCCTGACCGCCCCGATCGGCGCCACGCTCTTCTCCTACGCGATCCTGAGATCGATGGTCCTCACATTGACCCGGCGCGGCGTGATCTGGCGGGAGACGCACTATGGGATCGAGGAGCTGAAGAAGGGGAGGGTGAGGTAGGCAAGCACGCGATCTGGATTTTGAGATCCAGATTCTCCGCAATCCGCGGACGTTACGCCCTTAGCCCGGTAAGCGGCTCGGAACAATCTCGCCGCTCACCGCGTCGCGCGTGACGGAGGCCGCCTCGGAGTCGTTAGGCGCGAGCAGGGTAACGCGCTGGGCCCACCACGCGGCCTGCGCAAGCGAGCCGTCCTCACGGAACTGCCGCATGATCCACCGGACGTCATCCGGATCCTCGAGCGAGAGCCCAAACGCGGGAAACGAGGCGAGGTCCAGCGATTCGCTTGCACTGGCCTCGGCAAGAAGTCGATGGACGAGCGTTCGCGCCTCCTCGAGGCGGAGCGGCTGTATGACTTGCAGGATTCTGCGCGCCTCGTCATCGCGCCCCGTGCTCAAGAGGATTGCCACGATGAGCCGCTCCGCGTACGCGCGAGCCTCAGGCGGGCCGGCCCGCCGCAATCCGTTGAGGATGCTGAGGGCTCTCCTGGGGTTGCCACCGGCGGCCACGGCCCTCGCGTAGTTTCGGAGTGGCCGATCGATTTCGCTCAGGTCAGGAGCGCGCGGGCTGGAAGAGCGAACGCGGCGCGCATCAGGGTCAATCGAGAGGACTTCGAGATCGGTCGTGACCCGCAACAGAAACTCGGACGCCGCACCAGGCTCGCGTGTCAGCGGAGTAACCGTGCGGAGCGTAGAATCCCCGTACCATGTCTGAAGCGCGTGATCGTAGATCAAGGTGCCGTAGACGCCGCGTACTCCGGTGGTCCCGGTGGAGACGACGACCTGACTTCCCTTCGGGAATGTCGGGTAGAGGATTCGAAAGTTCTTCCGCACGATTTTGGTTGCCCGATCGGCGTCCACGAAGACCGCCTCGCTCCAGACGGCTTCGGACAAGGCTACGATACCGCGATACCACACTCCGAGTATCAGGAACATCGACAGGGCGAAGAGAACCGCACGCCTCGACAACCTCGCCAGCCATGGCCCCGCGGCGATGGCGGCGCCAGCGGCGGGGATGGAGGCGAAATAGGGCGCCCAGTGGCGGATCAAGAGCGTCGGCATGAGGAGGGCCGGAATCGCGAAGAGGAGCCCGATCGAAGCGACCCTCCGTGGGAGATCCGCGCGATCCGCGCGTGAGGCGGCTTCGGGCCCACGGTCGATCCGCAGAAGCCCAGCCACAACGAGCGCCAAAGCGGTCAATCCGGCGAGAGTCAAATCCCTCGGCCACGGCTTCATAAAACCGAAGGGTGGGAGATTCAGGAGCGTCATGATGTACCGAGTGAAGTAGATTCCCCACCGCTCCGGGTGCTCGATGCCGACGTAGCCGGTAGCGCCGCTTCGAAAGCTGCGTACGGCGAGGCTGTGGATGCCAGGGTGAATCGCTGCCCATGCGGCCACGAACATGGTGTAGACAGCGATTCGAAGGCCGGGGCGGTTCGTCGGTCGCCCAAGAATCCCGTCCCACGCGATCAGCACCGGCAGGGCCGCCATCGCCGGCTCCTTGCAGAGCACGGCTACGACGGCACAACCAAAGGCCGCAAGTTCCCGTCTTCGGTGTCGAAACCAAAACGCCGCCAGCACGAATACGATGGCGAGGAGATCCTGATCACAGCTGACCCACGCGACCAATCCCGCGATGTGGCCGTACATCGCGAACATCAGCCCCGATAAGAGCCCTGCGCGTTGACCGGAAAGGTCCGACACAAGGAGGGCGATCAGCGCCACCGCTCCGAGGAGAAGAATGTAGTTCACGACGTGGCCAAGAAATCCGCCGGCCGGATCGATCGCCTTGAGGAATATGAAATACAGGCCTTGGGAAATCGGCCTGTAGAACATGGCGCGCGGGGTCGGTGATAGGTAGAGCTGGGGACCGCTTCCGCCGTTACCGGACAGGAAGAGGAAGTCATCCCAAAAATATCCGAGTGTCAGACGTGGAAGATTCAGAAGAGCCGCGACGGCGACAGGGATCAGAGTCGCCGCGCGGAGCGAAATGCGGGGCGCGACCTCTAGTGTACGACCGTGCTGAGGCCGCATGGAACGGAGTAGCGCCCCTCCGGGCGTGGGCGCGGGAGGATGGCCAACCCGGACCTCCCAGGGAAGACGAGCACGGATGTCATGCAATCCTGCATCCCGCGATCCTACACCAGGTTTCGCACAATGGCGAACTGCGGGGGAAAACCCACCGAGATCACGCCTCGCCCCAGGAGGCAGTTCGACAAGGGCTACGTTCGGGGAGCCAGATGACCAAGCCAGCCCCGAGCAGCTCCGCCCCACAAAGAAGAACCCCCTCGGGCTAGGCCCGAGGGGGCATCCGCCGCACGCCACGTGGGGGGTCAGGGCTTATAGGCGCGCGACGTTCTCTACCGATGCTTCAGTGCTGTTGCGTTTTCTCAGTTGTCCGATTCGATCCGACAGTTGGTACGCCGGCTCGAATCGGGGCTTCGCACTAGCCCAATACGAGGTAGATCGCGAGGGGCAGGGAAGCGGCGGCCAGCGCCAATCTGCGAAGCATGATGTTTCCTCCTGAGTCCGGGCGCGTCCCCGAGTCTCCAAGCATGGCATCACGCGTGCCACCATTGTGGATAAGTGGGGCGACGTCTCAAGTAGCTGTAAGCAGGTAAGTTAGAGGCCAGCGCAGCGCCCCACGGAGAGCAGTTTCCGTTCATCCGCCGTCCGGCCGCCGCACACTTCGTACGGGAGGGTACGAGGTGAAGTGTACGAATTGCGCCGCGGGCCTGGCGGCGACTACGGCGCCGGCGACTCTTCGAAGGCCCCGACCGCCCTCAGGAGCAGCTCCGCCACTTCCCACGTCATCGTCTCGAACGCCTCGGGCTTGGGGAAGCGAACCGCATTCCCTGCCGGCAGCGGAACGCCCCATTCGGCCAGCGGTGTGCCGAGCGCGCGGGTGAAAATTCCAGAGGGTGTGACCCACGGTGAGGAGGGCCAAATCTCCGGCCCGGCCGAGCGCGACTTCGAGAGCGGGATGAGCGTCTGGATCGTAGGGTGGTGGATGCCGATCCGGTCCCACGGCATCGACTCGGCCATCTCGACGCGCGAACCCGGAGCGGCCGCGCGAATGCGAGAGAGAATCTCCGGTCCCTCCATTCCCTCGGCGGTTTCGAACGTCAGCCAGGCCACGGGGCGATCGGGGTGGCTGGCGCCGGGGCGGATCACCTGCCCATGCGGTTCGAAGAGGGCGCTCTTGAGGCGCGTCTCTCCACTGCCGGCGGCCGCCTCGGGATCCTCGACCGTCTCCTCCAGGAATTCGAGGACGTCGCGATTCTCGGCCAGTTTTCGCAGCAGTTCGAAGTCGAGGGGGCGCGGCCCGTAGGCTCCGTCGCTCAGCGCGGCGACGATCTCGTCGCGGATCAAATGTGGGCTCGTATCGCCACCCCAAATCCCGATCACGACGCGCCCCCGGCCGCCGAGGTAAATCCGGCGCCGCTTCGGCGCGCGGGGCAGGACGCGGACCCAGAATCCGACCGGCGAGGCGATCCGAGCTCGCCGTTCACGAAGGAAGGGATCGAGGACCAGGGAGCCATGCGCCGCCCCGGGCGCCACGACGACTGCGACCTCTCCGGGCCCTATGCCGCCCGCCGCGACCACCGCCGTGAGAGCCCCGATCGTGGCTGCCAGGGCCAGCCGCTCCGATCCCTCCACCGCCGCCGGCATCACCGGAACGGTCTCGGCGTGCCACGTCGCGAAGAGCGTGAGCCGGGGCTCGACTCCCTCCGGCGGAAGGAGGGCGAAGATCGGAGCAGCACCCTTATTTTCAACCAATTCTAGGCCGAGCGGCCCCGCCGCCGCCGCCAGCGCCTTCCGGGCAGCCTCCGCCGACAACTGCGGCAGCGTCTCCCGCGCGAGCGACATAAGGCCCTGAAACTGAGACAGATAGGCCTCAGGGTCCATCGCGATCTGGCCAAGGCGAAGAGGACTCGGCACCGGTTCCTCCGTAAGTGGGCGCAGCGACCGATACTAACCGATCCATACCATTGAGAAATCGTGATTTGAATCTTGACGACCCGGCGGCTCGGGCGGACGATGCGCGAAGCGGCGCCACGCGCTCGCTGCGGAGCGTCGCCGTTACGTTCCACGTGTGGAGGGGAGGAACCGGGACATGGAAGGCAAGTTTCCTGAGTGCCGGAAGTGCAGTGCGGGAGTACTGATCCCTCTTTCTGACTACGGCAGGGATGGCGCTCCGATCACCTACAAAGCCTGGGTCTGCACCAACCCGACGTGCGGCTACAACGTGCGCATCGACAACGGGGAGATCAGCCTGGGGCGGGCGATCCAGCAGTCGACCACCAAGTAGCGCCCCCCGCTAGCGAGGCCACTCGCAGTCTCGCTGGAGCATTCTTATGCCCTTGGCGCCGGCGCGGGCGCGGCCCGAGCGGCCGCCCTGGGCTGGCGCTTCGCGCTTTCACGGAAACCGCCGTGAGGAATCCCGTTAGGTCTCCCGTGAGGAATCCCGAGAGGAATCCCATGATCCGAGCCGTCATCTTCGACCTCGACAACACGCTCACCGACTTCATGAAGATGAAGCATGCCTCCATCGACGCCGCCGTCGACGGCATGCTCGACGCCGGCCTCCCGCTCTCGCGCGAGGAAGTCTCGAAAAAGATCTATCAGGTCTACGACCGCGAAGGAATCGAGTACCAGCAAGTCTTCGACCGCTTCCTTCAGGAAGAGCTGGGACGCGTCGACTACAAGGTGCTCACGAGCGCCGTCGTCGCCTACCGGCGGGCGCGCGATTCCTACCTGGTTCTCTATCCCCACGTGAACTACACACTCCTCGAACTCATGAAGCGCGGTCTGAAACTGGCGGTCGTCTCCGACGCGCCGCGGCTCCAGGCGTGGATGCGCCTGGCGCAATTGCAGCTTCAGCATCTCTTCGATCCGGTCGTCGCGTTCGAGGACACCGGCGAACGGAAGCCGAGTCCGAAGCCGTTCCAGCGCGCCATCGAGCTGCTTCGGGTCGCGCCGGAGGAGACGATCATGATCGGCGACTGGCCCGAGCGCGACGTCGTCGGCGCGAAGGGGCTCGGCATCCGCACCGCATTCGCCCGCTACGGGGACACCTTCGGCACCGTTCATTCGGGCGCCGACTGGGACCTCAACGACGTGATCGAACTGATCGCCATCGTGGACGAGATGAACAAAGCGGGGCAGCCGGGAGCGGAGGGAGCCGCGTGGTCTCGGTAGGCGTCGACATCGTGGAGGTGGAGCGAATCGCCCGCGCCATCGACCAGTTCGGCGCGCGCTTCCTCGACAAGATCTTCACCCCCGCCGAGATCGCCTACTGTCGCGGCAAGGCGCGCGAGGCCTCCTCCTTCGCCGTTCGTTTCGCCGCGAAGGAGGCCTTCGCCAAGGCACTGAAGGTCGGAAAGGCGTCCGTCTGGCGGGAGGTCGAGATCGCCCGCGGCGAGGAGGCCCCGAGGCCGGTCGTACTCCTGCACGGCTCCGCGCGCGAGATGGTCGGTGCGCGCCGCGTCGACGTCTCGCTCTCCCACACGGCCGCGTACGCCGTCGCGGTCGTCATCGTGGACGACTCGGACGGCTGATTACCCATCCCGCCATGAGACTGCCGCCGGTTCAGCAACGCATCGTCACCGCCGAGGAGATGGCCGCGCTCGACCGCGCCACGATCCAGGGCGCGTGGGGCCGCGCCGCCGTTCCGTCGCTGAAGTTGATGGAGCGCGCGGGGGCCGAGACAGCGAAGGCGATCTTCTCCTGGTGGCGCGATCGGGGCGACGAGACGCCCTCGGCGGGGCCCGCGCCCGCGGCAGCTCCGAAGCGCGCGGGCGCCGTCGGCGGCGCGGCCGCGGCGGTCCGCCGCTTCACGGGCGGCGGCTCGGTGGTGATTTTCTGCGGCCGAGGCAACAACGGCGGCGACGGTTTCGTGGTCGCGCGCCACCTGAAATCGGCGGGATTCGCGGTGCGCCTGCTGGTCGCTGCGTCGGAGGGAGATCTCTCCCCCGACGCGCGCGTGAACCACCTGGCCTGCGAGAAGGCGCGCATCCCGGTCACGTTTCTGCCAGAGCCGCGCGCCTGGAGCGAGGGGAGCGAAGCCGACGACGCGGCCGGCTCGGCCTCATTCCTCGTCGACGCGCTTCTCGGCACCGGAAGCAAGGGAGCGCCGCGCGGCGCCATCGCCGCCGCCATCGAATGCGCGCTCCGCGCCGAGAAACCGATCGTCGCGATCGACATCCCCTCCGGCGTAAACGCCACCACCGGGCACGCGGGGACTCCTTGCATCCGGGCGGAGGTGACCGTCACGCTTGCCCTGCCGAAGGCGGGGCTCGCCATCGAGCCGGGGCGCGAGCACGCGGGGCGCCTGATCGTCGCCGACATCGGCATTCCCCGCGAGCTGATCGCGGGGCAGCGACCCAGCCATCTCCTCACGAGCGGGGGGTGGGCACGGCCGCTCCTTCCAGAGCGCCCTGCCGATGCGCACAAGGGAACCGTCGGCCGCGTCCTCTTCGTCGGTGGCAGTGCCGGCATGATGGGCGCGGTGGCGCTTGCCACCGAGTCGGCCTATCGCGCCGGCGCGGGATACGTCGTGGCATGCGTGCCGCACTCCTGCGTCGACGTGCTGGAATCGCGCGTCCCCGAGGTGGTGAAGCGAGGGGTCGCCGAGACGGCGGCCCGCACACTCGCCGCCGGTTCTGGGGACGCGATCCTGGCCGAGGCGATGCGCGCCGATGTGGTCGTCCTCGGTCCCGGCATGTCGCGCCATCCCGAGAGCGAGGCGTTGGCCCGTGCCCTGCTGGAACTCCTGGACGGTCCGCTGATCCTCGACGCCGATGCACTGAACGCCTTCGAGGGGCATCCGATTCGTCGCGCGCGCGGTCCGCTGATCGTCACGCCGCATTACGGCGAGGCAGCGCGGCTGAGCGGCAAGTCGATCGCCGACGTGGCGCGCGACCCGGCGGCGTGGGCGCGGAAGTTCGCCGCCGATTCCGGCGCGATCGTCTGTCTCAAGAGCGTTCCGATGATGACCGTCGTCCCCGGCGAACCGGTCCTCGTAAACGCGAGCGGAAATCCCGGCATGGCGACCGCCGGCGCGGGGGACGTCCTGAGCGGAACGATCGCGGGGCTCCTGGCGCAGGGAATGGACCCACCCGAGGCGGCGGCCGTCGGCTGCTACGTGCACGGATTGGCGGGAGACGTGGCCGTGCGGCGAATGGGCCGCCGCGGCCTGATGGCGGGGGACATCCGCGATGCGCTTCCCGCCGCGCTGCTGGCCCTGGAGAGTGGAGCGCTCGATGAGTCCGAATAAACCGGGCGGCCCGCGCGATCCGCTGGGCAGTCCCGAGAACGATCCTGATCGCCATATCGGCGGCGGCACCAGCAAGGGCGCGGCGGCCGCGCGGCGCCGCGCTGTGCGAATCGCGGTCTGCCACGAGCTGATCCGCGCGGGAAAGGTGCTCGACCGCCGCGGCATGGTGGTGGCCACCGAGGGAAACTTGAGCGCGCGGTTTTACGTTTCCTCGGTCGTCATCACGCGTCGCGGACGGCGAAAGGGCGAGCTGACGCCGCGCGATTTCGTGGATATCGCCCTGGTCGAGCCGGAAGATTCTCCCTCGCGGGAGGCCGCCTCGACCGAGCATCGCGTCCACCTCGCGGCCTACGGCTCGCGCGACGACGTGGAGGCGGTGGTCCACGCGCATCCGATGGCGCTCACGGCGTTCGGACTCCGTGGAGAGTTGCCGAACTTCGCGGCCTTCGACGAGGCGCGCGCCTTCATCGGGCCGATCGCGCTCGTCCCGTATCATCCCTCGGGGAGCGAGGCGCTGGCGAACGCCGTGGGCCTGGCGCTGATGGGGGAGGGGTCGGCGCGGAGGACGGTCGTTCCCGGGATTCCCGTGGTGGCGCCGCTCGGCGCGCCGAATCTGATTCTCATGCGAAACCACGGCGCCCTGACCGTGGGCGACACGGTCGACGAGGCGCTCTCGCGCCTGGAGATCGCCGAGCACCTGGCGTCGACGCTGCTGCTTTCGGAGCGGACGAAGCTCTAGCGGCGGGGCGAGGGTTCGGATTCCCCGATGGCTAAGATCCTGGCGTTCCGCGCCGACATGTTATAACATCGGTGCTAACAAAGGAGACCAGCATGATCAAGCTGAAGGTCCGAAAAGTCGGCAACTCACTGGGCGTGACGCTTCCCGCGCAGGCCGCGCAGGCGCTCCGCGTGCGCGAGGGCGACGCGATTTACCTTACCGAGGCGCCAGGCGGATTCCGGCTGACCTCTTACGATCCCGAGTTCGCGGAGACAATGGAGGTGGCGGAGTCGTTCCTGGCTCGTTACAAGAACGCGCTGCGTGACCTGGCGAAGTGAAACGGGCGCCAAGGTGGCTATCCACGGCTGCGATCTTGGCGCTCCATGAGCGCCTGATCGCCGAACACGGAGGCGCCGCCAGCCTTCGCGACGAGCGGCTACTGGAGAGCGCGCTCGCCAGCCCCCTCCATCATCTCGCCTACGCGGACGCCGACCTGTTCGGACTGGCTGCAGCCTACGCCTCCGCCCTCACGCGGAATCACCCCTTCCACGATGGGACCAAGCGTATCGCGCTTACGGCAGCCGGTGTTTTTCTGGAGCTGAACGGGTACCGATTGATCGCGTCGGAACTGGAAGCCGCGGGCGCCACGCGCGCTCTGGCCGAGCGTGCGATGGACGAGGCCGCGTTCGCCGAGTGGCTGCGTCGTTCGAGTGTCAAGGCGCGGCGCCGCCGCTAGTAGCCTCGCTCCACGATCGTGAAGTCGGCGACCGGGCTCGCTTCGGAGAGGACCAGCGCGTACTCGCCCGGCTGGAGAGACTTCTTCGGCCTCGCCTCCCAGAGTCCGTTCGAGACCTTCGTCACTTCCAATTCCGAGCCGCGCTTGAAGAGGGTCGGGCCCTTGCCGATCTGAACCGTGGTGCGGCGGGTTTCGTCCTTCACTTCGAATCGGGCCAGCTGGACGCGGCGCGCCGTTCCCTCGTCGGCCGCGAAGCGGAATCGCGGGCGGGCGACGCGGAGTTTCGCTTCACTCGCGGCGCCCGCGAGGATGAAAAACGTCTTCGGCCCGCCCAGATCGGCCTTGAGTCGAGCGGTGACCGTGGCGCCGCCGCCAGGTCCTTCGACGGATCCGGTCATCAACTTCACGGCGGCCCATGAGTTGCCGTCGTAGAAGACGACGTCGTGAAGGACGGGACTCTCTTCATCCGCATTCGAGTCCGCACGGGCCTGCGAGTAGCCCAAGGCCACCGCCAGGACGAGGAAGAACCGCGCGGCCGATCCGAATTTACGAATTGCTTCCTGCATCTTCGTTCTCCGATCGCGTTGTATTTCGCCACCGAAATCGTCTGCCAACTTCGCCCCGCCGCCATGGCGGCACCGACCCGCCAAAGGCAGCACACGGCGTGCCACATCCTACTCCCCTCGTCACTCCAGCGGAGAGCGCTTCTGCGCCGCGGTCCGGCGGCGCGCCAGCGCCTCCTGCATGAGATCGAGCGTGGAGATCGTCCGCTGGCACCAGACCACCGTGGCCTCGGATCGCCGTTCGACGTACTCCAGAGTCATCATCCAGAAGCGAATGCTGCGACGCTGCTGCGGGCCGCGCGGAAGCTGCTCCTTCATGCGGCGGACGTGACGGAGCCGCTCGGTCTCCTCGGCCAGGAGCGCGCGCGCCCAGACGGCGGGGGCATCCACGGCGTCGCGGTCGCTGAAGAAGAACTTCAGGAGCATCTCGTTTCGCGGCGGCGCGGCGCGCGGGGGCTCTGCCAGCCAGCGGCGGAGCGCCTCGCGTCCCTTCGGCGTGATCTCGTGGACGCAGCGCGCGGGGCCGCCCGGACGCCGCGCGGCGTGACGTCGCGCGAGGCCCTTCCGGGAGAGTTCGCGAAGCGCGGGGTAGATCTGACCGTACGACTCGCTCCAGAAAGTGCCGGCCTCCTCCGAGAGTTCGCGGCGGATCTCGTATCCGGAGCGGGCACCGAGGCTCAGCATGCCGAGCACGGAGAAGGGAGAGGTGCGAGCGGAAGGCATGGGGAGAGTATATATCTGATAGATATATCGGCTGCAGTGAAAACCTCGCGTCGGAGTCGCTCACCTCGCCTAACCGAAGGCGCGGCAACGCGTTCGCGACCGCGCCCCGATCGTTGACTTCGCGCGCCGCGCGCCCCTATCGTGGAACATGTCGCATGAGAAGCAGGTCGCCGGCTTCACCGGCGCAACCCCTCGCGAAAGGACCCACGTCAGGATGGAAAGCCTCAAAACCGCCAAGGACGTCGTGAAGTTCTGCGAAGACCGCGACGTCGAGCTCATTCAGCTCTGGTTCGTCGACATTCTCGGCCAGTTGAAGGCCGTGTCGATCACGCGCCACGAGCTGGCCACCGCCCTCGCGGAAGGCGCCGGTATCGACGGTTCCTCCGTGGAAGGCTTCGCGCGCATCTACGAGAGCGATCTCATTGCCATGCCGGACGTCGCCACGTTCCAGCTTCTCCCGTGGAAGGTGAACGACGAGCCGGTCGGGCGCCTCATCTGCGACGTGCTCAATCCGGACGGAAGCCCCTACCCGGGCGATCCGCGCGGCGTCCTGAAGCGCCTCGTGAAGAGGCTAGACAAGCAGGGGATGACGGCCTACCTGGGACCGGAACTCGAGTACTTCTACTTCAAGAGCAACAAGGACCGCACGCTCCTCGACACGGCCGGCTACTTCGACCAGGTCCCGGACGACATCGGCACCGAACTCCGCAGCCGGACGGTCGAGGCGCTCCAGGCGATGGAGATCCAGGTCGAGGCCGCGCACCACGAAGTGGCGCACAGCCAGCACGAGATCGACCTCCGCTATTCCGAAGCGCTCAAGATGGCCGACCAGACGATCACCTACCGCTACGTGGTGAAGGAAATGGCGCGCCAGGGCGGCTACTACGCTTCGTTCATGCCGAAGCCGGTCTACGGCCAGAACGGGAGCGGGATGCACGTCCACCAGTCGCTCTTCAAGGCGGGGAAGAATCTCTTCCACGACGCGAAGGACAAGCAGCACCTCTCGAAGATGGCGCGCTCGTACCTGGCGGGCCTTCTGAAGCACATGCGGGAGATCGCGGCGGTCACGAACCAGTGGGTGAATTCGTACAAGCGGTTGGTGCCCGGGTTCGAGGCGCCGGTCTACGTGGCGTGGGCGCAGCGGAACCGCTCGGCCCTGATCCGGATTCCGATCTACAAGCCCGGCAAGGAGAAGGCGACGCGCATCGAACTTCGCTGCCCCGATCCGGCGTGCAACCCGTACCTCGCGTTCTCGGTGATGCTGGCGGCAGGACTCCGCGGCGTCGAAGAGGGCTACACGCTCCGCGCCGCGGTCGAGGAGGACATCTACGAGATGAACTCCGAGGAGCGGAAAAAGCACGGCATCGAGTCGCTCCCCGGCAGCTTGAGCGACGCGGTCGACGCGCTGGAGAAGTCGAAGCTGGTTCGCGACACCCTGGGCGAGCACGTCTTCGAGAAGTTCGTCGTGAATAAGCGGATCGAGTGGGACCGGTACCGCACCCAGGTCACCGATTACGAACTGAACGAGTACTACCCAATCTTGTAGTCGCCGCGTTTCCTGAAACTTTCCGTCCCAAGCCGGTGTGTGGCGGGCAGCGATGCCCGCCGCGCCCGGCCAGGACGGTTCTTGACGCCTCGGAGGCGGGATCGGTACTGTTTTGGGGGCATCCAAGCACTACGAACCGCTCACGTCACCCAGGAGCCACAATTCCATGGTCGCTATCCGTAACCCGTTCCGCGCTCTGGCCGCTGTGTTGCTTCTCGTCGTACTGGCGGCCGCCGGCTGCGGCGGCGGGGCTAAGACGTCCTCCGACGGCACGGCCGCCGCCCCTTCCGGAAAGGGGGAGATCGGCACGCAAGCCCCCGCCTTCGAACTCGCCGACCTCACCGGCCAGAACGTCTCCAGTTCCGCGTTCGCCGGCAAGGTCGTCATCCTCGACTTCTGGGCGACCTGGTGCCCGCCCTGCCGCGAAGAGGTGCCGCACTTCGTGCAGCTCCAGTCGAAGTACCGCGATCAGGGACTGACCGTCGTCGGGCTCTCACTCGACGCCGGTGGCGCGAAGGACGTCGCGCCGTTCGCCGAGGAGTACAACGTCAACTACACGATGTTGATCGGGGCCGACGACGTGGCGAAGGCGTTCGGCGGCATCAACTCGATCCCAACCACGTTCGTCATCGATCGCCAGGGAAAGATCGTGAAGCGCCTCGTCGGGTTCACGCCGCCCGAGGTCTTCGAGGCGACGATCGCGCCACTCCTGGCCGCGACCTCCTGACATGTTCGAAACCGAGGCGACCCAGGTCTCCCTCTTCGCCGCGTTCCTTGCCGGCCTGGTGTCGTTCGCCTCGCCCTGCGTGCTGCCGCTGGTGCCGTCCTACATCACCTTCATCACCGGCGTCTCGTTCGACGAGCTGACCACGGAGGACAAGACCGGCCGCATCCGCCGGCTCACCATCCTCCACTCGCTCGCGTTCATCGTCGGCTTCTCCATCGTCTTCATCTCGCTCGGCGCCACGGCGACCGCGGCGGGGAAGTTCCTCCGCGAGTACCAGGACCTGCTCCGCCAGGTCGGGGGCGCCCTGATCATCCTCTTCGGGCTCTACCTGACGGGGCTCCTCAAGATCGCGGCGCTCTCGCGCGAGGCGAAGTTCCGCATGACCTCGAAGCCGCTCGGGCTCCTCGGCTCGGTGCTCGTGGGTATCACGTTCGCCGCCGGATGGACGCCTTGCATCGGACCCATCCTGGCCTCGATCCTCCTCTACGCCAGCACCTCCGAGAAGACGGGGACCGGCATCCTCCTCCTCAGCGTCT
>JBBTHR010000153.1:0-12483 GCA_038060295.1 Candidatus Eiseniibacteriota bacterium
CCGCGCTGCGCGCGGGCTTGCAGGCTCCCGCCGACTTCTCCCCTCGCCCTGGCCCCCTCCTCCCCTCGGCGCTTTCGGTCCGGGCGCGGCGTTATCTGCCTGGCTAGATCGATACTACCTTCGATCAGGAACGATCCGGGCCTGAAGCTCGGCCCAGTCGGCAATGGGACCGTTCGGAGACATGGCAGGGGTGAACCGGAGCAAACGCCCGCGAGCACCGGACCGACACGGTCGGAGTCTCTATGGCTGGGAACCGGGTGGTCTGAGCGGAGTGTGAAGGCTCCCCGCGCCCCCGCGAACTAAGCCTGCCGCACCGCCTCGGTGATCGGCATCATGGCCGCCCGCCGCGCCGGGAAGAACCCGCCGACGAGCCCCATGAGCGCCGCGAACACGAGCCCCGAGACCATCATCATCGGCGTCACGTCGAATCGGAACGCCAGTTCGCTGAAGGTGGCGAAGCTCATCGTCCCGGTCGTGAACGAGCGGACCGGTAGCGCCAGCAGGCATCCGATCACACCGCCCACCAGGCAGAGCGCCACCGACTCCACCAGCACTGACGTCATCACCGCGCCGCGCGAGAAGCCGAGGGCCAGCAAGGTGCCAATCTCCTTGGTGCGCGAGGCGACGGAGGCGTACATCGTGTTCAACGCGCCGAAGACGGCGCCGAGCGCCATGATGATCGTGACGAATAGTCCGAGACCGCGTAGAAACGTCGCCATCATCCCCGACTGGGCGGCGTAGAATTCGTCCTCGCGCTTCACCTGGAGCGAGTAGCGCGGGTCGGCTTCCAGGCGCTTCTTCAGCGCCTCGAAGTGGGTCGGGTCGTCGAGGCGGAGCGTCACGTTCTGAAAGACGGGGCGGTCGAAGACCGGCATGAAGAGCTCCACGTCGCCCCAAACCTCGGAGTCGTAGGCGCTCCCCGCGGCGTCGAGGATCCCGACCACGGTCCACTCGCGCCCCGCCAGCTTGATCTTGTCGTCCAGGGCGCACTGCTTGAAACGCTCGGAGACGAGTTTGCCGACCACGATCTCGTTCAGTCCGGGGCGGAACAGCCGCCCCGCGTGGAGCTTCGCCTTCTCCCGGAGCGCGAGCGAGTGGGGCGAGACGCCGCGCACGATCACGTTCGTGGTCGAGCCCGAGTTCCGCTCCAGGTTCCAGATGACGACCAGCTCGGAGGCCGCGAAGGGCGACCCATCAGCCGCGCGCGCGATCTCGGGCTGCGCCGTGATGGAGCTCGCCCCTTCCCGCGAGACGATGCTCATCAACTCCGAAGCGGCGCCGCTTCGGACCACGATCGCGTTCTTCGGCGATCCGGTCGTCCGGAGGGCCGCCTCGAAGCCACCCGCGAGCGCGAGCGTGAAGATGAAGACCCACGCGACGGCCCCGATGCCGAGCGCGGTCAGCGTGGTGCTGGTGCGGCGAACGGCGAGATTGCGGATGCTGTAGACGAGCGGAATGCCGGCCATGTCAGGCCACCTTCCGGAGCGCGGTCGCGATGCGGAGGCGCCCCGCCTGGAGCGCCGGGACAAGGCCGCTCACGAGCCCCATCGCGATCGCGAGGACGATGCCGAGACCGACCGTCTGGGGCATCACGGTGAAGTTCGGGAACATTCCCCCCGCGGTGAAGTCGACGCGCTGGAAGATGAGCCACGCCGCGACGCAGCCGAGGATGCCGCCCGTCACGGAGACGAGGATCGCCTCGGCGCCCACCAGCCGCAGCACGAGGTCGTCGCTGAAGCCGATCGTCTTCAAGACGGCGATTTCGGTGGTCCGCTCGCGGGCCGCCATCATCATCGTGTTGATCGTGACGAGGAGGATCGCGAAGAGAATGGCGGAGCCGAGAATGGTCATCAGAAGGCTCACGTTTCCCATCATCGAGATGAAGGAGGCCTGGAAGGCCTTCTCGGTTTCGGTCTTGGTCGGCTGCGAACTGTTCGCGTAGAGGGCGTCGACGCGGCCGCTCACGTCGGCTGCCATGTCGCCGTTCGGGATCTCGAGCCAGTAGATTCCCACCCAGTCCTTCCGGACGGCCGGCATCGCCTCGTTCAGGTAGTCCCAGTGGAAGAAGAGCGTGTTCTCGTCGACGTCGGCCGTCTTCCCCTTGTAGATCCCACGCACCGTGAAGCGGTACTCGCCCGGGTAGATCGTCCCCTGGATCGGGATCGCGTCCCCCAGTTTCCAGCCGTACTTGGCCGCCAGCGTCGCGCCGACGACGCACGACGTCCGCTCGGCCAGCCACGCCGAGACCTGGTCGGGCGGCATCTCGACTTCCGGGAAGAGCTTCACGAAGGTCGGCACGTCGACGGCGAACTGGGCGAAGTTGTTCTTCGGGTCCTGGTAGATCCCGCCGAACCAGTTTCCGTAGGAGACGCCGGTGACTCCGTCGATCTGCGCCAAGCGGTCGCGGTAGGAGAAAGGGAGCGGGAAGACGAGCGACGCGGCGTGCCGCACCACGAGCCGCGTGTCGGCCGAGGCGCGAAGGGCCGCGTCGAACGACGTCATGACGGTCCGGAGCGTGCAGAAGAGGAAGAGCGCGATGGCGATGGACGAGACGGTGAGGAAGGTCCGCCGCTTGTGCCGCCAGAGGTGCGCGGTGATGTAGCCGAGGTATTTCACCGGACCGCCCCCTGTTGCTCGATGAGGACCCCCTTCTCGAGGTGGAGCGTCGCGTGGGCGCGCTCCGCCGCGTGGGGATCGTGCGTGACCATGACGATCGTCTTTCCCATCTCCCGGTTGAGGCGCTGGAGGAGCGTCAGGATCTCCTCGGCGTTCTTGGCGTCGAGGTCCCCGGTCGGCTCATCGGCCACGAGGAGCGTCGGATCGCCCACGATCGCGCGCGCGATGGCGACGCGCTGCTCCTGGCCGCCCGAGAGCTGATGCGGAAAGTGATGATCGCGATCCTGGAGCCCTACGAGTTCGAGGGCCAGGTGGACACGCTTCTTCCGCTCGGCGCCGTTCAACCGCGTGAGGAGAAGGGGCAGCTCCACGTTCTGGTAGGCCGTGAGGACCGGGATCAAGTTGTAGAGCTGGAAGATGAAGCCGACGTTCCGCGCCCGCCAGGCGGCGAGCTTGCCGGGTTTCAACGCGCCGAGCGAGGCGCCCGCCACCCAGACATCTCCGCGCGACGGCGTGTCGATCCCCGCGATGAGGTTGAGCAGGGTCGACTTCCCCGAGCCGCTCGGCCCCATGAGCGCGAGGAACTCGCCCCCCTTCACGTCCATGCTGAGGCCGGTGAGGACCGGGATCTCGATCTTGTCGCGATGGTAGATCTTGTGGACGTCGCGCAGTCGGATCAGTGCTTCCGCCGGCGCCGCGGATTCGGTCGGCGTCATTTCGATTCTCCCTGAGTTTCACGCACGCGAACGCGGGCTTTGTCTTTCAATGTGGCGGGGGCCTCCACGACGACCTCCTCGCCCGGCGCCAGGCCGCTCGAGACGGTGACGCGGTCGGCGTCGAGGGGGCGCGGGGAGACGCCGCGCGCCGTGGCGCGGCCCTTCGAGACGACGAAGACGACGGCGCGGCCTTCGACGGTTCGAATCGCCGCGCGCGGAATTGCGACCACGGCGGAAAGCGCCGCGCCCGAATCGGCCGCGGCCGCGGAGGCCGGGACGGGATCGGCCAGGAACGATACCCGCGACCCCATCTCGGGAAGGACGCGCGCGTCGAGCGAGTCGAACGCGACCTTCACGAGCACGGTGGCCTTCTGGCGGTCGGCGGTCGGCACGATCTGGCGCACGTGGCCGGGGAAGCGATCGCCGGGATAGGCGTCGAGCGTGATCTCCGCCCGCATTCCCTCGCGTGCGCGGGAGACGTACCCCTCGTTCACGTCGGCTTCGACTTCCAGCGTCGCGAGATTCGCCATCGTCACGATGGCGCCGCGCGTCAGCCCTCCGCTCGAGGGAATCGGGCTCACGATCTCCCCGACCTCCGCCTCCTTCCGGAGCACGGCGCCGGCGAACGGCGCGCGGATGTAGGTCTTGTCGAGATCGACCTCCGCGACGCGGAGTTGCGCCTCGGCGCTCTCGATCTCCGCCGCGGTGCGGGCGACGCGCGCCCGGTCCACCTTGGCGCGCGCCTCGGCCGCTTCGTACTCCGATGCCGAGACGAGTCTCCGCTCCTTCATTTCACCGCTCCGCCGGAGTTCCAGCTCCGACTGGTCGCGGTTCGCCTTCGCTTCCTCGTGGGTGGCCTTCGCGGACGCGAGCGCGGCGCGCGCCGCCTCGACGGCGGTGCGCTGATCCTGGTTCCGGAGCACGCCCATCACCTGCCCCTTCTGGACGCGGCTCCCCTCGCCGACGTAGAGCGCCTCCAGCCGGCCTGCGATTTCCGAGGAGACCGAGGCGCGCTGGCGAGCGACGACGTAGCCGTTGGCGGTCAGCACCTCGGAGGCCGGCGCCGCGGCGCCCGGCGTGCCGCCCATCGCCTCGGCGGTCGCGACCGTGACCTCGACCGGTTGGAGCGCGCGGCCCACGACGAGCGCCACTCCGATCGCCAGCACCAGGAGGGCCGCTCCGAGTACGATCCAAAGAACGCGCCGGCTCCCCGCCGGGACCGGCGCGTCTCGGTCGATGGAAAGCCCGGAGAGATCCGGACGCTCTGGGCGCTTCCCTTCGGTCACGCGGTGATGCCCTTCTCCGCGCGCACTTCCCGAACGGCCGCCACCATCGCCTCGAGCTTCGCGAACGCCTCCTCGACGGTGCGCGTCTTCAGGCCGCAGTCGGGATCGACGTACATCTGCTCGGGCTTCAGAACCTCGAGACCGCGGAGGATCCCCTCCTTGATCTCGTCCTTCGTCTCGATCCGGTGGCTGTGGACGTCCAGGACGCCGTAGCCGATCTCCTTCGTGAATGCATTCACCCGGAACCGATCGAGGAGGTCGTAACGGCTGTTCGCCATCTCCAGATCGATCTGATCGACCGGAAGATCGAGGAGCGCGGGATAGATCACGTCGAAGTCGCCGTAGCAGATGTGCGTGATCGTCTTTGCCTTGATTCCCTGCGTCGCGCGCGCGAACGCCTTCACGGCCAGCGGCAATTCCTCGGGGCGGACGGAGATGGCCGGCTCGTCGATCTGGATGTACTTCGCCCCCGCCTCCTGCAGCGCGAGCGCTTCATCGTTGATCGCCGCGGCCAGGTCCATCGTCATCGCCTCGCGCGACGGGTAGTGCTCGTTGAACGACCAGTCCATCATCGTGTAAGGACCGGTCAGCATTCCCTTGATCGGCAACTTCGTCTGCGCCTGAGCGAACTTCCACCACTCGACGGTCCACTCCTTCGTCCGGCGGATGGGGCCGACGGCGACCGGCTTCCGGTAGTAGCGGTTCCCATACGAGCGGACCGGATTCGAAACGGCATAGCCGGGCGTGAGCTCGGCGAAGTAGGTGGTCATGTCGCCGCGGTAGAGCTCCCCGTCCACGAGGAGATCGAGCCCGATCGCCTCCTGGCGGCGAATCACCGCCACGGTTTCCTCCCGCTCCATCTCGCCGAGCCGGTCGGCAGTGATCTCTCCCCGCGCGAATTGCTGCCTCGCCTTCTCGAGGTGAGGCGGCTTGGGGAAACTCCCAACGGTCGTGGTCCAGAGTCCGCGCGGCATCGTCACGCCCCCCCCTTCGCTGCCAGCGCCGCCGACGCGACGAGGCGCTCCAATTTCTTCTCGGCGGTGTCGGCCGGCAGGTATTCCAGGCTCGCCGTGGGCGAGAGGTGATAGTCGAGGTCGGGGCGCAGTCCGCGCGCGCGGGCGACAGCGCCGGCCACCGCCTCGGGCGCCTCGAGCCGCGTGTTTCTCGCGTCGATCAAGCCGAGTCCGACCGTCCGCCCCTTCGGGACGAGCGGAAGGATCTCCCATCCCGCGGGCGCTCCGACCAGGTCGAGCCCGATCGCGGTCCAGGGAAGATCCCGGATCGAATCGAAGACCGCCATGGGTGAACCGAACGGAACGTGGATCATCGTCTTGGCACGGTGTCCCGCGAGAAACGCCTCCAGCGCGGCCCGCACGGCACGGCCGTCGGCGGCGCGCGCGTGACCGATCCAGGGCTCCTCGACGTGAATCCAGGTGGCGCCGGCCTCCTCCAGCGCCGCGGCCTCACGGCCGAGCGCTTCCCCGAAGGAGCGCGCCCCTTCGGTGGGATCGCCGTAGCGCATGTCCTTGGAGAAACGGTAGAGCGAGTAGGGACCGGGAAGGAACGCTTTCAAGGGGCGCGCGCTCAGCGCCTGCGCCTCGCGGAACTCTCCCGCCGTGATCGGGCCCGTCCAGCGGATCGGGCCGACGATCTCCGGCTGGCGATAGTAGGTGTTGGTGTCGAGATAGCGGAGGAGCCCCGCGATGCGGATCCCCTCCAATCCGCGCGCGACGAAGGTCTGAGCGTCGTCCCAGCCGGCCTGCCCCTCCATCGGGAGGTCGATGCCGATCCGGTTCTGAAGCTCGATCATCCGGCGCGTGGTCGCTCGAACGGCGGCGGCGACCTCGTCGTCGGTCGCTTTGCCCGCGTCCCGTCGGTTCCGGACGACACGCAGATTGACATCTCCGGCGACGGTTGGAAGTTTCGGATAGCTGCCCGCTAGCGTGGTCTGGATCTTCACGTCTCCCCCTCCTTAGGACGGCACGTGGGCGAAGTCCGCAAGGGTATCACGGGGGGACGGTAGGGTCATCCGTCCGAACCGGATGTGCGAACAGGACGCCCTGTTACGGCTTCGTTTGAGGCTCGCAGACGGGACATCCCTTGTCGAAGATCACTCGCCATTTGCCGTCCGGCTCGAGGCGCCAAATGGAACTGAAGACATTGATCAGCTTCCCGTCCGGATCGTGGACCGGGCCGCTGCTGAGCGCGAGCGTGCCCGAATCGAGGACGTCCACCGTTTCCGGCTCCCACGAGAAGGGAGCGGTAGGCCCCTCGTAGAAGCGCTTCCATACTCCGACCACGGCATCCCTCCCCCGGAGCGGGCCCTTGCTGCCGAAGAAGAGCGCCTCGGAGGAGACATAGTCCTCGAAAGACTCCAGATTCCGATCGGCCATCGTCTTCGCGAACGCGCGCTCCGCCGCCCGGACCTGCTCCGCCAGTTCCTGATTCGTCGCGGCCATCGCGGGGCCTCCCGTGAGGAGTAGCGCCAATCCGATCGTCAGCCATCCACCGAACTTCATCCTTGGCTCCTTTTCCGATCGCCGTCGCGGCGATCCGCGCGCTCCGCCGGCCGCGGCCCACGCTCCCACATCATACTTCGACCCGGAGCGGGATCGGTGACCCCGCTCCATGCTCGGGCTCCTCGATTCTCGGCCAGAGCCCGAACAGGATCAGGAAGAAGACCGCCCCCGACACAATGAATACCGCGCGCAGCCCGAAGACTCCAGCCAGCACGCCGCCCACCAACGGTCCCAGCATGTTTCCGAGCATGAGCGCCGTGGAGGTGACCCCCATCGTGCCGGCGCGCCGGTTCTCCGGCGCCCGGAGCCCGATCATCGCGTGCACCGAGGGGATGATGCCGCCGATCATGAGTCCGTACGGAATGCGGAGGACGAAGAGGTGCCACGGCGCCAGGGCCAAACCCTGCGGGATGGCGAAGATCCCCGCGCCGAGGAGTGCCCGCTTCAAGGTGGCGCGATAGCCGAGCCGGTCGCTTCGCCTCCCCCACCGGGGCGACGCCACGATGTTCGCCACGCCGGTGATGGCGAGGATCGCGCCGGTCGTCGTGGCGATCAGCCGGCCGTGCGCGCCGAGTTCCTCCACGAAGAGCGCCATGATCGGCAGGAGCGACATGAGGGCGAACTGTGCCAGCAGGAGAATGAAGAAGAGCAACCGGATCTGCGGCGTCCCGAAGACGAAGCGGTAGTTCTCCACGATCTGCTCGATGCCGCCCTCCGACTTCGGCCGCTCGGCCTCCCGGACCGCCAGCCAGACGACCACGCCCGCGAGGATGTTGAAGCCCGACGTGATGAAGAAGACGTATCGCATCCCGATCAAGTCGGAGAGCGCGCCGCCGACGAGCGGCCCGATGATCACGCCGCTCGGGATGGCGGTCTGGAGCGCGCCGAGCGCGTAGCCCATCCGCTCTCTAGGCGCCGTGGAGACGACGAGCGCGACCGCCGCCGCGATGAAGCCGCTGATGGCGCCTTGGAGGACCCGAAGCAGAAGGAGCTGGCTGGGCGACGTGGCGAACCCCATCACGGCGGTAATGAGCGCAAGGCCGAAGGAGGCCCGCATCACCATCAGCTTTCGCCCGTGGCGGTCGCCGAAGTAGCCCCAGATCGGCGTGGCGATGGTGGCGGCGAAGAAGGGGGCCGCGTAGAGAAGCCCGCTCATTGTCTCCAGTTCCCCTTTCCCCGTGACACCGAGGGAGCGGAGGTAGAGCGGAAGGAACGGGAGGAACATGCTCATGCCGAGCATGGTGAGGAACTGCGCCAGCCAGAGCGCGCCGAGCGTCCGCCTCCAGGGGGCCGCGTCCCGGCCCATGCCGAGCAAATCGCCGAAGAAACTCAGGAGGCCGCCGCTACGCCGGCCCGCCCTCGAGCGCGCTCATGCAGGCGTCGCAGGGGCAGATGCGTCGGAGGTAGTCGTACGAGTAGATCCCGGTGGTGTGCCCGTCGCTCCAGTCGAAGTGGAGGGCGTACTGTCCGACGGTGCGCGCGGCCGCCACGGCGACGTCGGGATTCACGTGGTCCTCGAAGACGAGCCGCTGGCCGGTCATCTCGCTCACGCACTGGGCGCAGGGGCAGCGGCCGCGCAGATAGCGGGCGCCGTAGACGCTCTCGTGCCCGTCGGCCCACGCCACGGTGAATCGCTCGCCCCCCTTCTTCCGGAGCCCGACCGGCGTCGTCTGCTCGGGGGTGAGCGGCGCCACGCTACTCCTCCACGATCGAGAGGGCGATGTTCTTGAAGGCCCGCATGCTCACCTGCTGCGCCAGTTTTCCGGTGATTTCACGAAAGGCGAGTCCCGACGGCGACTCGGGCTCGGCGATGGAGACCGGCGTGCCGCGATCGGAGTACCGGCGGATGGCGATGTCGAGCGGGATCTCGCCGAGGAACGGAATCTTCATCGACTCCGCCGCTGCCTTCGCGCCTCCGTGGCCGAACAGCTCGTCGCGCTCTCCGCAGTGCGGGCAGAGGTAGTACGACATGTTCTCGACGATGCCGAGGATCGGGACCTTGGTCTGCTGGAGCATTCGGAGCGTCTTCATCGCGATCTGCAGGCCCACGTCCTGCGGCGTGGAGACGATCACCGCTCCCGCGACCGGAACGGTCTGCACGAGCGTGAGGTGAACGTCGCCCGTGCCGGGCGGAAGGTCGACCACCAGGTAGTCGAGTTCGCCCCAGTTCACGCCGAGGAGGCACTGCTGGAGCGCCTTGTGCGCCATCGGGCCGCGCCAGATGAGCGGCTGATCGCCGGGCGTCAGGTAGCCCATCGACATGAGGCGCACGCCGTGGGCGATGCCGGGCTGGATCGTGTTGTCGGCCAGCGGCTCGGCCGGCGTCCCCGTCTGCATCATGATCGGGATGCTGGGTCCGTAGATGTCGGCGTCCAGGAGCCCCACGCGGGCGCCGCTCGACGCGAGCGACGCGGCGATGTTCGCGGCGACGGTCGACTTCCCCACGCCCCCCTTCCCGCTTCCGACCGCGATGATGTTCCGCACGGTCTTGAGGGCCGACGTGTCGGGGGCCTGCGCGCGGCGAACCTCCGCGGTCATGTTGACCCTCACGTCGGTCGCGCCGGGTACGTTCGTCAGGACCGCTTGCCGGGACTGATCGCGAAGTCGATCCTTGACCGGACAGGCGGGGGTTGTGAGATTCACGTCGAAGGCGACGACGCTCCCCTCGATTTTCATGTTTCGGATGAAGCCGAGGGAGACGATGTCGCGGTGCAGGTCCGGATCCATCACGGACCGGAGGGCATCCAAGACTTGAGCTTCGGTGATGGCGGGGCCGGTCATGATTGCTCCACAATGGAGGTTACGGGCGAATCGGAGCCTTCTATCGTAGCAGCCTCCGATGCCCGCCGGTATGGGAATCACACGGCTCGAACGGCGCGCCGACGCGCGAACCAAGGACCCTCCACTACAGACGCCCATGACCACTGAAACGATGCAACGAGAAACGCGCCTCTCCATTCACGGAATGACGTGCGCCGGATGCGTGGCGGCGGTGGAGCATGCGTTGAAGCGCGTTCCCGGCGTGGAGAGCGCGGCGGTCAATCTGGCCACGGAGGAGGCGCTCGTCGTCTCGGCGCCGGACGCCTCCGTCGCGGCGCTGGTGAAGGCCGTGGAGTCGGCCGGCTATCGCGCCGCTCCCCGCGCCGCTTCGTCCGGCGCCGATCGCGAGCGGATGCGGCTGGAGGAAGAGCGCGCGAATCGCCGCCGGCTCCTCCTGGCCGCGGCCTTCGGCCTCCCCCTGATGTTCGTCCATCTCTTCGTCCACGACATGGGCGCCGCGCGATGGCTCGGCCTCCTCTTCGCCACCCCCGTGCAGTGGATCGCCGGATGGCCGTTCCACCGGCGGACTGCCGTCGGGCTCCGCCACGGCATGTTCGACATGAACACGCTCGTCACGCTCGGAACCGGCTCCGCCTACCTCTATAGCCTCGCCGTCACGCTCGCGCCTGCTTGGTTCGAATCGACCGGCCTGGGCGGGCACGTCTACTACGACACGGCGGCCATGATTGTGGCGTTCGTCCTCCTCGGCCGCCTTCTCGAATCGCGCGCGCGGAGGCAGACGGGAGAGGCGGTGAAGGCGCTCCTGACCCGCCGCCCGGCCACCGCACGCCGGCTCACCATGGCCTCCCCACTCGCGGCGCGGCAGGAGACGCCGCTCGAGAAGATCGCGCGCGGCGACTGGATCGAGATCCTCCCCGGCGAGACGATCCCGGTCGACGGCCTGATCGAGCAGGGATCGACCGAGGTGGACGAATCGATGTTGACGGGCGAGCCGCTCCCGGTCGCGCGCGCCGTCGGCGATCCGCTGGCCGCGGGGACGGTGAATCGCTCGGCCCCGGTCCTTCTCCGCGCGACGCGCGTCGGCGACGACACGACCCTCGCGCGGATCGTCCGGCTGGTGGAGGAGGCGCAGGGGGGAAAGGCTCCGCTCCAGGCGCTGGCCGACCGCGTGGCGGGCCGCTTCGTTCCCGCCGTCCTCCTCATCGCGCTCCTCACGTCGGCGGCGTGGCTTCTCTGGGGCCCTCCGCCGCCCCTCCGCTACGCGCTCGTGGCCTTCGTCTCGGTCCTCATCATCGCCTGCCCCTGCGCCATGGGCCTCGCCACGCCGACCGCGATCCTCGTCGGTACGGGAGTCGGCGCGCGGCGCGGCATCCTCCTTCGCGGGGGAGAAATCTTGGAAAGGGTCGGAAAGCTCTCGATCGTGGTCCTCGACAAGACGGGGACCCTCACGCGCGGCGAGCCGGCCGTGACCTCGTTCCTGGCCGCGCCGGGGGAGGACGCGGCGCGCGTTCTTCGTCACGCGGCGGCGATCGAGGCCGGCTCCGAGCATCCGATCGCGCGCGCCATCGTCCGCCACGCTCGCGCCACCGGGCGCTCCGCGTCGCTCCCCTTCGCCGAGGGGGTGAACGTGATCCCGGGGCACGGCGCTCAGGGGAAAGTCGGCGGCGTCTCGGTGCGGGTCGGCTCCTTCGGCTTCGCGGCCTTCGCCGGGCGCGCGCCCGAGGAACTCCGCGTGGCGGCCGAGGAAGCGGCGGAGCGGGGAGAGAGCGTGGCGTGGGTCGGCATCGGCCAGACGACCGCGGGGCTCTTCGCCCTGGAGGACGCGCCTCGCGAGGAGGCGGCGGAAGCGGCGGCGCGCCTGAAGCGCCGCGGCCTCCGGCTCGTGCTCGCCACCGGCGACCGCGAGGCGCCGGCCCGGAGGCTCGCCGCGTCGCTCGGGATCGAGGAGGTCCACGCGTCGCTCTCCCCCGAAGACAAGGTGGCGCTGGTGCGCCGGCTCCAGGAGGGGGGAACGGCGGTCGCCATGGTCGGCGACGGGCTGAACGACGCGGCAGCACTCGCAGCGGCCGACGTCGGGATCGCCATCGGAAGCGGCACCGACGTCGCCATGGAGGCGGCCGACATCACGCTCGTCCGCGGCGGCCTGGGCGCCATCGCCGACGCCCTCGACCTCTCGCGCCGAACCCGACGCACGATCCTCGAGAACCTCGTCTGGGCCTTCGCCTACAACGTGATCGCCATTCCGCTGGCGGCCGGAGCGCTCTTCCCGCTGACCGGGTGGCTTCTCCACCCGACCGTGGCGTCGGCAGCCATGGCCATGAGCAGCGTCTCGGTCGTGGGCAACAGTCTCCGCCTGCGGGGGTGGAAGCCGGGCCGATAGCCGCCGTCAGCCGCCGCCTAGCGGCGTCCGTACCACTATGGTAGTGTTTCGGGCTGGCGTGTCGCGCCCACGAGCGGCAACCGGGTTCCTCCGCGCGACCGATCGACCTCAGGAGGGTTGTATGGCTGTTTCGACAGACGAGATGAAAGGCCTCTACTACTACATCAATCTCGTCCGGCAGGTGG
>JBBTHR010000154.1:0-1866 GCA_038060295.1 Candidatus Eiseniibacteriota bacterium
GACAATCGAGTTCGCGTTCGACGCCGTCACCTGGCGGCCGTTGGCCGAGTAGCTAGTGTCCGTCCCGAAACACCGTATTCGCGGCGATGTTGAGCTGTTTGTAGCCTCGACACGGGTGGAACTGCGATGATGTGGCGGGTGATCGGAGCAGGTGGCAGCCATCGCGTGCGATGACGGCCGAGGCGGCGATCGCCGCGGCACCGAGGGTCGCGCGACCCGGATCGGCGGCCGCGCGCGCGGGAGTGGTGCGTGACACTCGTCAGGTGAGGCGGTGGCGCGCCAGCAGTAGCAGGTTCGCCGCGAGGATCGCCGTCCGGACATAGGCCTGAAAGCCGGCGGCGCCTTTCCACACACAGCGCGCAAGTCCGAACACCCGCTTCAGCAGCGAGATGCCACTCTCAATCCCGGCGCGAAAGCGGCGGAGCTTGTCGTAGACCCATTCGCTGCGCACCATGTCGCGCACAGCGAGGCCGCGCTTCTTGGCGAAGCACACGTCGGCCACGCCGAGCGCTTTGGCGTGGGTGAGGTTGTCCTGCGAGGCGAAGGCCCCGTCAAAGCTCGCTTGCCGCGGCACGCGCCCGAACAACGCCTGCTGGCGGCGCACGAGCGGCACCGTCCACGTGACGTCGCCCGGATTCCCTTTGGGGATCGCACAATCGAGGATGAGCCCGGAGCGGCCGGTCGTGAGGAAGATCTTGTGGCCGTAGTAGGTGTCGCGCCGGTCCTTCACCAGCACGTCGGTGTGCGTCTCGAAGAGCGAGACGAGCTTCTCGGGCGCCGGGACGACTTCGCCGTGGAAGACGCGCCGCTCGGTCTGGGCGATGACCTGGGCGACGCGCGGCAGCAGCGCGGTCAGCTGGGTCTGGAGACGCGTGCGGGCCGGCGTGGCCGGCAGTCCCTCCAGATGGGCCAGCGCGCCGGTGGCGTAGGTGACGGTCGCCTCGGTGAGCCGGAGCAGGTCGCGGTAGCAGGCGCGCCGCCGGCCCGTGGCGCGCGGCGCGAGGTGCGCGATTTCGATGGCCCGCCGCTTCGCCCGCTTCAGGTGGCGGTGATACGCCGTGAACCCCGCCTCCGCCTGCGCCCGCCGCAGCAAGCGCTGGAGCACCCGCACCGCGTCGAGTAACAGACTCGAATCGGTCGGCGGATGGATCGCCACCGGCACCACCGTCGCATCCATCCGCACGGTGCGCGCCGGCTCCACCACGCGCGCCACCGCACTGGTGACCAGCTGCTGGTTCAGCGTGGCGAGCGTCGCCGGGCGCACGCGACGAAGCGTCGCGGCGAGCGCGGACTTCGACGGCGTCGCCGTCAGCGCCCCGAGCCGACCGAACGCGCGATACGTCGCGGAGTCGGCCAGGTGGAACGCCAACTCGGCATAGGTCCACCCGGTGAGCTGCCGCACCACCAGGATCCGCAGCGTCTGCTCGCCTGTCAGCCCGGGGCGGCCCGTCCGCGGATTCCTGGCACACCCGGCTTCGAGGTCTTGCTGAATGAGCCGCCCCAACACAGGTTGTTCATCCAGCAGGGCGCTCATGGCGGCCAACTCAGCGGCGTGCTCGTGGCCGATCCATGGCGCGGTGAGCGGGAGCTGCGGCGTTAGGTGACGCATCCGGCGGTGCCTCCCCGATGGCGTTGAGAGTCTCGATAACCCCAACGTACATCATCGGTGAGAGCGCACCATCCCCGGATGCGTCACTCCCCTTCACAGCCCTAACACCTTCCCGTTTCGAGTTTCAGGACGGACACTAGCTAGGAGTCTGTCGGACGAAAAAACGGCGCGGAATTCAGCTTCGCAGAATCGCTTCTGAGCCACGATCTCTGCCCGGGGAGGGGTTTCACCCCTCCGGAAATGGGCGGATTTCGCTT
>JBBTHR010000155.1:0-20968 GCA_038060295.1 Candidatus Eiseniibacteriota bacterium
CGTCATGCGCGGCTCGGGTTCCCCCCCTCCACCGGCCGCAGAACATGCGCGACGTCGCGCGTCCTCTCCGGCGCGTGGACGAACCGCGTTGACGTAGAAGCAGCCAGGGGCGCACGAAAACAGTCGCTCCCCCAGGAGCGATGCAAATAGCGAAAGGGCGTGTCGGGGTTCCCCGGCGCGCCCTTCGCGCGTTCGGCGGGGGTTACGGCCGGCCGGGCCCCACGTACGCGAGCGCGAAGCCGACCTGCGCCACGAACATCATCACGTACATGTGGGTCCAGGAGGGGTGGTTCTCGGTCCGAGCCAGGTCGTCGGGATTGCGGACCATGAGCGAGACGACGTAGGCGCCCCAGATGGCCAGAACGGCCGTCAGGGTGTGGAGAAGCGGGACGCTCCCGGTCAGCACGCCGGCGTGGATCCCGAACGGGATCAGGAGAAACGGCAGGACGAGGAAGGGCGAGATGAGCCAGGCCGCGCGCTTCGGACCGAGCACGACCGGCAGGGTGCGGTAGCCGGCCGCCGCGTCGCCGCGGGCGTCGGCGAAGTCCTTCGTCGTGGTCGCCCCCAGGAGAAAGAGCCCGAAAACGAGCCCGATGTACCACGGCTCGGCCCGCCCGAAATCGCGCACGCACGACCACCCCGCCACCTTGAGCAGCACGCCGCGCGGCACCGCGATGACGACGTTCGCCAGGTAGGGGACCGCCTTCAGGCGGAATGGAGGCGCCGAATAGAGCACCGTCAGAAGCGCCGCGATTCCCGCCAGCCAGACGCACTGCGGCCCGGCCACGGCGGCCAGGAGGAACGCGGCCGCGTAGAGCGCCCCCGCGGCCTTGACCGCCTCGGCGGAGGCGATCCGGCCGGAGGGGATGGGGCGGCTCGGTTTGTTGATCCGGTCGGCCTCCAGGTCGGTGACCTGGTTCAGCGTGTTCGAGGCGGCATTGAGTACCGCGGCCATCAGCGTGCCGCTGGCGATCTTCGCCACGACCCAGGCGCCCAGCGGGACCGCGGGCGGGGCTCCGAGGGCGATGACGCTCCCGGTGAACATCCCGAGCGCGGGGGCGATGAGCGTGAAGGGGCGGGCCAGCTCCCAGTAGAGGCGCCAGCGCGCGGTCATTGGATGCCGAGGTCGCGGCCGTCCATGTCGGCGGGCGGCGTGAGGCCGAGCCTCCGGAGCACCGTCGGCGCGATGTCCTCGATCCGGGCCTTCTCGCTCGCGATGGGGCGGTTGCAGAAGAGGACGCCGGGGACGAGTTCGGGGTCGACCGAGCAATGGTCGGCGCTCCAGCGCCGCTCGTTCGGCTCCACGATCTCGGGCGGGATGCCGCCGAGGGAGGTCTGCCAGGAGACGCGATACCCCTCGTGGAAGCCGACGACCATGTCGGGCGCCTCGCCGAAGTAGGGCCCCTTGAAGATCTCCTCGCGTTTGAAGATCCGCCGCACGATCGGCTCGCCCGTCTCGGGATCGCGGAGCGTGGCGAACTTCGCCATCAGCTCGTTTCGCACCGATTCGTATTCCGCCCCCGGCGCCACGGCGCCGTCCCGCTCGCGTCCCTTGAGATTCACGTAGATCTGCCCCAGGGCGAGCGCGTAGGCGCGGGTCTTCGACCAGTCGACGTTGGGCCAGAAGGTGCCGCGCCCGAAGAGGTCTTCCAGGTTTCGGTCGCGCACCGGATCGATCTTCGAGAGCGTCATGTAGCCGTTTCGGACGAGCCAGGTGTTGATGTTCACCGCCTTCCGGAACGACGAGAATCCGTGATCGGAGAGGACCATCACCGTGCCGCCGTCGCGCCGCGCGCGCGCCAGGAACTCGCCCGCGAGGGAGTCGGCGCGCAGGTAGACGCGGTCGATCTCGCCGCCGTACTGCTGGGCCAACCGGCGGTTGTACATCGGGTGCTTCGGATCGATCAGGCGCCAGAACATGTGCTGGATCTTGTCGGTCGACTGGAAGACGGTTACGAAGAGATCGGGATCGGTATGGCGGAGCGCGTCGAAGACGACGTCGCGCTGCCGGTTGAAGGTCCCGTGGAGGTCCTCCAGGAAGATCCGCTCGTCGATCTTCTCCTCGTTCAGGGCCCAGGTGTCCTCGGGCCAGCCGAGCGTCTTGTAGAGCCCGATCCGCCGCGCCACCTGCGCGCTGTAGGCGGGGGGCTGGCTGATCGGGATGGCAGGCTTCCGCGGATCGAGCGAGATGGGGGAGAGGTAGACGCGGAGTTCGGGCGACGCCTCCACGACGTGAAAGCGGGCGATTCCGCGCAACGTCACGAGCGGCGCGACGGTGAAGCGGATGGTGTACCAATCGCTCCACGCTCCCTGGCGAACGACGCTCACCTTTCCCTGGAGCGAGATCCGGACCGAGGGAACGCGTCCCTTCACCCGCTGGAATTCGATCGGAATCGTGAGGTCGGGGATGCGCCCCTCGGGGTCGCGCTCGGCGAGGGGATTCCGCGGTCCATGCACGACGGAGCGGGCGCGCCCCGTGGCGTCGGCCTTGAGGCGCGCGATCTTGCCGCCCATCTCGGTGTCCCCGGCGTTCGTGGCGTCGGTGGCCCAGTAGGAGAACGTCCCCATCGTCCCCCGAATGTCGGGAACCCCCAGCCCGGAAAGGAGTACGCCGTTAGGAAGGGGCTCCGGAGGGAAATTGATCGGGGCCTGGAGGATCGTCGCCTTGATCCCCTTTCGCGCCGCCAGGGCCCAGAAGGTCGTTCCCTTACGGTTGTTCGTCACCTTCGGCGCGCGCGTCGGCAGGAAGCCGAACGCGAAGCGGCCGCGCTGGACCGTGACCGTCGAGAAATCGGGGTAGTAGGTCTTCGGGTTCCGGCGGAGGAAATCGTAGATCCGGGTCTTCCCGGGATTCATGCCTGTCGAGAAGGTGGACCAGGCGACCGGCGACTGCGCCGGATTCGTCGTCTCGAGGCGCCTCATGGCGCCGTGCTCCTTCATCCAGGCGAGGTTCGGCAATTTCCCCTCGGCGAGGAGGCGCTCCACCATGCCGAAGTCCATCCCGTCGAAACCGACGATGTAGATCCGCTCTCGCGGCGCGGCGCGGAGAGGGCTGTCGGTGAGCGCGAGAGAGGCGGCCAGGAGCGCCAGGAGCGCGACCGGTCCCGGCGCTGTCATCCTCATCGGTCGGCTCCTCGCCAGGCGGGTGAACACGTTTCGTGATGGTGGCATCGGGGTGCCGGAAATCGTAGCACCCGGCCTAAACCGGTGTCAAACCTCGCTGCCCCTTGTATTTCCGGAGGAGTTGCCTTGACGCCCCATCGAGCCGGTTCCTACAATTCGCCACGGTCGCTCCGTTCCGACGCGGTCCCCCACAGGAGAAGAGCCATTCAGACGCCACGCGATCGATTCACGCGCCGCCGCCTGTCCGATTTTTCCGCAGTCTGCCGTCGGGCCGCGGTGTCGGCGCTCGCGATCCTCGCGACGGCGTCGTCGCTGCCGGGTCCCGCCGATGCCGCGGCGCTTCGCTCCACGCGCGCGGTGCGCGTTCTGAGCGAGGATCCGCGAGGCGTGCGGCTCGAATATCTGGCGGGCCAGGCGCGGTGGGACACGATCGCCGTCGGCCAGGAACGGTTCGAGCGCGTGCGCGTCGACGGCGCGGTGACGATCGAACCGCCGGGTCGTCCCGCACTTCCAACCGACCTGTTGCAAGTGGCGGTGCCCGACGGCATGACCCCGCGACTGCGTGTCGAAATCGAGGAGTCCGACGAACGGCCGGGGAATCCGCCGGCGCCGGCGGTGTTCCAGCGGATCGTCTCCGACGATCCGGAGGAGGGGCCGAAGAGCGAGTTTCGCTACGCGCCCGAGCCGGCGATCTACTCCGGAGTCGGACCCTACCCCGAGGCGGTCGCCTCACTTGGAGCGGGGAACGCGGTCGGAGAACTCTGGACGGTTCCGGTGCGCGTCGCTCCGGTCCGGTGGAATCCCGCGACTCGTTCCTATCGCGTTCTTCGCCGCCTAGTCGTTCGCGTCGACTTCGTGCCGGCTGCCGATCGGGAGATCGCGCTCCGCGCCGCGGGGCGCCCGGGAACCGATACGGAATCGTGGCGCCGGATTCAGAGACGCCTTCTGCTCAATCATGCCTCGGCCCAGCGTTTCCCGCGGCGTCCACGCGATTTGTTCGCGGCGGGGCGCGCGATGGGCGCGCGGCGCCTCCTCGATGGGAATCCCGAGTTCCGTCTCTCTGTGACTCAGACCGGGTGGGCATCCGTTTCCTACGCGACGCTCGCGGGCGCCGGCTTCCCGCCGGGGATCGCCATCGCGAAGATCGGCGTCTGGGAGCGCGGCTACGACGACTCCGGCGATAGCGCCACCGCGACGGCCATCCCGGTCGTGGCGCGGGACGCGAATTCCAATGGCGTCTTCGACGCGAGAGACGCCGTCGGATTCCACGCCCGCTCGCTTCGCGATCGCGTCGGGGTGGGATCGATCGAGAACCACTACGCCGACGCGAACGCCACCTGGCTGACCTGGACCGCGGCCGACGCGCTCGTTGCCGGCTCCATCGACGGCACGAATCCGGCGCCGACGCCCGCGACTCCCACCTGGTTCTACGACATCGCCCGGCTGGAGCAGGACAACCTGATTCTCTCCGCGCCCGATCAGTTCTCTGCCGCGCCCCCCGAGAACATCGGCTACCTCTTCTGGACCAACGGACGAAGCGAGACGAGCGTGGAGGACTTCTCGACGCCGCTCCCGCTGGTGGACGCGGAGCCGGCGGGCGCGCCCTCCCGGATCCGCGCTCGGTATCAGGGGCAGACCGGTTCGACCCACCGCCTCGGCATCTACTTCATGGGTTCGGCCGGGCCGCCCGACACGCTCGCGAACGGATTCATCTTCGTCGGGCAGGAAGTCTTCCTCCTCGACAGCGGATTCACGATTCCGAGCAGCCACATCGGCGCCGGCGTGAATTCGTTCCGGCACGAGGGGACGCGCCAGGGGCCGGGAGGGAGCACCTTCATCGGCGGGAGCGCCGCGTGGCTGGACGTGATCGAGGTGACCTATCCGCGCAAGTTCGCGGCGCGCTCCGACTATCTGAAATTCAACTCGGGAACGACGGCGGGCGTCTGCGAGATCACCGTCACCGGTTTCACGAACGCGAACGTGGAGATCCACGACGTCACGAATCCGACCGCCTCGGCGCGCGTCACCGGAGTTCTCGTGTCGCCCGCCGGCGGCGGGTACCAGGCCGTCTTTCGCTGCGACGCGAGCGGCGGGCCCCGAGCGTTCGTCGCGTTCGCGGCCGGTGGGGAACCTCCGATCTCCGCGGGCCAAGTCGTCGCCGACACGCCGTCAGCCCTGCGCGTCCCGGGCGCCTTCACGACGGGGAAGCAGGCTCGCTCGATCGTCGTCACGCCCGCGGCATTCGCCGTGCCGGCGACGCGGCTGGCCGACTACCGGCGATCGAAGGGATACGTCGTCGAGGTCGCCGACGTGCAGGACATCTACGACGAGTTCAACGGTGGAATCAAGTCGCCGCACGCGATCCGGCGCTACCTGCGCCACGCCTACCTGGCATGGACGCCGGCGCCGCTCTACGTCGTGTTGGCGGGGGACGCTAGCATGGACTACAAGGGCCACCTCCCGGCATCGGGCGCGGACTGGATCCCCACGTACCTCAAGTTCGAGGAGATCTTCGGACCGCAGGGGCGGGAGCTGGTCGCGAACGACTCGTACTATTCTCTGGGGCTGGAGCACGTCGTCCCCCTCGACGGCGATCTCGCCCCGCGCCTGGCGCTCGGCCGCATTCCCTCCAGCAGCGCCGGCGAGCTCGACCAGTTCGTCACGAAACTGATCCAGTACGAGACGTTTCTCCCGACCGATCAGTGGCGGGGAAAGCAGCTGCTCGTCTCGGACGATCGCTACTCGTCCAGCATCTTCTTTTCGGCGGCCTATTGCGATCAGCCGGCCGAGGCGGCGTTCGCCGACGCGAACCAGGCGGTCGAGAACCTCGCGGAGAGCAATCCCGCGACAGCCGACATCGAGTCGGAGCAATTCCGTCTCGCGACCTACACCGACCCGCTCGGAACTCCCTGCCCCAGCATCAATGGCCCGACATGCCGCGATATCGGATGCGTGCAGGAGGGACTGCGGCAGACGACGAACGGGGCTCAAGCGTTCCAGAACCGCGTGGCCGGCGGGGCGCTGATCGTGAACATCCAGGCCCACGCCAATCGCTATTTGGTCGCGCACGAACTCCTCTTCTGCGGGACCCGCTTCTGCCGCTATTCGGGCGACGTCGCCGACATCGCGAACGTGAATCGCCCGTCGTTCCTGATGGTCTGGGGCTGCCACGCCAACCAATTCGCCGACGGCCCGCTGGGCGACGGCTCCATCGACAGCACCGACGCGATCGGAGAGCTCTGGTTCAACCTCTCCGACCGGGGCGCGATCGCCTCCCTCGGGAGCAGCGCCTACGAAGTTCTGGAGACAAACTCCGCCTACAATCAGCTGGTCGCGAAGGCCTTCTACGGAACGCCCCCCTCGGTGATCGACGCCGGGGGAGCACGGCGCGCCCGCTGGGTCCTGGGAGAGGTTTTGATGCAGGCCGCGGTGGAGAACGCCTCGACCTCCTTCCTCCAGCAGGTGATGACGCGCACGATCCTCCTCCTGGGCGACCCGATGCTCCAGATGGACGCGCTGCCGCCGCGCGTCTTCGAGGTCACCCTCGACGGGAACGCCGTCGCGTCCGGGACCCCGCTCGTCAGCGACTCGCCGACCGACAGCCTGACGCTCCAGGCGAAGGTGCGGGACGAGGAGGCGGTGACGCGGCTCGTGATGGCCGAGCGGGACCTCGCCACGAACACCACCACGCCGCTCGACTCGACGCGTTTCACGGTTGTTTTCTCCGACACCTCGCGGCAGGCGGTCTTGACCGGCAACGTTCGCCCGCGCGTGGGGAACTACGATCTGCTGGTGCAGGCGACCGACTACAGCGGCCGCGTGCAGGAATTTCCGCTCGCCGTGCGGACGCCGATCCGCTACTTCGCGACCGGCGTGGAGATCATCGACGGCGTCTTCGTGGAAAGTTCCTCGCTCCTGCGCGCGGAGGTGACGTCGCCGGTTCCGCTCACGGCCGACTCCCTCTCGCTCCATCTCGACGGGATCGCGATCCCGGGCGCGCCGACGTCGCTCGACGCGACGGGCCGCAGGTGGGCGCTGGAGAGTCTCGCCGGGGATCGAGGGCCGGGGCAGCGGCTCCTCCAGCTCGCCATCGGCGGGAGAACAGCCGGGCTGGACGACGCCACGTTCCAGATCAGCTCGCAATTCACGCTTCGCGGAGTCGCGGTCGTCGATCCGCGCCGCCAGGGCGCCGGCTGCGGCGGCTCGATCTTCCAGTACGAACTGAGCGCACCGGCCGGTCGGGTCGACCTGCTGCTCTACACCGTCGCGGGGCGCCGTGTCGCGTCGATCCCGCTGCCCGGCGCGGCCGGCTTCAACGTATACTGCTGGGACGGTCGCGATTCGCAGGGACACACCACGGCGACCGGAGTCTATCTCTTCCGTGTGCGCGCAACCGATGCCACGGGACGAACGGCCGACCACGATGGACGGATGATTCGAACCCGGTGACCGACCGCCGCAGCGGCAAGACCATCTTTCGAGAACTCTCGGGGCTCGTGACGGAGCAGCGGAATCCCCGCTCGCGCCGTCTCGACCGGATGAGCACACCCCAGGTGCTCCGGCTCATGAACCAGGAGGACGCCGGGGTTCCGCGCGCCATCCGCCGCGAATTGCCCAAGATCGCCAAGGCGGTCGACCTCATCGTGGAGCGGCTGGAGCGCGGCGGGCGGATCTTCTACGTCGGCGCCGGAACCAGCGGCCGCCTCGGCGTCCTCGACGCCGCCGAATGTCCTCCCACCTTCGGCACGCCCCGCACGCTCGTCCAGGGAATCATCGCTGGGGGGCGCCGCGCGCTGGTCCGCTCGGTCGAGGGAGCCGAAGACGACGCGAAGGCCTCCGTCACGGCGCTCCGGAAGAAGAAGGCCGGCCCGAACGATGTCATCGTCGGCATCATGGCGAGTCGGCGCACACCCTATCCCATCGGCGCCATCGCCTATGGACGGAAGATCGGCGCCGTCACGATCGCCGTGACCGCGAACCCCGCCTCCGACGGCAAGCTGGCGTGCGATGTCGTGATCGCCCCGCGCGTGGGGCCGGAAATTCTCACCGGGTCGACGCGGTTGAAGGCGGGGACCGCGCAGAAGATGGTCCTCAACATGCTCTCCACCGCCACGATGATCCAGATGGGGAAGGCATACGAAAATCTGATGGTCGATCTCCGCACCGCGAGCCGGAAGCTGGAGGAGCGGACGAAGCGCGTCTACATGGAAGCGACCGGGGCGCGCTACGAAGAGGCGATGCCGGCGTTGCGGCGAGCCGGTGGTGTCCTCAAGGTGGCGATCGTGATGCGCCTCGCGGGCGTGACCCGCGCGGAGGCGGTGCGGCGTCTCGGAAAGGCCCAAGGATGGGTACGCCAGGCCATCGAAGGATAGCGGTTCGCGCCAGGTCGGCGGCGCTGGCGCTCGCCGCGCTGGCGATGGCGCTGCTCGCGCTCGCGGGCTGCGGCAAGAAGCCGTCCGCGACCCGCACCGTCGTCTTCTGGCAATTCTCGCCGCTCCCGGCGATCCAGCCGATCCTCGCGCGCTTCGAGGCCGAGAACCCGGGCGTGACGGTCCAGGTGGAGCAGCTCACCTGGCAGAGCGGGCGGGAGAAGATCGTCACCGCCATCGCCGCCGGCCGCCCTCCCGATCTCTGCGAACTCGGCTCCACGTTCCTTCCGGGACTCGTCGCCGACAGCACGCTTCTCGACCTGACCGACCGGGCCGCGAAGCTCCGCGATCGCCTGGTCGGCTGGGACATCACCACCTACCGCGGCCGCGTCTACGCCTACCCCTGGATGGTGGGAACGCGCGCCCTCTACCTGAACGACGATCTCTTCCGACGCGCCGGGCTCGATCCCGCGAAGCCGCCCGAAACGTGGGACGATCTCCTCCGCGCCGCGCGCGCCATCAGCGAGCGGGTTCCGGACGCGAAGGGCTTCGGCATGAACGCGGGAGAGCGCGAGATCCTCTTCAAGAAGTTCATGCCGTTCGCCTGGGGAAACGGCGGCGACATCCTCGACTCCACGGAGACGGCGAGCGTGATGGCGAGCCCCGCGAACGTGGCGGCGCTACGTTTCTATCTCTCGCTCAAGCCCTACTCGCTCCTCGATCGCCAGGAGATGCACGAGCAGGCGTTCGGGAAGGGGCGCCTCGGAATGGTCATCAGCGGGCCTTGGCTCCTCCGCGCGCTCCCGGAGAGCGCGCCCGGGCTCCATGCCTCGGTCGCGCCGATGCCTCGCCCCGCGGCCGGGCGCGGCACGCACGCTTCCTTCGCGGGCGCGGAAGTGCTCGGCATCTTCCGCCGCGCGAAGAACCACAGCGACGCCCTTCGGCTGGCGGAGTTCCTGGTGCGGCCGGAGAACACGATGCCGATCTTCCTCGCGACGGGGAACGCGTTTCCCACGGCCATCGGCACGGCGGCCGATTCCTATTTCGTGACGCATCCGAACGTCCGTGTCTTCCTGGATCAACTTCCGACCGCTGTCTCGCCGCCGCTTCATCCGCAGTGGGTGGAGATCGAGGAGATCGTGAACGCGGAGCTGGAAGAGGCGATCTACGGGACGAAGACGCCGGAGGCGGCGCTGGCCGACGCCGACAGGCGGATCACGGCGGCCCTGAACCGCCAGCGCCCGCAACGGCCATGACCGAGCGGGGCGCCGCGGCATGAAGCGGGGCGCGCGCCCCCTGGGCGTCCTTCCGTGGGCGCTCGCCTTTTTCTTCTTCGGCGTGGCGCCGCTCGCCTACGCCCTCGCCCTCAGCTTCCTCGACTACAATCCGCTCCGTGCCGACCGCACCGTCTGGGTGGGGCTCGCGAACTACGCGACGGCGCTCCAGTCGCCCTCGTTCTGGCGCGCGCTCCGCACGACCGCGTATTTCGTCGTCGGAACGCTTCCGGTGACCCTGACGCTCGCCTACGCGGTGGCGTCGCTACTGGCGAGGGCGCGGCGGGCCGAAACGTTCTTCCGCGCGGCGATCTTCTTCCCGGCGGCCTTGTCGATGGTGGTGATCTCCCTCGTCTTCAAGTCGCTCTACGCGGAGGAGGGCCTGCTCAACGGCTGGCTCGCCGCCGCCGGACTCTCGCGGATCCACTGGCTCCTGGACCCGCGGCTCGCGCTTCCGTCGATCATGATCATGGATATCTGGTCGAGCGTCGGCTACTACGCCATTCTCATTCTGGCCGGCCGGAAGACGCTCCCGGACGATCAGCTGGAGGCGGCGCGCCTGGAGGGGCTCTCCGCCTGGGAGGTGGAGCGCCGGATCGTCTTCCCGCACCTCCGTCCCGTGCTCCTCTTCGTGGTCCTCCTCAACACGATCCGTGCCTTCCAGATCTTCATCGAGGTCTTCGTGCTGACGCGCGGAGGGCCGCTGGAGAGCACGCTGACGCTCGTCTATCACCTCTACGACCGCGCGTTCTACCACTTCGAGATGGGCTACGCTTCCGCGCTGGCATTCCTTCTGCTCATCCTCGTCGGCGGGCTGCTGGTCATCCAGCGCTACGTGCTGGGCGAGCGCGCCCGGGAGGCTCGATGAGGGGCGGCGCGGCGGCGAGCGGGGCCCGGGCAGGACGCGCGACGCGCAGCCGAGGCAGCGCGTGGGGGCTCTATCTGGCGCTCTCCGCGATCTCCCTCGCCTCGCTGGCTCCGCTCCTCTACATGGCGCGGGTCTCCTTCGGCGCGGGGAGCGATCTGCCGATCGCGCCCGCCGACTGGTGGGGTCATCCACTCTCGTTGGAGCATTACCGGGACCTCTGGAGCGGCGGGCCGATGGCGCGCTTCGCGTTCAATTCGCTCCTGGTGACCGGCGTGGCGGTGCCGATCCAGATTCTCCTGGCCGCGGCGGCGGGGCACGCGCTGGCGCGATCGGGATTCGTCGGCCGCGGCACGCTACTCGCCCTCGCGACCGCGTTCCTGATCCTCCCGAAGCAGGTACTCCTGGCGCCGCTCTATCTCCTCTTCGCGAGCGCGGGGCTCCTGGACACCTACGCGGCGCTGGTCTTGCCGCATCTGGCCGATCCGTTCGGCGTCCTTTTCATGGCACACTACTATCAGACGCTTTCGCCCGAACTGGAGGAGGCGGCGCGGACCGACGGGCTGAGCGCCTCGGCGATCTTCTGGCGGATCGTGTTTCCGGTGTCGGGCCCGGGGCTCGCGGTGGTCGGCGTGAACGGCTTTCTCACGACGTGGAACGCGTTTCTCCACCCGCTGGTGCTGACGACGTCCGAATCGATGCGGACGCTTCCGGTGGGACTCGCGCTCTTCGCGCAGTCGGAGCACCGCGTCGACTGGGGCGCTCTCCTCGCCGGCTCGACCATCGCGACCGTGCCGGTGGTGCTCGCGTTTCTTCTCTTCCAGCGGCAGATCGTGGAGGGAATCTTGAAAGGGAGCAGCCGATGACGGCGAAACGGAAACGGGCGGACGAGGAAGCGGCGCCGAGGCCAAGGCCGAAGCCGGCGCCCAAGACCACGCCCAGGCCCATGGAGGAGCGCTCGGCGCGTCCGGCGGGCGTGGAGATGGCACACGCGATCGGCATCATGACCGGGACGTCGGCCGACGGCATCGACGTGGCGCTGACGCGCATCACCGACGACGGCGCGCGCCATCGCTCCACGCTGGTGGCGTTCGCCACGCGCCCCTTCGACGACAAGATTCGCGCCGAGATATTGGAGGCGCAGGAGGGGACGCTGGCGCTCCGCTCGTTCCTCTCGCTCGGCGTACGCCTGGCCGCGGTCGCCGCGGAGGTCGCGCGCGAAGCGCTGGCCGCTCCCGCCGCCATCGGCGTTCGCGTGGAGGTCGTGGGGTTCCATGGGCAGACGGTATTCCACGATCCGCGCGGGGAGCGATCGGGCGTCCGCTTCAGCGCGCAGATCGGAGAGCCGTCGGTCCTCGCGGCGGCGCTCGGCGTTCCCGTCGTCTCGAACTTCCGCATGGCAGACATCCAGGCGGGGGGTGAGGGAGCGCCGCTCGTCCCGCGCTTCGACTGGAATCAGTTCGGAACGTCCGACACCGATCGCGTGCTCCTCAACCTCGGTGGAATCTCGAACCTGACACGGCTTCATCCGGGAGCGTCGCTCGACGGTCTGATGGCATTCGACTGCGGGCCCGCCAACATGCTCCTCGACGGGATCGTGGCCGCGGCCGATCCCACGGCGCGCTACGACGCCGGCGGCGAACTGGCGGCCCGCGGGCGCGCCGACATGTCCGTCGTGCGGGAATTCCTCGCGGATCCCTACTTCAACCGGAAGCCGCCGAAAAGTGCGGGCCGGGAGGATTTCGGCGCGGCGTATCGAGACCGCTTCCTGGCGCGCACCGAGGGGGCGGCACTGGAAGATCGCCTTCGCACCGCCGTCGCCCTCGTGGCGGGGGCCGTCGCGAAGGGGATCGCTCTCTCCTCGGTCGGCGGCGCGAAGCTCCCGGACGAGATCATCGTCTCGGGCGGGGGTGCCAAGAACCGGACGCTGCTCGAGGCCCTGGAGGCCGCGGTTCTCGGCGCCCGGGTCGTGGCCAGCGACAAGCACGGCGTTCCGGGCGACGCGAAGGAGGCGATGGCGTTCGCGTTCCTGGCGCACGAGACGTGGCGTGGCCGCCCAGGAAACGTCCCCTCCGCCACGGGCGCGCGGCGCGAGGTCGTGCTCGGTTCGATCACGCCGGCGCCGACCGGCCACGGAGAGCGGCCGTGATCGTTTCTCGGCATTGGAGCGCCGCGGTTCTCGCCACGCTGTTCGCGCTGGGCGGCGCCGGTTGCGCCGGACCGCGAAGCGTGGAGGAGGAGCCGCGCCCTGCGACTCCCGCGACTCGCCCCGCGGCGCCGAGCCCCGCACCACCCTCCACGACGGAGACGCGCGCCGGCGGACCGCCCCCGATCTCCCGTGCCTGGCGTCAGGCTCGCGCCATTCGCGTCGGTCTCGCGACCGCGAGCACGCGCCTTCTGGTGGCCGGATCGACGCCGTGGACGCTCGTCACGCTGGGCGGCGCCACGGTGGCCATCGGCGCCCGGGGCGATCGCGTGCAGATCTCCCGCCTCGGCGCGGGACCGCTCGAGGTCTTCCGCGAGGGAGAACTGGCGCCGCTCTGGAGTGGATCGCCCGCGGAGACGCTCCGCCTCGTGCCGAGCGATCGTGGGCTGAGCGGCTGGTCGGGGCGCTGGTATCGCGGGAGCTTCCGCGTCCACGCGTCGAACGGAGAGGGGCTCTCTCTGGTGAATGAAGTCGAACTGGAGAGCTACCTGCGCGGCGTGCTGCCGAGCGAGATCGGAAATCCGCCTGCCGCCGAGTACGAGGCGGTGAAGGCGCAGGCCGTCGCCGCGCGCTCCTACACGCTCTCCTACATCGGGCGCCGCGCCGAGCTGGGATTCGATCTCTGGGCGACGACCGAGGACCAGGTCTATGAGGGAACGAAGCGGGAGAACGCGCAGAGCGACCGCGCGCTCCACGAGACGCGGGGCGAAGTCGCGCTGGCCGACGGGCTCCCGCTTCGCGCTCTCTACTCCTCCACCTGCGGCGGCCGCACGTCGAACGTGGAGGACGTCTGGCCGTGGCCCTGGACGTCGTATCTCCGGAGCGTGCGCGACGCGGGAAGGGACGACAGCTCCTACTGCGCGCGCTCGGGACACTATCGCTGGACGGAGAGCTGGAGCGTGACGGAGTTTCTCGATCTGGTGCGGACCTACGCGCCGGCGGAGGGGGCCTCACCGACGCTCCTCGCGGGGACGCTCCTCGATGCTCGCGTTCGCTCCCGCTCCCGCTGCGGGCGCGTGGCCGAGCTGGTCGTCGAGACGACGGCGGGGGAGACGCTGCTTCGCGGCGATCGGATCCGCTGGGTGCTCCGTCGCTCCGGGGGGAAGGCGATCCTCCGGAGCAGCTTCCTCAAGATCGGCGTGGCGCGCGACGCGGAGGGACGGCCGGAGCGGGTGGTCGTCTCGGGCGCGGGGAACGGCCACGGGATCGGCCTCTGCCAGACCGGAGCGATGGGGATGGCGAGGGCGGGGAAGGGGTACCGGGAAATCGTGAAGCACTACTACAAGGGAGCGGGATTCGCGGTGATGTAGGGCGCGGAGGGCGCGGTTGACGCCCGCGAGTCGGTTCTCTTATACTCCTCGTTCTTCGGTTCAACGCCCTTTGGTGGGGTCGTAGTTCAGTTGGTTAGAACGCCTGCCTGTCACGCAGGAGGTCGCGGGTTCGAGTCCCGTCGGCCCCGCCATTTTTCACCCCAGCGCGCACTCGTTTCGCCCGCAGTCGAGTTCCTGGGCTTCCATGTCCCAGACCTCAACCAGGCCTAGGTTCACGGCCTTGATCTTGCGGTAACTCTCCGGACTTCCCCCGACCTTCTTCATCACCCACGCGCTGAACGATGCTTCGTCGTGGAACCGGAGCGGCTCATTCCGCTCCTGGATCGCGGCGAACGTGCTTCCCACGGTGCGATCCGTTTCCCGCTCGGCGTCGCTCGCGTAGTGCGCCGGGTAGAGGCGCATCGTGGCGGGCCACTCGCGGCGCGCCCGCTCCAGCGAGGCCCAGAGTTCCTTGGTCCACGCCTCGGCCTTTCCCCCGAGATCGGGGCGTCCGATCGAATTCACGAAGATGAAATCGCCCGTCAGCGCCACGCCGTCGCCCGCGAGGAAGCTGATGCTCCCCTCGGTGTGGCCCGGTGTGTGGACCACGCGGACCGAGGCGGTGCCGACCGGGATGACCGTCTCCTCTTCCGCCTTCGCGTAGTCGATCTTCGCGGGGCTTCCGTCGTACGGGAGGATGGCGTCGCGCGGATGGAGGTAGTAGGGAATGCCGAGCGCGCGAGAGAGACCGGGTCCGCCGCTGATGTAGTCGGCGTGCGCGTGCGTGTCGGCCACCGCCACCACCTTGAGCCCGTGCTCGCGCGCCGCCTCCAGATAGGGCTGCGCCTTCCGCGGCGGATCGACGATCAACGCTTCGCCGCCCGCGCCGAGGAGATAGCCGGTCGCACCCTTGGCGACGCGGTCGAACTGCATGAAGTGATCGAAACCCGCCGGTGGCGTCAGCGGGCGCGGCACGACGGCCATGCCCCAGGCGGCCATGCCGCCGCGCATCGACTCCGCCTTGTAGCCGAGTACGTTCAGATGCGCGGCGATCTGCTTGCTGCTGGTGCCGCGATCGCAGACGACCGCCACGGGATCGGACGGAGGGACCGCGTTCCGGACGTCGGCGCCCATGGCGAGGAGCTGAGAGCCGCGGATGTTCACGTAGCAATCTTGAGGGATGATGTCGATCCGCCCGCTGGCCGTGTTGGCCCGGACGTCCAGGACGCGAAGCGGCGCGCCCGATTCGATGCGAAGAACCAGCTCTTCCGGAGAGATCTCCGGCACGGCGTTCAGTTTACTCATGGGCGGAGTTTCGCCGAGGGGCGGGAGCGCGTCAAGAAGCACCGGGGGTCGGCGCCGGGCGAACTCGAATCGGAATCCGGGCGCAATCGGCGGTTGAGCCGGCGCCTCCGGCAGGGCATCCTTGGCGGCCATGCTCTCGACTCGCGCGTTCGGTCCCATTCTCCCCGGGCTACTCTTGGCGGTCGCGGTCGGCCTGACCGCCCGGCTCCTCCATGGCTATCTACCTCACGCGGTGGGCACCGCCGTCGGGGAGGTGATCGTGGCCGTCCTTCTGGGGCTCACGATCGGGAATCTGATCCGGCTCCCCGGCCAGGCGGCTCCGGGCATCCGGTTCTCGTTCCACACGGTTCTCCGGACCGCCATCGTCCTCCTGGGCGCCACCTTCTCCTTCGCGGAGGCCATGGCGATCGGCGGGAAGGCGCTCTTGATGGTCGTGGCGCTCATGCTCCTCGCACTAGCGGTGGCGCACGCGCTGGGGCGCGCCTTCGGAACGCCGGGACGCCTGGCGACGCTCATCGGCGTCGGCACCGCCGTCTGCGGCAACTCGGCCATCGTGGCGACGGCGCCGGTCATCGGCGCGCGCGACGACGAGGTCTCCTTCGCCATCGCGACGAACACGCTCTTCGGGACCGTGGCGGTCTTTCTCTATCCGTTCGTGGGGCACGCGCTCGGGATGAGCGACGCCGCGTTCGGCACGTGGGCGGGGACGGCGGTGAACGACACCTCTCAGGTCGTGGCGGCGGGGTTCGCCTACAGCGAGGAGGCGGGAAAGGTCGCGACGGCGGTGAAGCTGACCCGAAACGCGCTCATGGGCGGTGTGATCGTGGCGATGGGGCTGGCGTACGGCCGCGCGGCGATGGCGGCGGGCGGCGCCGCGGGCGCGACCTCCGGCGGATGGCGAAAGCGGCTGCAGCAGTCGCTCCCGCTCTTCGTCGTCGGGTTTCTCCTGCTCGCGTTGCTCAACACCGTCGGAGCCGTTCGCGCGCTTTCCGACGCGACGGGGCAGGAGATGCCGAAGGCGATCCAGACGGCGGTCCGCTTCCTGATCCTTGTGGCGCTGGCGGGCGTGGGGCTCTCGACGCGGTTCGAGGCGATGCGGAAGAGCGGCATTCGCCCCTTCTACGTGGGGCTCGCGACGGCGGCGGCGACGGCGACGGCGAGCCTGCTACTCATCCGATGGTTCGGCCCCGCGGCGGGCTAGAGCCCGTACTCCAGGAGCGAAGCGATGAACGCGGCAACCCACGATTCCACCACGAACCCCGATTCCCCGATCAATCCCGAACTCCCGGCCGGCTTCCACCTCCGGCGTCCCGCGTTGGAGGAGGCCGAGGCGGTCGCGGAGTTGGTCTGCGCGTGCGACCTCTTCGAGATCGGCGAGGCCGAGACCGACGCGGACGACGTGCGCGACGACTGGTCGCTCCCGCGCTTCGACCGCTCCCGCGACGCCTGGATCGTGGTGGGCGACGATGGCACGGTCCACGGGTACGGCTGGATCTGGGACAAGGTGCCGCACCACGAGATGATCGGCGACATCTACTCGCGCCCCGGCCCGACCTACGAGACGATCGCGTCGTTCCTCTGCGCGCGGATCGAGGAGCGGGCCGGGGAACACGAGCGCGGCGCGCCCCCGGGTGGCGAGATCACACTGGGATTCTTCGCTCCGGTCGGCTCGCCCTGGGCCGCGTTCCTGAATGGCCGCGGCTATCCGGTGGCGCGGACCTATTTCAGGATGGTCATCGAGCTGGGAGAGGAGTGTCCGACTCCGACGGAGATCGAAGGGATCGAGATCCGAATGTACCGCCCCGGCGAGGACGACGCGGCCATACACCAGGCGATCCAGGAGTCGTTCGCGGAGCACTATCTCTTCGCGCCGGAGCCGCCGGAGGAATGGATGGCGCGGCGGCGTGCCCACCCGGTCACCGATCCGTCGCTCTGGAGGGTCGCGTGGGACGGACGCGAGCCGGCGGGGGCGATCCTTCCGTATCCGTTCGAGCGGATGGCCTGGATCCGCGAACTCGGCGTGCGGAGCGCCTGGCGCGGCCGCGCGATCGGTCGCGCGCTCCTGCTCCACGCGTTCGCCGCGCTCCACGCGGGAGGGCAGCGGCGGATCGGACTAGGCGTCGACGCGCAGAACGCGACGGGGGCGACGCGGCTCTACGAATCGGCAGGGATGAAGGTCACCCTCCGCCACGAATACCACCGGCGGGTGCTCCGCCCCGGGACGGCGGTCAGTTCCCAGGGCTAGGCAGGCGCGCGGGATGTTGCCGGCGAGGTGGCGCTCAGTCGGCCCTGCAGCCCGCCTTCTTCAAGATCCACATCATCGGGCACGAATGGGTGAAGGCCGACTGGAGCAGATTCGCCCCCACGAACGCCGTGAAGGCGAAGAACCAGGGATTCACCCAGATACCGAGCGCCACCGAAGCCAGGATGAACGTCCCCGCCACGCCGCGAAGTCCTTCATTGACGGTCATGATTTCACCTCCGTAGGTTGCGCCTGTCTCGACTTCATGCCACTGCTTCTTTCCCGCGATTCAACAGGTAGTAGAGCACTGGAACAGCCATGCGCGAGAGGACCGTCGCGGCCACCTCGCCGCCGATGAGGGCGATGGCGAGTCCCTGAAAGATCGGATCGAAGAGAATCACGCTCGCTCCCACCGCCACCGCGGCCGCAGTCAGCACCATCGGGCGGAAGCGGACCGCTCCCGCGTCGACGACCGCCTCCTTGAGGCCCAGCCCCTGCGCGCGCCGCAGCTCGATGAAGTCGACCAGAAGGATCGAGTTCCGCACCGTGATCCCCGCGCCGGCGATGAAGCCGATCATCGATGTCGCGGTGAAGAAGGCGCCGGTAAGCGCGTGGGCGGGAAGGATGCCGACGAGGCTGAGCGGAATCGGGAGCATGATGACGAAGGGAGTCGTGAAGGAGCGGAACCACCCGACCGTGAGCACGTAGATCAGGATCAGGACCACGCCGAACGCGGCGCCCATGTCGCGGAAAACCTCGAGGGTGATGTGCCATTCGCCGTCCCACTTGAGACCGTAGCGGGCAAGATCGTCCGGCGCGACCGTGCTGGTTTGCTGCAACGGCTTCCCGTCCGGGGTCGCGAGCGCCTGCACCCGCGGTCCAAGGTCGGCTATCGCGTAGACGGGGCTTTCGACGCGCCCGGCGACGTCACCCACGACGTAGACGACGCGGCGGAGATTCTTGTGATGGATCTCGAGCGACGCGGTGTCGGCCGTGGCCTGGGCCAATTCCGAAATCGGCGTTCCCGCCCCGGAGCCGACGCGGAGCGCGGCCAGCGGAGAGGCGTCGGTCCGATCGGCGGCGGCAAGGCGCGCCCGCACCAGCACCGGATCGGCCTGCGACGGCGCGTCGAGCACCGCGACGGGAACCCCGCCCACGAGCGCCGCGGCGGCGTCGGCGACGGCCTGCGACGACGTGCCGGCCAACGCCGAGCGGTCGCGGTCGACGCGGAGACTTCTGACCGGCTGTCCTTCTGTCAGGAGAAGATCGGTGTCCACCACGCCGGGCGTCTCGCGGAAGACCTTCCAGACCTGGCGCGCCATCCGGCGCTGCCCCTCCAGATCGGGACCGTAGATCTCCGCGACGAGGGTGGAAAGGACGGGTGGACCGGGCGGCACTTCCACGACCTTCAGCCGCGCGCCGAAGTGGGCGGCCACCTCTTCAAGCGAGGGACGGATCCGCCGCGCGATGGGGTGGCTCTGCTCCTTCCGCTCTCCGGCGTGGACCAGTTGCACCTGGATCTCGGCGAAGCGCGGCTCCGTCCGGAAGTCGTAGTGGCGGACGAGGCCGTTGAACGTGACCGGAGCGCCTAGCCCTGCGTAGATCTGGACGCCGGAGACTTCGGGCTCGTGCTCCAGCCGGTCGGCCACCGCCTGCGCCGCGGCGAGCGTCCGCTCGAGCGGGGCGCCGGGAGGAAGGTCGAGCATCACCTCGAATTCGCTCTTGTTGTCGAAGGGGAGCATCTTGACCGTGACCACGCGGAACATGACGAGCGAGACGGCGCCGAGCCAGAGGGCCGCCACGACTGCGAAGAAACGGAGGCGGAAGCGACCGTCGCCGAGGAGCCGGTTCATCCAGACGCGGTAGCGGCGGTCGAGCGCTCCTTCGTTCTCGTGTGCGCCGCCGTGCGCGCCGGCCTCGCCCTTCGGCACGCGGAGAAGCCTCCGCGCCGCCCACGGCGTGATCACGAACGCCACGCCGAGCGAGAAGATCATCGCCATCGAAGCGCCGACCGGAATCGGCTTCATGTAGGGACCCATGAGGCCGCCGACGAAGGCGAGCGGCAGGATCGCGGCGATGACGGCGATGGTGGCGAGCACGGTCGGATTGCCGACCTCGTCCACCGCCTCCACCGCGCGCTCGTCCACGTTTCGGCCGTCCTTCATCCGGAAGTGCCGCGCGATGTTCTCCACGACCACGATGGCGTCGTCCACCAGGATGCCGATCGAGAAGATGAGCGCGAAGAGGGTGACCCGGTTCAGCGTGTAGCCGAGCGCGCGGTAGACGAAGAGCGTGAGGGCGAGCGTCACCGGAATGGCGATCGCCACGATGACCGCCTCGCGGCGTCCCAGCGCGAGCGCGATGAGCGCCACGACGGAGAGCGTCGCGAGGAGGAGGTGGAAGATGAGGTCGTCCGACTTGTGCTTCGCGGTCGCTCCGTAGTCGCGCGTCACCGAAACCGTGACGTCGCGGCCGAGGAGTTCGGGGCGGAGGGCGTCGACGCGGGCGCGGAGCGCCTTGGTGAGCAGCGTGGCGTTCACGCCCGGGCGCTTCGTGACCTCCACCGTGACGGCGGGCTCGCGGCGCCGGCCCCGCTCGGAGTGGAAGACGTAGCTGTCGGGCTCGCCGGGCCCGTCGGCGACCGTCGCGAGTTCGGAGAGACGAATCGTCCCGCCGCGACGGGTCGGCACGAGGAGCGAGCGGAGGTCGTCGGCCGAGCGATAGGCGCCCTCCACGCGGACCTCGGTGCCGCGGTTCGAGGCGACCAGCGCGCCGGCGGGAGAGGACGCCCCGTTTGCCGCGATCGCGCCGAGCAGCGCGTCCACGGAGACGCCGCCGGCAGCCATCCGCGCGGGATCGGGCTGAATCGAGATCTCGCGCGGCGAGCCGCCCAGGATTCGCACGCGCGCCACACCCGGCACCTGCCGGAGCGGCTCCGCCAGTTCGGCCGCCACGAGCCGGAGATCGCTCTGATCCCAGTCGGCGCGCGCGGGGCTGGTGAGCGTCAGCGTGAGCACTGGGACGTCGTCGATTCCGCGCGGGGCCACCGACGCGATCGAGGCGCCCCGGGGGAGCTCGGGGGCGGCGTGATCGAGGCGCGTGCGGATCTGCGCGAGCGCCATGTCGGGATCGGTCCCGACCTGGAAGCGCGCGATGAGGAGCGCGCCGTCGTCGCGCGAGGTGGAATAGAGATACTCGAGCTTCGGGATTTCCCAGAGCCGCCGCTCCACCGGCGACGTGAGCTGGCGCTCGATCTGCTCGGCCGAGGCGCCGG
>JBBTHR010000156.1:0-5368 GCA_038060295.1 Candidatus Eiseniibacteriota bacterium
TGACGGTCACCGGGAAGTTCTACACGCGCGGCGGTGTGACGGCGGTGAAGATCGCCTCGATCACGCCGGGCGGCGCCGCGAAGTAATCCAAGCAACAGGCCTTCGGGATTCGCTGAATCGTTCCGGGGCGCGTTAGGGGGAAGCCATCATGAAACGCAGCGTTGCCGCGCTCGCGGCCGTGTGCCTCGCACTTGCCGTCGCGGCGTTCTCGACACTGCGGGTGGGTGACGCTTCGTCGCAGACCGCGACGGGCCACGAGGAGCACAATCACGGCGCCGACCCGCCCACAAAGGCCGCCGACGCGGCCACCAAGGCCGAAGAGCCGAAGGGGACCGGCGACGGTAAGACGGTGTCGCTCCCGGGCGTCCCGCCGGGCAAACCGGCCATCGGCGGCGGCGTCACCACGACCATCACCGCGGAGGTGATGGATCCCGCCTGCTTCCTCGAGGCGGGCTCGAAGTCGATCGGCAAGGGGCACTTCCAGTGCGCCGTCGACTGCGCGAAGTCGGGGCAGACGCTCGCCCTCTACGACCGCGCCATCGACCGGATCTACTTCATCGCCGGCGAACTGCCGGGGCGCAATCCGAATGACCCACTGATGAAGTACATCCATCAGAAGGTGGACGTCATCGGGACCGTCTATCACCGGAGTCAGGCGTGGGGGATCGTGATCGTCAAGGTCTCGCCCCACAAGCCGAAGCCGGCCGAGGCGGCGCGGGCCACGACTCCGAAGGCGGCCACCAAGTGATCTCGTTCCGCGGAGCGACTCGAGCGGGAACTCACTCGTCCTGCCGCTGGCCGCCCAGTCCTCCGACGGCGGTGCGCCACCTTCCTCGTAACGCCAAGGCCCACTAGTGGCTACGACGTCCGGACCATAGCGGCGCCGGCTCCAGGTTTCCGATACTCGGGATGGAGCCATGAGACCAAACCGGATCTTGTTTGCGCTCGCCTTCGCGGCGGTCCTTGTGGCCGCAGGCGTGCGGGCGCAAGAGAACAGCGAGTGCCTCGACTGCCACGAGGACCGCGAGCTGACCGGCAAGCGGAACGGCCGGACGATCTCGGTTTTCGTCGATGCCGCCAAGCTCAGGTCCTCGATCCACGCCTCCGTCGACTGCGTTCAGTGCCATGCCGACCTCGAGGGGAAGGAACTCCCGCACGAAGACGATCTGAAACCGGCCGCGTGCGGCTCCTGCCACGACGACATCGAGGCGCTGCACGCGAAGTCGCTCCATGGCGTGGCGATCGCCCGGGGCGACCCCCTGGCGCCGCGCTGCCAGGATTGCCACGGTTCGCACGAGGTCGTCGGCGCCAAGAACGCACGCTCGCCGGTCGCGCCGCTCCGCGTGCCGTTCCTCTGCGGGAAGTGCCACCAGGAGGGCGCGCCGGTCCAGCGGCAGCGCACGATCCACCAGGACAACATCCTCGAAAACTTCTCGGAGAGCATTCACGGCGAGGGCCTCCTCAAGAAGGGCCTGATCGTCGCCCCGAATTGCGCCTCCTGCCACACCGCCCATTCGATCCTGCGCCACACCGATCCCGCCTCGTCGATCGCGCGCGCCAACATCGCCAAGACCTGCACCCAGTGCCACGCGGAGATCGAGTCGGTCCACCGGAAGGTGATCAAGGGCGAGCTCTGGGAGAAGGAAGTCCACCGGCTTCCGGCCTGCGTCGACTGCCACCAGCCGCACAAGGTGCGAAAGGTCTTCTACGATCAGGGAATGGCGGACAAGGACTGCATGCGCTGCCACGCCGACGCGGCCCTGAAGGCGAGCGCCGGCGGGCGTTCGCTGGCTGTCCGCCCGGACGATCTCTCGCACTCCCGGCACGCGAAGGTCTCGTGCAGTCAGTGCCACACGGGGGTGAGCCTGTCGCGCGTGCGGGCCTGCGAGACGATTGTCCAGAGTGTAGACTGCGCCTCCTGCCACGCGGAGGTCGGCCAGGAGTACCAGGCGAGCATGCACGGGCTGCTGACGGCCAAGAAGGACGCCAACGGCCCGACCTGCAAGGAGTGCCACGGCACGCACGCCATTCTGGGGAAGACCGACAGGGGCTCGGCGACATTTCCGACGAACGTTCCGCGCCTCTGCGCCAGTTGCCATCGCGAGGGCGAGAAGGCGGCGAAGCGCTACAAGGGGACCCAGCACGACATCATCGAGCACTACACCGAGAGCATCCACGGCAAGGGGCTGATGAAGAGCGGGCTCACGGTGACGGCGATGTGCACCAACTGCCACACCGCGCACAGCGTTCTGCCGAAGAAGGACCCTGCCTCGAGCGTGAATCCGAAGAACATTCCCGGCACGTGCGGGCGGTGCCACTACGGAATCGAGGAGCAGTACGAGAAGAGCGTCCACGCGACGCTGGTGGGGAAGACGAAGAAGGAGCTTCCGGTTTGCAACGACTGCCACTCGGCGCACACGATCCGCCGCGCGGACGACACCGGCTTCAAGCTCGACATCATGACGAAGTGCGGCCGCTGCCACGAGAAGATCACGGAGAGCTACTTCGACACCTACCATGGCAAGGTCTCGCAGCTGGGGTATACGAAGACCGCCAAATGCTATGATTGCCACGGATCGCACGACATCCTCCCCGCCGACGATCCGAAGTCCCACCTGAGCCGCGAGAACGTGCTGAAGACCTGCCAGAAGTGCCACAAGGGCGCCACGCGCCGTTTCGCCGGCTACCTGACGCACGCCACCCACCACGATCCGAAGAAGTATCCGTTCCTCTTCTATACCTTCTGGGGAATGACGTCGCTCCTGATCGGGACATTCATCGTGGGTGGCCTCCACACGGTTCTCTGGTTCCCCCGTGCGCTCCAGTTGCGCCGCGAGCGCGACAAGGCGGAGCGGGAGGCGGAGGCGGCGGCGGAGGTGGAGGGCGAGGCCGCGACGGAGCCGCCGGAGAATCCGGGGCCGCCGGACACGCCGGAAGGCAAGGGGGAAGCCGATGGCGCATGATCCGAAGGGAGTCCACTTCGAGCGCTTCACGCGGCTGAACCGGACCCTCCACATCGTGATGATCGTGAGCTTTCTGAGCCTCGCGCTCACCGGGATGACGCTCAAGTTCTCCTACACCGGGTGGGCTCGCTTCCTGGCGCGCTTCTTCGGAGGATTCGAGTCGGCGGGCTACGTCCACCGGTTGGCGGCGGTGCTCATGATCGTCACGTTCGCCACGCACGTCACCGACCTCGTCCGGCGGAAGAACCGGGAATACGGCTCCTGGCGCGCCCTAATCTTCGGGCCCGACACGATGCTCTTCAACGGGAAGGACCTGAAGGAGTTCATCGGGAGCATCAAGTGGTTCCTGGGGAAGGGACCTCGCCCCCGCTACGGGAGGTGGACCTACTGGGAGAAGTTCGACTATTTCGCGGTCTTCTGGGGGATGTTGGTCATCGGCTCGACGGGCTTGATGCTCTGGTTCCCGGAATTGTTCACCCGGATCGTGCCGGGCTGGTTCATCAACGTCGCCACGATCATCCACAGCGACGAGGCGCTCCTGGCCGTCGGATTCATCTTCACGGTTCACTTCTTCAACACGCACCTGAGGCCCGAGAAATTCCCCATGGACCTGGTCATCTTCACCGGCAGGATGCCGCTGGAGGAGTTCAAGGCGGACAAGCCAGGGGAGTACGAGGAATTGGTGAAACGCGGGGAGCTGGAGAAGCACCTGGTGGAACCCTACCCGCCGATCGTCCTCCGTGCCATCCGCGCCTTCGGGTATACCGCCCTCACGATCGGATTCCTAATCGTGCTCTGGATCATCTACGCCATGCTGTTCGCCTACCGTTGACCGGGCCGGCGCGGAAGCCCCGTTCCGCGCGCGCGCCGGTGCTCTCGAAAACCTACCAGCGAATCTACGCGGCCGTGCGGCGCATTCCCCGCGGCCGCGTCGCGACGTACGGCGATGTCGCGAGGCTGGCGAGAATGCCGCGGCAGCCACGACTGGTGGGGTACGCGCTTCACGCCACGCCCGAGGGAATTCGTCTCCCCTGGCACCGCGTCGTGAACGCGCAGGGAAGGCTCAGCCTCGGCCGGGGCATCGCCGGCGGGGAACTCCCGCAGCGCTTCCGGCTCGAGCGGGAAGGGATCGTGTTCGACCCCAACGGTCGCATTCCGCTCACCGTCTATCGCTGGGATCCCTCCCGGCGGTCCAGGAAATAGAATCGGCCCGCCACGAGATGCGTGACGGGCCGAGGGGATCGCGACCGGCGAGACGGTCAGTTCTGGATGTCGGCGTCGACGAAGTTCGCGACCTGGACAGGGAGGCTGGCGCTCGCCGTTACCCCATCGCCATTGGCTCCGCCATTGATGTGATTGAAGCCGGTCAGCGTGATCCGCGCCGTCGTGCTCGTCGCGATCGACGGGGAGAGCGCGGCCTTGGCTCCGATGTCCGTCAACGCGATGGAGACCTCGGCCTCGCCGCCGGAGTTGACGACACCCGTCACGCCGCCCGTGACCGGCGGATAGATCCCGTTGTCGAACGTGACGGTGTAGCCGGTTAGGATGATCTGCGAGAAGGGCGTGCCGGGCGCGAGCGTCGGGCCGCCGTCGTTCGGAATGTTCGTCACCTTGATCAGGACTTCGTCGGCGACGACGGCGCCCGAGTCGGACACCAGGTCGCTGTAATAGACGAGGCCGTTGTTCACGCTCACCACCTGGAGAATGGCCCGCGTGGACGTATCCGTGCAGCCGTTCACCGCCGCGAGCGCTCCGAGCGCCGCCAGCGCGATGACGAACACCTTTACCGTCTTCATGTCGGTCTCCTTGGTTGTCGCGATCCCCATCGCGAACGAAATACGATTGAGAATTGAAAAACCCCTGGGGTGTAGAGCAAGGGCCATGCCGTAGGAGGGGGTTTTGAACCGTGTTGCTAAGTGGCTGCCATGAAGGAGATTGGGGCGAAGCCAAGGAGGAGGGGTGCAAAGCAAAAGGCGGGGTCCGTGCAACTCGCACGGACACCCGCCGGACTGCAATCGGGCGGAGGACCGTTTCCGGCCGCCGCGCCGGGGTCTACCTGCGGGCCATCGCCATCTGGGCGGCCGCCATGTAGCGGCGATTCACCTCGTCCCAGTTGATGTTCCGCATGAACGCCTCGAGGTAGGCCTTCCGGTCCGAGCCGTAGTCGATGAAGTAGGCGTGCTCGTAGGTGTCGACGTTCAGGACCGGAAAGGTGCCCCAGACGCCGCCCTGGTTCTGCGAGTCGCCGATGAAGTTATGGAGCCGGCCGTCGGTCGGGTCGAACGCGAGGACGACCCAGCCGCGGGCGCACATGCCGGAGGCCTTGAAGTCCTCCTCCCACGCCGCGAAGGTGCCGAAGTCTTCCTTGATCTTGTCGACCACCTCGCCCTTCGGCTGGCCGTCGC